>DATIDF010000027.1:0-6959 GCA_035456445.1 Anaeromyxobacter sp.
CGGCACGCCGGCGGGCAAGGTGACCGCGATCGGCGAGACGCAGCGGCGCGGCACGAAGATCACCTTCAAGCCGGACGCGACGATCTTCGAGGTGACCGAGTTCTCCTTCGAGACGCTCTCCGGGCGCCTGCGCGAGCTCGCCTTCCTGAACGCCGGGCTCAAGATCACGATCGAGGACGAGCGGAGCGGCAAGAGGCACGAGTTCCTGTTCAAGGACGGGATCCGCGAGTTCGTCGCGTTCCTGAACAAGAGCCGCGTCGTCCTCTTCCAGCCCCCGATCTCGCTGCGGCAGGAGGTGGAGACCGAGCGCGGCGCGGCGCTCGTCGAGATCGCGCTGCAGTGGAACGACGGCTACGACGAGAAGGTCTTCGCGTTCGCGAACAACATCCACAACCACGAGGGCGGCACCCACCTCATCGGCTTCAAGACCGCGCTCACCCGCACCATCAACGCGTACGGGCAGAAGAACAACCTCTTCAAGGACCTGAAGGACGAGCTGCCCTCGGGCGACGACATGCGGGAGGGGCTCGCCGCGGTCATCTCGCTCCGCCTGCCGGGCGCGAGCTTCGAGGGTCAGACGAAGACACGGCTCTCGAACACCGAGGCGAAGAGCATGGTGGAGACCATGCTCAACGAGCGGCTCGGCGCGTTCCTCGAGGAGAACCCGAACGTCGCGAAGCGGGTCTGCGCGAAGGTGGCGGAGGCGACGCGGGCGCGGATCGCCGCGCGAAAGGCGCGCGAAACCGTGCGCCGGAAGGGGGCGCTCGACGGCGCGTCGCTCCCCGGAAAGCTCGCCGACTGCCAGTCGCGGGACCCGAAGGAGTCCGAGCTCTTCATCGTGGAGGGCGACTCCGCAGGCGGCTCGGCGAAGCAGGGACGCGACCGGCGCATCCAGGCGATCCTCCCGCTGCGCGGCAAGATCCTGAACGTCGAGAAGGCGCGCTTCGACAGGATGCTCTCCTCCGAGATGATCGCGACCATGATCACCGCGCTCGGGACGGGCATCGGGCCGGAGGAGTTCGACGTCTCGAAGATCCGCTACCACAAGATCGTCATCATGACGGACGCGGACGTCGACGGCTCGCACATCCGGACCCTGCTCCTCACGTTCTTCTTCCGGCAGATGCCGGCCCTCGTCGAGAAGGGCTACCTCTACATCGCCCAGCCGCCGCTCTACCGCGTTCAGAAGGGGAAGAAGGAGAGCTACCTCAAGGACGAGGCCGCGCTCGACGAGTTCCTGCTCCGGCTCGGGACGGACAAGGCCAAGCTCGTGGCGGGCGAGGGGGTCGTCGAGGGGGACGATCTCAAGCGCCTCGCCCTGGACGCGCTCGCCTATCGGGCGCTCCTCGCGGGCGTCGATCGGCGGCGCGACAGCCGCATCGTCGACGCCGCGCTCAGGCTCGGCGACCTCGACCCGGAGCTTCTCAAGCACCACGAGCAGGTGAAGGAGCAGGTCCAGAAGATCTACGAGAAGGCGCAGAAGCTCCACCCCGAGCTCGAGGTGCGCCTCGCCAAGATCGAGCGCGACGAGGAGCACGGCTGCGACGCGCTCGTCTTCCAGACCACCATGTCCGGCGCGACGCGCACGACGCGCATCGACTTCGACTACCTCTCCGGTCCGGAGTGGGGCGAGCTCGCGGGCCTGTACGCGGCGGTCGCGGAGATCGGCGCCGGGCCGTACCGGCTGCAGACCGGCGAAGCCGAGGAGGAGGTGGACGACGTGTTCGCCGCGGTCGAGGCGATCAAGAAGGCCGCGGCGCAGGGGCAGACCATCCAGCGCTACAAGGGGCTCGGCGAGATGAACCCCGAGCAGCTCTGGGAGACGACCATGGAGCCGACCCGGCGCACGTTCCTGCAGGTCCGGGTCGACGACGCGGTCGCGGCCGACGAGGTGTTCAGCGTCCTCATGGGCGACGCGGTCGAGCCGCGCCGCGAGTTCATCGAGAAGCACGCCCTCGACGTGCAGAACCTCGACATCTGACCCGTCCGCCCGCGCGGCCGCAGCTGGCCGCCGGCGGATGTTCACCCCGAGAGGAGCCCGAGATGCCCCGCGCCGCCTTCGCCGCCCTCGGCACGTTCGTGCCCGACCGCGTCGTCACGAACGAGGAGCTCACGCGCCACATGGAGACGACGGACGCCTGGATCCAGGAGCGGACCGGCATCCGTGAGCGGCGCTGGGTGCGCGAGGGAACCGAGAACTCCGACCTCGCGCTCGAGGCGACGAAGCGGGCCCTCGACCAGGCGGGCTGGAAGCCCACGGACATCGAGGCGATCATCTACGCCTCGCTCTCCCCCGATCACATGTTCCCGGGCGACGGCTGCTTCCTCAACGCGAAGCTCGGCATCCCGGGCGTGCCCGCGCTCGACGTCCGGAACCAGTGCACCGGGTTCCTCTACGGCCTCTCCGTCGCGGACGCGTGGATCCGCGGCGGCGTGTACAGGCGCGTCCTCCTCGTCGGCTCGGAGATCCACTCGACCGGGCTCGACGTCTCGACGCGCGGGCGCGACGTGGCGGTGATCTTCGGCGACGGCGCGGGTGCGGCGCTCCTCGAGGCGACCGACGAGCCGGGCCGCGGCGTCCTCTCGGTGCACCTCCACGCGGACGGTCGCTACGCGAAGGAGCTCTGGACGGACGCGCCCGGCTCCAAGTACCACCCGCGCGTCCAGGCCGCGCAGATCGAGTCCGGCGCGGTCTACCCACGCATGGAGGGCCAGAAGGTCTTCAAGCACGCCATCTCGAAGATGCCGGAGGTGGTGCGGACCGCCCTCGAGAAGAACGGGCTCACGACGAAGGACCTGAAGCTGCTCGTGCCGCACCAGGCGAACCTGCGCATCAGCCAGATGGTGCAGCGGAGCCTCGAGCTCACCGACGATCAGGTGTTCAACAACATCCAGAAGTACGGCAACACCACCGCGGGCTCCATCCCCATCGCGCTCGCCGAGGGGATCGAGGCGCGCGGCGTCCGGCGCGGCGACCTCGTGGGGCTCTGCGCGTTCGGGGCGGGTTTCACGTGGGGGAGCGCCCTGGTACGCTGGTAGGCCGCTGCCGCGCGAGCGAGGGGCCCGCGCTCACGAGAAGAATCCCGCGCCGGGGGAGCGCAGCGAGGAAAAGCAGGCCACCCGTGCGTCGCAACGATTCTGAGGCGTCGTCCAACGGCAGGACTGCGGACTTTGGATCCGCGTATGAAGGTTCGAATCCTTCCGCCTCAGCCAGCTCGGGCCAGCCCGGCGGCGCGCGCGCCGAGCTGAAGGCGCTCGCGCGCCCGGGCCACGTGCTCCTGGTGCCGCTCGGCGACGTCGGACCGAAGCTGGTCGTCGAGGCTGGGCACGCGCTGCGCGAGATCCTCGGGATCGCGGCGAAGGCCGGTCCCTCGCTCGACCGCCCGCGCTACGCCTTCAACGAGGCGCGCGCCCAGTACCACTCGACCGCGATCCTTCGCCGGCTCTCCTCGCTGCGCGGCGCGGGGGGCCCCCCGGTGGTGGGGATCGCGGACGTCGACCTGTTCCTGCCGGACGCGCCCTACGTCATCGGCGACGCCGATCGGGACGCGGGCGCGGCGCTGTTCTCCGTCGCGCGGCTCTCCCACGGCGAGCCCGGGGAGCTCCGGCGCCGAACGCAGGTGGAGACCGTCCACGCGACCGGCCACCTGCTCGGCCTGTCGCACTGCGCCGACTACCGCTGCGCCATGTTCGTCTCGCGCGACGCCGCGGACTCGGATCGGAAGGGCCCGGGGCTCTGCGCGAGCTGCCGCGCCGCGCTCGGCGCGGGGGAGTGACGCACGGTGAGGCTCTGCCAGACGGCGGGGGCGAGCTGCGGCGCGTGCTGCGGCCTCTACAACCAGCGCGAGCTCGGAAGGCCCGCCCTGCGCGCCGAGCTCTCCCGCCGGACCCGCGCGCTCGCCCGCGTCCCGCGCACGCCCGAGGCGTTCCGCGCCGCCGCAGCCGCGCTCGCCGCGAACGCGCCGGAGCCGCTCTTCCCGTCGGTGCGGATCTGCCCGCTCCTCGGGTTCCTCGACGCGGGCGAGACCCGCGTCGGCTGCCTCGCACACCCGCGCGCGACCGGCGGCGCCGATCTGCGCGACTGCGGGGTCTACGACGCGCTCACCTGCGACGCGTTCCTCTGCCCGAGCCACGCCTGGCTCTCGCCGGACGAGGCGGCGCTGCTCGATCGCGCGCTCGCGGGCGACTTCCACCTCTACGGCCTCGTCGTGACCGACGTGCCGTTCCTGCGCGCAGTGCTCGCGGGCGTCGCCGCGCGGACGGGGGCGAAGGTGGAGCTCCGGCACCTCGAGGACGCGCCGTTCCGCGCCGCGCTGCGCCGGCTCCTCGCGCTCAAGGAGGAGCTCGCGCCCGGCTCGGAGGGGCTCTTCGGCGCGTTCCGGCCCGGTCACGACGGCGAGCCGGTGCCGCGCCGGATCGACTACGGCGCGCTCGGCGCGGAGCAGTCGCCGTACGACGAGATCCTCACCTGCGTCGGCGCCGATCCGCGCTCCGGCAACGACCTCGACGCGCTCGAGGCGGAGGTTGCGCGTCGCCTCGACGGCGCGGCGGCGGCGTTCCCAGCGGCGGTCCGGCGCTAGCGCGAGCTCACCCGTGCGCCGAGGCCCGGCGCCGGAGCCGCTCGGCGAGCGCGACGCGCTGCGCGGGCTCGAGCGTCGCGTACACGCGCGCGAGCGCCGCCTCGAAGCGGGCGCGCACCTCGCCGGCGCGGGTGAACGGGCGGTCGAGCGCGCCACGCAACGCGGCGGGGTCGAAGGTGGGCGCCGCGAGCAGCGAGGCGATCTCCACCCGGAGGGCGCGCGCGTCCACGCGGAGGCGGGCGAGCTCCTCGGCGAGCGCGTCCGCCTCGGGGGCGAGCGCCTCTCGCTGCTCCTCGCGCACGCCGAGCCCGCGGAAGAGGAACGCGAGCGCGCGGCGCGGGTGGAACCTCGCGCGGCGGCGCCGATGAGCCGCGTGGACGAGCGCGGTGGCGAGGAACAGGACGATGATCACGGTGAGCGCGCCGAGCGCGCCCGCGAGGAAGGCGTTCATGCGGTGACCTCCGTTAGGGAGAGGCGTCCTCACGCTGGACGCTACGGCCCGCGCCTTGCGGGCGCGCTTCGCGACCGTGAAGAAGCATGAACCGAGGCGGCCCGGGCCGAGCGCCGTCAGCGGAGCAGGCCGGCTCGCCGGGCGACGTCCCGGATCGCGTCGGCGACCGGCCCGGGCGCCTCCTCCTGGAGGTAGTGGCCGGCCGGGACGCGCGTGACGATCGCCTGCGGGAGCGCGGAGGCGACGCCGCGGAGCGCGTGCCCGAGCACGGGATCGCGCTCGCCCCAGACCACCGCCGCCGGCCCGTCGAACGCGGTCGCGACCGCGAGCGCACGCCGCAGCGCCGGCAAGGAGGGGTGGTCCTCGCGCGAGGGCACCATGCGCGCGAGCGCGAGCGGCGCCACCCGGTCGGCCAGGCGCCGGAGCGGCCAGCGATACGCGCGCGCGACGTCGCCGCGGATGGAGCGGCGATCGGCCTGGGCGAGGTGGAGCGCGTTCTGCGGGAAGCCGAGGAGGCGGAAGGCGAGGTCGGAGACGACGGGCAGGTTCGCGAAGCGGTGGAACGCGGTCGGACGGGCGCCCTCGCGGGGCGGGCCCACGCCGGTGTTCGTGACGACGAGACCGGCGAGGCGTCCCGGCCGCGTGGCGAGCGCCGCGAGGCCGATCGGCCCACCCCAGTCGTGCACGGCGAGGACGAGCCGGCCCGGGACGAGCGCGTCCAGGAGCGCGCCCATGACGCGGGCGTGGTTCTCGAGCGTGTGGAAGCGTGGATCGCGCGGCTTGTCGGAGAGGCCGAGGCCAGCGAGATCGGGCATGACGAGCCGGAGCGGGGTGTCCGCGAGGAGCGCGGCGACCTTGCGCCACAGGAAGCTCCAGGCGGGGTTCCCGTGGAGGAGCACGACCGCGGGCGCGCCCACCGGCCCCGCCTCCATCACGTGCAGGCGGAGGCCCTCGGCGACGACGAGGGACCGCTCGAACGGGAGCGCCCTCGCGAGGAAGGCGGGCAGCGGCGGCGCGGGGAGCCGCGCGGTCACGGCCTACCCCTCGCGCGCGGCGCGCGCCGGGAGGCCGAGGGCGACGATCTCGGCGACGTCCATCACCCGGAGCGTCTCCTCGCGGCCGGTCTCGTTCACCCCGTCCTTCATCATGGTGAGACAGAACGGGCAGCCCGTCGCCACGACGCCGCCAGGTTCGCCGAGCGTCACAGCGGCCTCCTCCACGCGGTTCTGGTTCACGCGCGTCCCGAGCCTCTCCTCGAGCCAGAAGCGGCCGCCGCCCGCGCCGCAGCAGAAGCCCTGACGCCGGTTGCGGGGCATCTCGACGAGCGAGAGCCCGGGGACCGCGCCGAGCGCCTCCCGCGGCGCCTCGGTGATCCCGTTCCAGCGGGCGAGATAGCACGGATCGTGGAACGTGACCGTCCCCAGCCCGTGCGCGGCGGCGGGCGCGAGCGCCCCGTCGGCGACGAGCCGCGCGATGAGCTCGGCGTGGTGCACCACCTCGTAGCTCCCGCCGAACTGGGGCAGCTCGTTCTTGATCGTGTTGAGGCAGTGCGGGCACTGCACGAGGATCTTCTTCACCCCGTAGCCGTTCAGGGTCTCGACGTTCGCCTGCGCCTGCATCTGGAACAGGTACTCGTTGCCGAGGCGGCGGGCCGCCTCGCCGTTGCAGGTCTCCTCCTCGCCGAGGATCGCGAACGAGACCTTGGCCTCGCGGAGGATCCGCACGATCGCGCGCGAGACCTTCTTCTGGCGATCGTCGAACGCGCCGGCGCAGCCGACGAAGAACAGCCACTCGAACGGCTCGCCCGAGGAGGCGCGCGGGACGTCCAGATCCTCGCACCACTCGGCGCGCTTGTTCGAGCCGATGCCCCAGGGGTTCCCCTGCGTCTCGATCCCCTTGAAGACGCGCGCCGCCTCGTCCGGGAACGC
>DATIDF010000028.1:0-3816 GCA_035456445.1 Anaeromyxobacter sp.
CCTCTGCGAGGAGTCGATCATCGGGTGGAAGGAGTACGAGCTCGAGGTGATGCGCGACCGGAACGACAACGTCGTCATCATCTGCTCCATCGAGAACTTCGACCCGATGGGAGTCCACACCGGCGACTCCATCACGGTCGCCCCCGCGCAGACGCTCACGGACAAGGAGTACCAGCGGATGCGCGACGCCGGCATCCGCATCATCCGCGAGATCGGGGTGGAGACCGGCGGCTCGAACATCCAGTTCGGCGTGCACCCGCGCACCGGCCGGATGGTGGTCATCGAGATGAACCCGCGCGTGTCGCGCTCCTCCGCGCTCGCGTCCAAGGCGACCGGGTTCCCCATCGCGAAGATCGCCGCGAAGCTCGCCGTCGGCTACACGCTCGACGAGCTCAAGAACGACATCACCCGCTACACGCCGGCGTCGTTCGAGCCCACCATCGACTACGTCGTCACGAAGGTCCCGCGCTTCGCGTTCGAGAAGTTCAAGGGCGCGAACGACATCCTCACCACCCAGATGAAGTCGGTCGGCGAGGTGATGGCGATCGGGCGCACGTTCCAGGAGAGCCTCCAGAAGGCGATCCGCGGCCTCGAGATCGACCGCTCGGGCTTCGAGTCGCCGCTCGGGAAGCGCCCCGGCGACGCGTACTCGCCGGACGAGGTGGAGCGGATCAAGGCCGAGGTCCGCGTCCCGCGCGACCGCCGCGTCTTCTGGGTCGCCGAGGGGCTCCGCGCCGGCCTGCCGGTCGACGACCTGTACGCGATGACGGCCATCGACCCGTGGTTCCTGCGGGAGATGGAGGAGATCGTTCGCGCCGAGTCGGCGCTCGCGAAGGGCGTGCCGCAGGACGCCGAGGGGCTCCGCGCGGTGAAGCGCATGGGCTTCTCGGACAAGCGGATCGCGCAGCTTGCTGGGACGACCGAGAAGGCGGTCCGTGACGCGCGCTGGCAGGCGGGGGTGCGCCCGGTCTTCAAGCGCGTCGACACCTGCGCCGCCGAGTTCGAGGCCTACACGCCGTACCTGTACTCCACGTACGAGGAGGAGTGCGAGGCGGCGCCGACCGATCGCCGCAAGGTGATGATCCTCGGCGGCGGCCCGAACCGCATCGGGCAGGGGATCGAGTTCGACTACTGCTGCGTGCACGCGTCGTTCGCGCTCGCGCGGGCCGGGTTCGAGACCATCATGGTCAACTGCAACCCGGAGACGGTCTCGACCGACTACGACACGTCCGACCGCCTCTACTTCGAGCCGCTCACGCTCGAGGACGTGCTCGAGATCGTGCACGTCGAGAAGCCGGAGGGGCTCATCGTCCAGTACGGCGGGCAGACGCCGCTCAAGCTCGCCGTGCCGCTCCACGAGCTCGGCGTGCCCATCTTCGGTACCACGCCGGACGCGATCGATCGGGCCGAGGACCGCGAGCGCTTCTCCGCGCTCATCGAGAAGCTCGGGCTGCGCCAGCCCGAGAACGGCATGGCGCGCAGCGCCGAGGAGGCGTTCGCCGTCGCGAGGCGCATCGGCTACCCGGTGATGGTCCGCCCCTCCTACGTGCTCGGCGGGCGCGCGATGGAGGTCGTCTACGACGACAAGGATCTCGCCACCTACCTGCGCGAGGCGGTGCAGGCCTCGAACGAGCGGCCGGTCCTCGTGGACCGCTTCCTCCGCGACGCGGCCGAGGTGGACGTGGACGTGGTGTCCGACGGCAAGGACGTCGTCGTCGGCGGCGTCATGGAGCACATCGAGGAGGCCGGCATCCACTCCGGCGACTCCGCCTGCGCGCTCCCGCCGTTCAGCCTCGCGCCGGAGCGGGTCGCGGAGATCGAGCAGCAGTCGATCGCGCTCGCGAAGGAGCTCGGCGTCGTCGGCCTCATGAACGTCCAGTTCGCGATCCAGGGCGAGGACGTCTACGTGCTCGAGGTGAACCCGCGCGCGAGCCGCACGGTGCCGTTCGTCGGCAAGGCGACGGGCCTGCCGCTCGCGAAGGCCGGCTCGCTCTGCATGGTCGGCAAGACCCTCGAGGAGGCCGGTGCGCGGGGCGCGCTCCGGCCGGTGCACGTCTCGGTGAAGGAGGCGGTGTTCCCGTTCGCGCGCTTCCCCGGGGTCGACACGATGCTCGGGCCCGAGATGCGCTCGACCGGAGAGGTGATGGGGATCGACCGGGACTTCTACCGCGCGTTCTTCAAGGCGCAGGCGGCGGCGGGGAACACACTGCCGGGTTCCGGGGCTGGGCGGCGGGCGTTCGTCTCGGTGAAGGACTCGGACAAGCCGGCGATCGTCGACGTGGCGCGCCGCCTCGTCGGGCTCGGCTTCGAGGTGCTCGCCACCGCGGGCACGGGCGCGTTTCTCGGCGCGCGCGGCATCCCCACGACGCGGGTCCTCAAGGTGCACGAGGGACGCCCCTCGGTGGTCGACCGCATCAAGGACGGCGACGTGCACCTCGTGTTCAACACCACCGCCGGCAAGCAGGAGATCTCCGACAGCTACTCCATCCGCCGCGAGACGCTGATGAAGGGGCTGCCGTACTTCACGACGCTCACCGGCGCCCGGGCGGCGGTGGGGGCGATGGAGGCCGCGCGGGGTGGCGCGCCGAGCGTGCGCTCGATCCAGGAGTACCACGGGGACGCCCGGCAGCCGTCCCGTTGACAGCAAGCCCGAGCCGGCCTACTGAATGGCTAGAAGCGGCCGCCCCGGGCTTCTCGGGGCCGGCCGCAGTCATTTTTCGGAAGGTGGAAGATGTCCGAGCGCGTCCCCATGACGAAGGGCGGCCTCCTCAGGCTGAAGGAGGAGCTCAAGCGCCTGAAGAACGTCGAGCGCCCCAAGATCGTGAAGGAGATCGCCGAGGCCCGCTCGCACGGGGACCTGTCCGAGAACGCCGAGTACCACGCGGCGAAGGAGAAGCAGAGCCACGTCGAGGGACGGATCCTCCAGGTGGAGCACTGGATCGCGAGCGCCGAGGTCATCGACGTCACGAAGCACGTCGGCGCGCGCGTGGTCTTCGGCGCGACGGTCTCTCTCGAGGAATCCGACTCGGGCGACCAGGTGACCTACCGGATCGTCGGCGAGCTCGAGGCGGACCTCAAGGTGGGCCGCATCTCGGTCACGAGCCCCATCGCCCGCGCGCTCATCGGACGCGAGGAGGGCGACACGGTCACCGTGCGCACGCCCGGCGGCCAGAAGGAATACGAGATCCAGTCCATCTCGTTCGTGGAGGAGGAGCTGCCCGGCGAGTCCGGCGAGTAGTCGGACCGCGCTGGTAGCCTCGCGCCGTGGAGGGGAGGGGCCACCAGGGCGACGTGCCCGCCGCCGGGGAGGTCGCCTCCGGCCTTGCCGCCGCGCAGCAGGCGCTCGCGACGCTCGTTCCACCGCTGCGGTTCGCGGTGAAGGACGGCTTCGCCGGCGCGCCGCGGCTGAGGGGTTTCGGCGAGCTCGCCCGCGGTGCCATCGCCCGTGCGCGCGCCGCGGGCGCTCCGAGCTCGCCCGCCCTCGAGCGTCTCGCCGCCGAGGCCGAGGCGTTCGACGCGCTCCCGGTCGAGGGCCGCCGCGCCGCGCTCGCGCGGATCGCCGGCGGGCTGTCGGCGCTCATCCCGGTGCCGGAGGAGCTGCGCGAGATCGCGCGGCTCGGGCGGACGGACATCGCGGCAAGCAGTCGGAGGGTGGAGGGGCGGGGGGCGAATCCGGCCGCGACCGCGAGCGGATCTCCAGAGGCCGTTCATCCCGAGCGTAGCGAAGCCGCATCGGCGGCGGAGCGAGGTCGAAGGACGACCTCGACCCCCACGCCGACCGGATCTCCTGAGGCCGTTCATCCCGAGCGTAGCGAA
>DATIDF010000029.1:0-8300 GCA_035456445.1 Anaeromyxobacter sp.
AGCGCAGCGTCCTCGCGCGCATCCACCGGCTCACGCTCGGCCGCCTGCGGCGGGAGATCGAGCCGGTCAGCACGGCCGCCTTCGTCCGCTTCCTCGCGCGGTGGCAGCACGTCGCGCCGGGGACGCGTCTCCACGGCTCTCACGGCCTCGCCGAGGTGCTGGGTCAGCTCCAGGGGTTCCACGCCGCGGCGAGCGCGTGGGAGCGCGATCTCCTGCCGGCCCAGGTCGCGGGCTACGAGCCCGGGCTGCTCGACGCGCTGTGCCTCTCCGGGGACGTCGCGTGGGGCCGGCTGCACGTGGCGCCGCCGCCGGACGGCGGCCCACCGCGCCGCAAGGGCGCTCCCACCCGCTCCGCCCCCGTGACGATCGCGCTGCGCGAGCACCTCCCGTGGCTCCTCGACGCCATCGCGCCTGAGCCGCCGCCGCTCGGCGAGGTCGCGACGGCGCTCGTGGACGTGCTCTCCCGGCGCGGCGCCTCGTTCCTCGCCGAGCTCGCGGCGGCGGTCGGCGCGCCGACGGGGGAGACGGAGGAGGCGCTCTGGGAGCTCGTCTCCGCGGGGCTCGTCACGTGTGACGGGTTCGCCGGGCTGCGCGCGCTCCTCGCGCCGCCGGCGCGCGGGCGAGTGGCGCGACCGGGGAGCGCGGGTGGGCGGTGGGCGCTGCTGCGGACGTCCGCGTCGACCCCGACCGCGACCGCGACCCCGACCGCGACCGCCACCGCGACCGCCACCTCGACCGCGACCCCGCCCCGCGCCTTCGCCGACTCAACCCTCGAACGCCTCGCCCACCAGTACCTTCGCCGCTACGGTGTCGTGTTCCGCGATCTGCTCGCCCGCGAGTCGCGCCCGCCGCCCTGGCGGGACCTCGTCCGCGTCTACCGATCGCTCGAGGCCCGCGGAGTGATCCGGGGCGGCCGCTTCGTCGTCGGCTACAGCGGCGAGCAGTTCGCGACGCCGGAGGCGGTGGATGCGCTCCGCGCCGCCCGGCGCGCGGTCGCCGACGAGCGCGAGCGGATGGAGCTGTCGGCAGCGGACCCCTTGAACCTCGCCGGCATCCTCACGCCCGGCCCGAGGATCCCGGCCGCGCCCGGCGGTCGCATCGTCCTCGAAGGCGGCGTGCCGGTCGCCGCGGTGTCGCCGGAGACGCGCGCCTCGACAGCTTGAATCTGCTCGTCGCCCGCAGCAGGTCTCGGCGCTGACTCCTCCCCTCGCGCTACTCGCGGTCGTAAGCATCGAGCGCGACGGGCAAGGCCTGCGTCACCCCGGTCCCCGCCGCGGGCAATCCCACGAGGACGGCGCTGATGATCTCGTCGCGGGTCGCGCCGAGGGAGCGCGCGTGCTTCACGTGGAAGGGGACGCCGCTCACGAGCCTGAGCGCCGACAGGACGGCGAGATAGGCGAGCGCGCCCGTCTTGGGATCGAGGGCGCTCGCGCGCCCGAGCTGCATCACCGCGTTCATCCAGGCGTCGGCGTGCCCTTTCGCCTCTTGCTGGAATGTCCGGAACGCATCGCTGACCTGGTCGAGCTCGCTCATGGTCATCTCCTCGTCTCGGGACGTCGCCCGCTCGGCGCCCGCCTACGGGACCCGCAGAGTCTATCGTCCTTCGCGCGTTCGACCCTCTTGTTCGGGCTCCGAGCGGGCGCGGACCTGTCGCCGCCCCGCGTCGATCCAGCGCGCGGCCAGGACGCCGACCGCACCTGCCGCCGTGCCCCAGCACGCGCCCGCGAGGACGTCGAGCGGCCAGTGCACGCCCAGATACACGCGCGAGCTCGCCACCGCGAGCGCGACGAGGAACATCGGCGCCGCGAGCCGGCGGTCGATCGCCATGGCCAGCATCGCCATGGCGAAGAAGTTCGCGGCGTGGAGGCTCGGCATGGAGCCGACGTCGCTCGCCGCCCCCACCCACCTCACCGCGTCCGCTGGAAGCACGTAGCACGGGCGGCGCCGCGCGAAGAGCGGCTTGAGGAGCTGCGACCCGACTCCGTCCGAGACGAGGATCGCGACCGCCAGCCCGACAGCCGCCGCGGCGAGCCGACCGCGCAGGAGAGCGAGTAGGAGCACCAGCGCCGCGACCGCGAACCCGAACGCGTGCGAGGACAGCACCCGCGCGGCCGCGTCGAGGAGCGGCCCCCCGTCGACGTTCAGCGCGTGGAAGATCCGGCGCTCGAGCGCGGCGGGGTCGGCAGCGAGCATCTCCGGGTCAGTCTAGGCGATTGCACGGCGCCGGGCGCTGCGCGGTGGCAGGCGCCACCGCGGCTCCCTCAGTACGGGCCCCGCGTCCGGGCAGTGCGTGTGTGAATTCTTCGTGACGGCCGCCTGACCCGTTCGCGCTTGCCCCGTAAACACCGCAGCTTGCGAGTCGCCCCCCGTCGGGCCCATGCGGCTGTTGGTGGTCGGCCGCCCTCCACCGGGATAAGGATCGCCGCCGTCCCGCCCACGCTGGAGCCACACAAATGATCCGCGAATCCGTGTTCGTCTGCTCGTGCCGGCTGAATGAGACCGTCCGCGTGGCGCACGTGCGAGCATGGGACGAGGACGAGGCGACGGAGATCTTCGTCCACGAGATGAACGACGAGGGCATCCTCGACGGGAGCGACATCCGCGTGCGCTCGTTGTCCAGCGCGCGCTCCCGCGCGCCGGTCACGGAGCTGAGGCGCGGCAGCTCGATCGGCGAGCCGGGTACGAGCGAGGAAAGCACGCCAGGACCGTGATCGCCCCCGCCCGCGTCACCGAGCTGGATGCGGGCCCGCTGGCGGCACGCCGGCCGGGTCCGCGCGTCGTGCGTGCGCGGCGAGCAGCGAAGCTTGCGCATCGGTGACGATCTCGCCATCGCGGCGCTCCACCCGCTCGTACACGCCGTCAGGGCGCATCCGCCGGGCCCGCGCGTTGTCGTGCAGGTAGACCCCCAGCACCTCGTCCCGGAGGTGGCGGACGAGCGCGGCGTCCGTGACCGGGAAGATCACCTCGACCCTGCGCGCGATGTTGCGGTGCATGAGGTCGGCGCTGCCGAGGTAGACCTCCTCCGCGCCCGCGTTCCGGAACCAGAAGATGCGGCTGTGCTCGAGGAACCTCCCCACGATGCTCGTGACGGTGATGCCGTCGGTCGCGCCGGGAATCCCGGGGCGAAGCACGCAGATGCCGCGCACGAGGAGCTCGACGCGCACCCCGGCCTGCGCTGCACGGACGAGGACCTCGATGATGCCCTCGTCCGAGAGCGAGTTCACCTTGAAGACGAGATGGCCGCCGCGGCCCGCACGCTGGTGCGCGACCTCGCGCGCGATCAGCTCCTCCAGCCGCTCGCGAAGGTTCACCGGCGCGACGAGGAGCTTGTTGAACCGGCGAGGGCGGGCGTACCCGGTCAGATAGTTGAACAGCTGCGTCGCATCCTCGCCGATCTCGGGATCGCAGGTGAAGAGCCCGAGGTCCGTGTAGCCGGTGGCGGTGGCGGGGTTGTAATTCCCGGTGGAGAGATGGACGTAGCGCGCGAGCCGGTCGCCCTCGCGCCGGACGACGAGCGCGATCTTCGAGTGCGTCTTGAGTCCGAGGAGCCCGTAGATGACGTGCACGCCCTCGTTCTCGAGCGCGCGCGCCCAGCCGATGTTGCTCTCCTCGTCGAAGCGCGCCTTGAGCTCCACCAGCACCGCCACCTGCTTCCGCTCACGGCTCGCCTCGAGGAGCGCCTCGACGACCGGCGAGTTCTTGCCCACGCGATACAGCGTCTGCTTGATGGCGAGCACGTTCGGATCGTGCGCGGCCGCCCGCAGGAACTCGACGACCGGCGCGAACGAGTCGAAGGGATGGTGCAGGAGGATGTCCTGCCGGCGGATGGCGGCGAACAGGTCCCCGTCGCCCGGAACGAACCGCGCCGGCGTGCTCGGGAGGAAGGTCGGGAAGCGCAGATCGCTCCGCTCGATGGACGCGAGCGGCGCGATCTCGGAGAGCGCGAGAGGACCCTCGACGACGTACACGTCGCGCGGGTCCACCTCGAGGTTGCTGACGAGCAAGTCCCGTACGCCGTCGGGCATGGTCGGAGCGATGACGAGGCGGACCACAGACCCGAACCGCCGATCACGGACGCCGTGCTCGACGGAGGCGAGGAGGTCCGCAGCCTCCATCTCCTGCAGCTCCATCTCGGCGTCGCGCGTCACGTGAAAGGGATGGACGCCCAGCACGCGCACGCCGGGGAAGAGCCGCTCGACGTTCGCCGCGATGAGCTGCTCGAGCCAGACGAACGAGTGATGGTGGTGCGCGGCGCCGGCCGGGCCGAGCCCCCCCGTGGACCGGCCGATGGGAACGAGCCGCGGAAGCGTGTCCGGGACCTTGATCCGAGCGAACCGCTCGACGCCATCCTCCTCCACGAGCACGGCGAGGTTGAGGCTCAGGTTCGAGATGTGCGGAAACGGCCGCCCCGGATCGAAGGCCAGCGGCGTGAGCACGGGGAAGGCCATGGTCTCGAACCACTGCCGCGCGCTGGCCGCCTGCTTCTCGTCGAGCTTCGGCCAGTCGAGGACGTGGACGCCGGCGCTCTCGAGCTGCGGGATGAGCTCGTCATGCAAGCACGCGCCGAGCGCCCGCGTGAGCCGGAGCACCTCCAGCCGGATCGCGGCGAGCTGCTCGGTGGGCGTGAGCCCGTCCGCAGCCGCGTCCGTCACGCCCGCCGCGACCTGCTGCTCGAGCCCGGCCACGCGGATCATGAAGAACTCGTCGAGGTTCGAGGCGACGATCGACAGGAAGCGGACGCGCTCGAGGAGCGGATTCGCTGGATCGCTCGCCTCCTCGAAGACGCGCCACTGGAATGCGAGGAGCGAGAGCTCCCGGTTCATGAGCAAGCGTGGGTCGAGGCGGTCCTCTGGGGCACCGCGCATCGCCCCGTCGGCCGCGGGCGGGCCCGAGGGCAGCGGCGTCGCGTGTGCCCCGTCGTAGGCGCGAGCGGCTTGCGCGGGGACGTCATGCCCTTGCTCGGGGGAAGCGTCCGTCAACGCATTCTCCATGGAGCGGCCGCCGCGAGGACCGCACACCTCGAGCAGTACCCTATCCGGCCTCCGTGGACGGCGCACGCCCGACAGTAAGGGCGCTCCGCCGCGACTCCGCGGCGAATGGGTGACATGCACGCGACACGGCGGCGCCCTCGCCAAGCCGTCCTCGAGCCGCGAGGTTTCGGAGATGGGGGCGAGGGAGGGTTCTCGTGCGTCGGCGCGCGCGAGGACCCGCAAGTCTTCGAGATGCAATCCCCGGCGGGGCGCCGTCGTGCGTTCCGCAACGATGCACCCCCAGAGCGCCACCGACCAGCGGAACGCGTCGACCGGCACGCGAGATGCTCTGCGATCCGGCGTGAGTCACACGCCGACCCCGCTTTGTCTCGTCGTCGATGCGGCACCCGAGTCCGAGCCCGCCAGGCCGTCGCCTTCCGGACGCTTTCCACGCTGGGCTGGCGTTTCCTTGGCCGTTTGCGGGGGCACCGGGCTCGTCGTGCTCGTTGCGGC
Organism: Anaeromyxobacter sp.; assembly: GCA_035456445.1. Lineage (GTDB taxonomy): Bacteria > Myxococcota > Myxococcia > Myxococcales > Anaeromyxobacteraceae > Anaeromyxobacter. The sequence goes on from DATIDF010000029.1 coordinate 5,484, forward strand.
CCTTGTCGGGGCGGACCAGCGCGCCCTCCAGCGCTTGCCCGTTCAGGAGCGCGCGGCGCTGTACCAGCGCACGATGGAGAACCTGACGTCGGTCTGCGCCACCGAGGGAAGTTCCTTGCACGACTTCTGTCGCGACCAGGCGCAGCTTGCGCTCATGTTCCCGGAGTGCGACCGAAAGTGTGAAGCAACGGCGCGCGAGCTACTGCGGACACCCACGAGGTGACCACCGCGGCGTCCCACGGACGGGCCCGGCAAGTGGCGCCGAGTCGCACCGCCCATGCGGTCACCGCATTCGAGGGGGCCCACGGTCCTGCTCGACCACCACCTGGAGCCTGCCAGCCTTGGGAACGTGAAGCAGAGCCATTGCGTCCTGCAAGACCTGGCGGTGGATCGCGTTGGGAATTGCAGGAACGCGCCGCGTCGCAGCACGCGGAAACGTCTTCGCGCTGCATTCCCCCCGTGGCATCAGGGCTGCAGCAACCGTGCAAGGAGGCCTTAGTGCTCGACACCATCCTTCTTCTCACCACCGTCGCATTCTTTGCCGTTTCGCTCGCCTACGTGGCTGCGTGTGACCGGCTGTGAACCGCCGAAGGAGCTCACGATGACGGTCGACTATGCCGCCGGGGCGGTGCTCTCGATCTTGCTGACCGTGTACCTGGCGTACGCGCTGCTCCGCCCGGAGCGCTTCTAGAGGCCCCATGACCGCCAGCGGTTGGCTCCAGATCGCGCTCTACGCGCTCGTCATCCTCGCGCTCACGAAGCCCCTCGGGCTCTACCTGCATCGGGTGTTCGAAGAGGAGCGGCAGCCCCTGCCGCGGTTCTTCGGACCGGTCGAACGGCTCCTCTATCGGCTGTGCGGCGTGAACCCCGCGAAGGAGCAGGACTGGAAAGCGTACGCCGCGTCCCTGCTCGTCTTCAGCCTCTTCGGCGTGGTGGTGACCTACGCCATCCAGCGCCTGCAGCACCTCCTCCCACTGAACCCGCAGAAGCTCGGGCCGGTGCCGCCCGAGCTCGCCTTCAACACGGCCGCCAGCTTCACGACCAACACGAACTGGCAGGCGTACGGCGGCGAGAGCACGATGAGCTATCTCACGCAGATGGCGGGGCTCGCCTGGCACAACTTCGTGTCGGCGGCCGCCGGCATCGCGATCGCGCTGGCGCTGGCGCGCGGGCTCACCCGCCAACCGGGGCCCTCAGGCGCGAAGACGATCGGCAACTTCTGGGTCGACCTCGTACGCGCCATCGTCTACGTGCTGCTCCCGGTGAGCTTCGTCGGGGCCTTGTTCCTCGTCTGGCAGGGGATCCCCCAGACCTTCGCGGCCTATCGCGAGATCACGACGCTCGAGGGAGCGAGGCAGGTCGTCGCGCTCGGCCCCGTGGCCTCCCAGGAGGTGATCAAGGAGCTCGGGACGAACGGCGGCGGCTTCTTCAACGCGAACAGCGCCCACCCCTTCGAGAACCCGTCGCCACTCACGAACTTCTTCGAGCTGGTGCTCATCTTCGCCATCCCGGCGGCGCTCACGTACACGTACGGCAAGATGGCGCGGGACGCGCGCCAGGGCTGGGCGATCTTCGCGGCGATGGCCGTGCTGTTCGCCGCGGGCGTGGCCGTCACCTACGGCGCCGAAGCGGGCAAGAACCCGGCGCTGGCTTCGCTCTCGGTGGACCACGGCGCGGGGAACATGGAGGGCAAGGAGGTCCGCTTCGGCGTGACGAACTCCGCGCTGTGGGCGACGGTCACCACCGACGCGTCCTGCGGAGCGGTGAACTCGATGCACGACAGCTTCACGCCCATCGGCGGGCTCGTGCCCCTCCTCAACATCCAGCTCGGTGAGGTGATCTTCGGCGGGGTCGGCGCCGGTCTCTACGGGATGCTCGTCATGGTGGTCCTCACCGTGTTCATCGCGGGCCTCATGGTCGGCCGGACCCCGGAGTACCTCGGGAAGAAGATCGAGGGGCGCGAGATGAAGCTGGCGATGCTCTACGTGCTCGTCTTCCCGCTCACGATCCTGGGGTTCACCGCGTGGGCCTCCGTCGCGCCATACGGCGTCTCGTCGCTCAACAACGCAGGCCCTCACGGCCTCTCGGAGATGCTCTACGCGTACACGAGCGGCACCGGCAACAACGGCTCGGCCTTCGCCGGCCTGAACGCCAACACCTCGTTCTGGAACGTGACCCTCGGCCTCGCGATGCTCGTCGGACGGTTCCTCATGATCGTGCCAGCGCTCGCCGTCGCGGGCTCGATGGTGGGGAAGAAGGTGGTGCCCGCCGGCCCGGGGACCTTCCCGACGACCGGCGCCACCTTCACGGCCCTGCTGTTGGCGGTGATCCTCATCGTCGGCGCGCTCACGTTCTTCCCGGCTCTATCTCTCGGCCCGGTGCTCGAGCACTTCGCCGCCCTCGGCGGAAAGGTCTTCTAGCCATGGCCCCCAAGGCGAAGCAGCTCTCGCTGTTCGACCCGTTGATCGTCCGCGCGGCGGCGCTCGACAGCCTGAGGAAGCTCGATCCGCGCCACGTCGCGAAGAACCCGGTCATGTTCGTGGTGGAGGTCGGCAGCGTCCTCACCACCGTCCTCTGGCTGCGGGATCGGATCGTTCACCCCGCCGGCGGGGCGCCGGGATGGTTCACGCTCTCGGTGAGCCTGTGGCTCTGGTTCACCGTCGTCTTCGCCAACTTCGCCGAGGCGGTGGCCGAGGGCCGCGGCAAGGCCCAGGCCGCCTCGCTGCGCAAGATGCGGCGCGAGGTCACCGCCCGGAGGCTCGTCGGCGGCCGCGAGGAGAGCGTCGGGGCGTCCGCGCTCCGGAAGGGCGACACCGT
>DATIDF010000030.1:0-2330 GCA_035456445.1 Anaeromyxobacter sp.
CCATGTCGCTCTCACCGGGCGCGCGCTGTGTGGAGGCGATGTACCTGCGCGTACTCGCGGAGACGAGCTGGCCGAACCCTCTGCGACTGACAGGGGCGGCCCGAGCGTGAACGGGTGAACTGCAGCTCGAGCGGCGCGTGGTCTCCACTCGGTCTCGAATCGCGCGAGCGCATCGCCGATGTCGAGCGGTCTCCGCGGCTCCTTGCCAGGCAGACCGTCCCGCACGGGTGGGCGTCGGTGCAGCGTTGCCGCGGTGGTGCCTCCCTCGAGACCGCGACGAGCCGCGCCCGAGCGCGCGGCACCGCGACCACCGTTCCGCCGCGGCGCGCTTCGCGATGTTGCCGACGACCTCGAGGGGGAGCCTCACCGTGTAGCTTGCGTCATCGCCCGGGTGCAACGGGACTTGTGCTACAGCATCCCACGCATCTCCTCCGGAACCCGACTTGCGCATCGCCATAGACGCCACCCTCATCCGACCGGACCGCATGACGGGCGTCGAGCGGTACGCCCTCTCGCTCGTCCGTGCCCTCGCTGCCCTCGCCCCGGACGAGATCGTGCTGTTCGTCCGTCCTGACGCCCCGGACTCGGTGGCGTCCCTTCCGGTCGAGCAGCACGAGGCGCCGCTCACGTATCGCCTGCCGGTGGACCAGGCCTGGCTCCCGCTTGCCGCGGCGTACGCGCGCGTCGATCTCCTTCACACGCTCGCGTTCCCGACGCCGCCGCTCTGGCGCGGCCGATCGGCGATCACGGTCCACGACGCCACGCCGTGGCTGCACCCGGAGACGTCGAGCTTCGGGATGCGCTGGTACTACCGGCCGCTCTACCCGCAGGCGCTCGCGCGCGCGGCGGCGGTGTTCACCGTCTCGAACGCGGCCAAGGCGGACCTCGTCGCGACGACGGGCGTGCCCGCGGAGCGGATCCACGTCACCCCGAACGGCGTCGATCCGCAGTTCTTCGAGGCGCACGCACCGGAGGGCCCGCGCGCCCCGTACGTCCTCGCGGTCGGCACGCTGGAGCCGCGCAAGAACCTGCCGTTGCTGCTCGACGCGTTCCGGCTCCTGCGCAAGCAGGGGCGCGACCTCCAGCTCGTGATCGTTGGGCGCGCGGGCTGGGCGCAGTCGCTTCCGCTCGGCGATCTCGCGCCGCACGTGCGGCTCACCGGCTCCGTCGCCGACGGCGAGCTGCCGGCGCTCTACGCGGGCGCCGCGTGCTTCGTCATGCCGTCCCTGTACGAGGGCTTCGGCCTGCCGCTCGCGGAGGCCATGGCGGCCGGCGTGCCCGCCGTGGCGAGCGACATCCCCGCGCTCCGCGAGGTCGGGGGCGAGGCCGTCCGGTACGCGAACCCGCTCGACCCGGCGAGCTTCGCGGCCGCCATCGGCGCAGCGCTCGACGACGCGGAGGGATCTCGGCTGCGCGCCGCCGCCGGACGAGGGCGCGCGCGCCGCTTCCGGTGGGAGGCCTGCGCGGAGGCGACGCTCGAGGTGTATCGCCGGATCACCCGGACGCGCTGACGCGCGGAAGCGGAAGACGAGCGGCCGCCGTACCTCCCCGGTCAGCGCGCTGCGCGCCGCGGACGGGCGAGCACGGCGCCCGCCCCGAGCAGCGCCCCGATCGCGAGCAGCGCCTCGGTCGCCCAGTACAGGTCGTGCACGAGCGCGATCACGAAGAGCGCCGCGAGCCCGGCGAGCACGCCGGTCGCCGATGCCCGGCCGAGCGCGTCGCCCTCGCGGCGGAGCCGAAGGAACGCGCGCGCGAGCAGCGCCCACCACGCGACCACCGCCGCGGCGAAGAGCGGCCCGCCCTCGGCCCACGCCGTGTAGAAGACGTCGTGACAGCGGTCGCGCACGATCGACCAGGGCGCCATGCGCTCGTAGTAAGGGTCGCTCCGCTTGGGGAGCGCGCCGTAGCCGACGCCGGTGAGCGGGTGATCGCGCACGACCTCGGCGCAGATTCGCCAGACCGACGCGCGATCGGCGTTGGTCTCGAACGAGAGAGCGCGCGCGAGCCGGCCCCGGACGGGCGCATAAGCGGCGCCGGCGACGACGAGCGCCGCGAGCGCCGCGAGGAGCGCGTTCCGCGCGAGGCGGCGCCCTGCGAGCACCGCGAGCGCCAGGGCGGCGACGGCGAGCGCCGCCCAGGCCGCGCGCGCCCCGGTGAGGAACACGGCGATCCCGGCGGCGCAGGCCGCGAGCCCGAACAGCGCCCGGTTTCGGCGCGACAGCGGGGCGAGGACCATGGCCCCGGCCAGCGCCGCGATCGGCGTGAGCGCATAGACGAGCCGCGTGTACCAGGAGAAGAAGCCGATCGCCGCGTACCGCCCGGGCGCCCCC
>DATIDF010000031.1:0-23485 GCA_035456445.1 Anaeromyxobacter sp.
CGAACGGTTCGCCGCGGCGATCCACGAGCGCTATCCGGGCAAGCTGCTCGCCTACAACTGCTCGCCGTCGTTCAACTGGCGTGGTCACCTGTCCGACGGCCAGATCGCCGGCTTCCAGCGCGCCCTGGCTGCGATGGGCTACCGCTTCCAGTTCATCACGCTCGCCGGGTTCCACGCGCTCAACCTCTCGATGTTCGAGCTCGCGAGCGGCTACCGCGACGACGCGATGACCGCGTACGTCGCGCTGCAGGAGCGTGAGTTCTCCCTCAAGGGCTCCGGTTACACGGCGACCCGCCACCAGCGCGAGGTCGGAGCCGGGTACTTCGACCAGGTGATGCAGGCCGTCTCGGGTGGCGTCTCCTCGACGCTCGCCCTCACCGGCTCGACGGAAGAGGAGCAGTTCCACGCCGAAAGGAGCGCAGCATGACCCCGCTGACGACGATCCGCGAGAAGCCGATGAAGCCGATGAAGCCGACGCCACGTCCGACGGAGGCACCGCCGCCGACGATCGTCACGCGGGCCGAGTCCGCGCCGTGCACCTGCCCGGAGCCCTGCGAGCGCGACCACGAGAACGACTGACTCGGCGTCGCGCCGCAGCTGAGAAGATCCACCCGTGCACGTCGAGGACGTCCTCACACCCGACGCGGTCGCGTTCCTCACCGACCTCGAGCGCGCGTTCGGCGATCGCCGCCGCGAGCTGCTCGCGCGGCGCGCCGATCGCCTCGGGCGCCTAACCGCCGGCGAGCTGCCGGACGTCCCGGCGGAGACGGCCGGCGTCCGCGACGGCGATTGGCGGATCGCACCCTTCCCGGACGAGATCGCCGACCGCCGCGTGGAGATCACCGGCCCGGTCGACCGGAAGATGATCGTCAACGCCCTGAACTCCGGCGCGAACGTGTTCATGGCGGACTTCGAGGACTCGAACTCCCCGACCTGGCGCAACGTCGCCGAGGGCCAGGTGAACCTCCGGGACGCGGTGGAGGGCACGATCGAGTACGCCGCGCCCGACGGCAGGCGCTACCGGCTGAAGGACAGGACCGCGGTCCTGATGGTGCGCCCGCGCGGCTGGCACCTGCTCGAGAAGCACGTGCTCGTGGACGGAAAGCCGGCGACCGCCGCGCTCTGGGACTTCGGCGTCTACCTCTGGAACAACGCGGCGCGGCTCCTCGCGAGGGGCAGCGGGCCGTACTTCTACTGCCCCAAGCTCGAGAGCCACCTCGAGGCGCGGGTCTGGAACGAGGCGTTCAGCGCCGGCGAGGAGTGACTCGGCCTCCCGCGTGGCGCGATCAAGGCGACCTGCCTCATCGAGACCCTCCCGGCCGCGTTCGAGATGAACGAGATCCTCTGGGAGCTGCGCGACCGCTCCGCGGGCCTCAACTGCGGCCGCTGGGACTACATCTTCTCGACCATCAAGCGACTCCGCGCCGACCCGAAGCACGTCATGCCGGACCGCGCGCACATCACGATGGACAAGGGGTTCCTCCGCGCGTACGTGCAGCTCCTCATCCAGACCTGCCACCGCCGCAACGTCCACGCCATGGGCGGCATGGCCGCGCAGATCCCGATCAAGGACGACCCGGAGGCGAACGAGGCCGCGCTCGCCAAGGTGCGCGCCGACAAGCTCCGCGAGGTGACCGACGGCCACGACGGCACCTGGGTCGCGCACCCGGGGCTCGTCCCGATCGCCAAGGCGATCTTCGACCAGCACATGAAGACGCCGAACCAGCTCCATCGCAAGCGTGAGGACGTCCACGTCACCGCGCGCGACCTGCTCAGGGTCGCGGAGGGACCGCACACCGAGGCGGGCCTGCGCCACAACATCCGCGTCTCCGTCCAGTACCTCGAGGCGTGGCTCCGCGGCACCGGCTGCGTCCCCATCTACAACCTGATGGAGGACGCCGCGACGGTGGAGATCTCCCGCTCCCTCGCGTGGCAATGGATCCACCACGGCGCGACGCTCGACGACGGCACGGCGCTGACCGTCGAGCGGTTCCGCACGCTCCTCGCCGACGAGATGGAGCGGATCCGGCTCGAGGTCGGCGACGCCGCCTTCCAGGGCGGCCGCTTCGAGGAGGCGCGCGCGCTGTTCGAGCGCATCAGCACGCAGGCGGAGTTCGTCGAGTTCATCACGCTCCCCGCCTACGAGCTGCTCGAGGCCGAGGGCGAGGAGCGGGCGCGCATCCTGGCCGGCGCGACGGACGGCGGGCCCGAGTCCCCCGCTCCCCCCCACCCCGATCCCCGCCGCTGGGAGGGCATCGTCCGCCGCTACACCCGGACCGACGTGGAGCGGCTGCGTGGCTCGGTGCGGATCGAGCACACGCTCGCGCAGATGGGCGCGAACCGGCTGTGGGATCTCCTCCACGTCGAGCCGTACGTGCACGCGCTCGGCGCGCTCACGGGGAATCAGGCCGTGCAGATGGTGAAGGCCGGCCTCAGGGCGATCTACCTGTCCGGCTGGCAGGTCGCGGCCGACGCCAACACCGCCGGACAGACCTACCCGGACCAGAGCCTCTACCCGGCGAACTCGGTCCCGGAGGTCGTCCGGCGCATCAACCGGGCGCTGCAGCGCGCCGATCAGATCGAGCACTCCGAGGGCAAGGAGGGCACCCACTGGTTCGCCCCCATCGTCGCCGATGCGGAGGCCGGCTTCGGCGGTCCGCTCAACGCCTTCGAGCTCATGAAGGCGATGATCGAGGCGGGCGCCGCGGGGGTGCACTTCGAGGATCAGGTCGCGTCCGAGAAGAAGTGCGGACACCTCGGCGGCAAGGTGCTCGTCCCGACGTCCACGTTCGTCCGCACCCTCGGCGCGGCGCGGCTCGCGGCCGACGTGATGGGCGTGCCGACGATCCTCGTGGCGCGCACCGACGCGGAGGGCGCGAAGCTCGTCATGAGCGACGTCGACCCGTACGACGCACCGTTCATCGAGAAGGGCGAGCGCACCGCGGAGGGCTTCTACCGGATGAGGCCCGGCGTGGAGACGGCCATCGCGCGCGGCCTCGCCTACGCGCCGTACGCAGACATGATCTGGTGCGAGACACAGACGCCCGACCTCCACGAGGCCCGCAGGTTCGCGGAGGGGATCCACGCGAAGTTCCCGGGCAAGCTCCTCGCCTACAACTGCTCGCCGTCCTTCAACTGGAAGAAGAACCTCGACGACGCGACCATCGCGCGGTTCCAGCGAGAGCTGGGGGCGATGGGCTACAAGTTCCAGTTCGTCACGCTCGCCGGGTTCCACGCCCTGAACCACGCGATGTTCCAGCTCGCGCGGGGCTACCGCGACCGCGGCATGGCGGCCTACACCGAGCTGCAGCAGGCCGAGTTCGGGGCGGAGCGGCACGGCTACACGGCGACGCGCCACCAGCGCGAGGTCGGCACCGGCTACTTCGACCTCGTCGCCACGGCGGTGTCCGGCGGCACGTCGTCCACCCTCGCGCTCGAGGGCTCCACCGAGGCCGCGCAGTTCACCGCGGCGGGCAGGACCGGCGCGACGCACGCCGCAGAGCAGGTCCAGGCGGCGCTGCACGAGGACCACGGGCGGATCGAGGCCCTCGTCGATCGGCTCGCGGCGGCGAAGGACGTCACCGCCATCACCGGCGCCCTGGAGCCGCTCACGCAGCTCCTCACCGAACACTTCGCCCACGAGGAGCACCAGAAGGGCTTCTACGGCCTCCTCTCCGCCACCTCGGCCGAGTACCGCGCGCAGGTGGCCCAGATGATCGACGAGCACCGGCAGCTCCTGCGGACGCTGCAGGAGCTCCGCGAGCGCACGAAGGGCCAGACGACGCCCTCGGATCTCGCCGGGCTCACCGGCACGCTCGGCGGCCGCATCCGCGACCACGAGGCGCGCGAGATGAAGCTGGCGCAGGCGCTCCGGTAGCCCCCAGGAGGGCGCCGGCGCCGGCCCGGCGCCTCAGAGGCCGTGAACCAGCATGCCCGAACTTCCTTCGGGACAATCCGCGCGATGGCGTTACGTTGTGTCTCGTGCTCGAGCCGTCGCGACCCAACGAGCCCTCCGGGCCCGACGTGGTCGTGGGCGTGCCTGCCGAGCCCGACCGCATGGCGGCGAGCGAGGCGGCGCTCGCGCTGGAGTCCGGGCTCAAGGAGGCGTTCCCCGGGCGCCCCGCCCTCGCGGTCGTCCTCACCGGCGAGCCCAACGGCGCGGCGACGCCGGAGGCCATGCTCGCGCCAGCGGAGGGCGGCCGTCCCCCCGCGATCTACACCGGCGGCCACACCGGCCCGGAGGCGGCGCTCCCCACCCTGCTCGAGATCGCGGTCGCCCGCGACGCGCCCGCGTGCGCGCTCCTCGAGGCGCTGCCCCGGCCGCGCGACGCCGGGTGGCTCCGCGCGCTGCTCGAGCCGGTGCTCGCCGGGGGCTACGACCTCGTCGTCCCCTCCTACGCGCGCGGCCGGCTCGAAGGCGTGCTCGTCACCGGCATCGTCTACCCGCTCACGCGCGCGCTGTTCGGGAAGCGCCTGCGCCAGCCGCTCGGGCGCGAGCTCGTCCTGTCGAGTCGCCTCGCCCAGCACATCCTGTCCGAGACGGAGTGGCGCACGGACCCCTCGCTCGCGGGTAGGGACCTGTGGTGCGTCACGAAGGCGCTCGCGCGCGAGGTGCGGATCGCGCAGGTCTTCATCGGCCCGCGGCCCCGCCCCGCGGCGCAGCCGCCGGACGTCTCCGACGCGCTCGCGGGCGTGCTCGACATCCTGTTCCACGAGATGCAGATCCACGCGCACCACTGGCAGCGGGTGCGCGGCTCCGAGGCGGTCGCGACGTTCGGCGAGGAGCACCTCGCGGAGGAGCCCGCCGCCGCGCCCCCGACCGCGCCGCTCGTCGACGCGTTCGCGCTGGGCTGGCGCGATCTCCGCCCGATCTGGAGCCGGGTCCTCCCTCCGCAGACGCTCCTCGCGCTGCAGCGGATCCCGTCGACGCCCCCCGAGGCGTTCCGCATGCCCGACGCGATCTGGGCGCGCGTGCTCTACGACTTCGCGGTCGGCTGGCGCTTCAAGGCGCTGGACCGGCGGCAGCTCCTCCGCTCGCTCACCCCCATCTACATGGGCTGGGTGGCGAGCTTCGTGAACGAGGTCGGACCGCTCGGCCCGAAGGAGGCGGACGAGCGCGTGGAGCGGCTCTGCGCCGCGTTCGAGGAAGAGAAGCCCTATCTGATCTCGCGCTGGCGCTGGCCGGATCGCTTCAATCCGTGAGGGGTCGTGAATCAATCCCCGGACCGAGCCAGGTGGACGAGCCGCGAGCAGCGCGAGGCGCGACGACCGAGCATACCCGTAGGGTATGTGAGGGAGGAGCAACGAAGCGATGCGACGCGGATCGTCCGCCGCGGCGACGGGAGGGGCTTGTTTCACGGCCCCTGAGGAGAGGCCATGTGGGAACGCGTACGGGGAGTATTGGACGAGGCCTTCGAGCGGCTGAACACGGTGCTCGCGGCGGACCTGCCCGGCATCGTGGCGATGCTCATCGTGGTGGTCTCGGCCATCGTCGCGGCGTTCGTCATACGGGCCATCCTGCGCGCGGCGCTCGCGCGCATCGGGTTCGATCGCCGCGCGCGCGAGTGGGGCATGACCTCCGGCCGAGACCTCGAGCCCGGTCACGAGCCCTCCGTCGTGGTCGCGAAGGGAGCGTTCTGGATCGTCATCGTGACGGGCCTCGCGCTCGCGCTCGAGGTCCTGGGGGCGACCACGGTGAGCGCCTTCGGGCTCTCGATCCTGGTGTTGCTGCCGCATCTCGTCGTCGCGGCGATCATCCTCCTCGTAGGCTTCGGGCTCGCGCGCTTCCTGGAGCGGAGCGCGCTCATCAGCGCGGTGAACCAGCAGATCCGGCAGGCGCGCCTCATCGCGCTCGCGGTGAAGTGGCTCGTGCTCGTCCTCTCCGCCGCGATGGCGCTCGAGCACGTGGGCATTGGCGGCCCGCTGCCGACGATCGCGTTCTCGATCGTGGTCGGCGGGATCGTGCTCGCGGTCGCGCTCGCGGTGGGGCTCGGGGCGCGCGACGCGGTTTCGCGCGCGCTCGATCGCGAGACGCGTCCGGAGTCGCGGCCGGGAGAGCCGCGCCCGCCGGGCGACGAGACGAAGGTCCAGCACCTCTGAGCGGCGACCATGTCCTCCCTCCCGCGAGACCGGCGCGCCGGCATCCTGCTCCACCCCACCTCCCTGCCCGGCCCCCATGGCGTCGGCGATCTCGGCGCCGGAGCGCACCGCTTCGCCGCGTGGCTCGGCGAGGCGGGCCAGCGGCTCTGGCAGGTCCTGCCCCTCGGCCCGACCGGCTTCGGCGACTCGCCCTACCAGGCGCTCTCGTCGCGCGCGGGGAACCCCCTCCTCGTCTCGCTCGAGACGCTCCGCAACGAGGGCTGGCTCGACGACGCGGAGCTCGCCGGCGCGCCGGCGGAGGATCCCTCGCGCGCGGCCTACGAGCAGGCCGGGCCGTGGAAGCGCGACCGGCTCGCGCGTGCGGCGGGGGCGTTCCAGGCGCGCGCCGGCGCCGAGTCGCGGGCCGAGCTCGAGGCGTTCCGGGCGCGCGAGGCGGACTGGCTCGAGGACTGGGCGCTGTTCGCGGTGCTGAAGCACGCCCACGAGGACCGCCCGTGGACGCGCTGGGCCGGGCCGCTCGCGCGCCGCGAGCCGGCCGCGCTCGACGCCGCGCGTGCCCGCTACGCGAGCGAGATCTCGGCGGAGGTGTTCGCCCAGTGGTGCTTCGCCCGGCAGTGGGACGCGCTCCGCGCGCGCTGCCGCGCGCTCGGGATCGCGCTGCTCGGCGACGTGCCCATCTACGTCGCGCACGACTCGGTGGAGGTCTGGTCGCGGCCCGAGCTGTTCCGCCTCGACGCGCGCGGCGAGCCCGCCGCGGTCGCGGGCGTGCCGCCCGACTACTTCAGCGCGAGCGGGCAGCTCTGGGGGAACCCGCTCCACGACTGGGACGCCGTGGCGCGCGACGGCTGGCGATCCTGGATCGCGCGCATCCGCGGCGCGCTCGCGCAGGTCGACCGGATCCGGCTCGACCACTTCCGCGGGTTCGAGGCGTACTGGGAGATCCCGGCGGGCGCGGCGACCGCGGAGGCGGGCCGCTGGGTGCCCGGGCCGGGCGCGAGGCTGTTCGAGGCGCTCGAGGCCGCGCTCGGGCCGCTCCCCTTCCTGGCCGAGAACCTCGGTGTCATCACGCCCGAGGTGGAGGCGCTCCGGCGACGGTTCCGCTTCCCCGGCATGGCGGTGCTCCAGTTCGCGTTCGGGAACGACCCGCAGGCGCCCACGTTCCAGCCGCACAACTACGAGCGCGACACCGTCGCGTACACGGGAACGCACGACAACGACACGGTGATGGGCTGGTGGGAGGGCGGCGCCGGCGACAGCATCCGCACGCCCGAGGATGTCGCGCGGGAGAAGGCGCGCGCGCGCGCGTACCTCGCCACCGACGGAGCGGAGATGAGCTGGGTCCTCGTCCGGGCGGTGCTCGCGTCGGTGGCGGACACCGCGGTCGTCCCGCTGCAGGACGTGCTCGGCCTCGGCTCCTCGGCGCGGATGAACACGCCCGCGACGCTGGGCGGCAACTGGCGCTGGCGGGTCCGCGCGGAGGCGCTCACCCCGGAGCTCGCCGCCCGGCTCCGCGCGCTGACCGAGCTCTACGGGCGGGCGTGACGTAGCGCTGCCGGCTTGGGCTGATTCCCTGCTGCGGCGCACGCTGGCTGCCTGCGGCGGGCAGACTCGTCCCTGCGCTGCTCGACGTGCCTTACAGGCACGCCTGCGCTGCTCGGTCCTCGTGTGCCCGCCTCGGCGACGCCATCGTGCGCCTCGCGACGGGCTCAGCCCAAGCGAGCAACGCTGGGCGCGCCCGGCGCGTCACCCGGCGCGGAACGTGCGGACGCCGAGCACCACCGAGACGAGCCAGGAGAGCACCGTGAGCGCCAGTGCGACGAGCAGCGCCCGCCAGAACCCGATCCCGTAAGCGCCCATGATCACCGTGAGCCAGATCGCGACGTAGAGCAGCCAGGGAAGGACGAGGAACCAGAGGAACTTGGCGAGCGTCACGTAGTACGCAATCGAGAGGACGACCGAGACGGTCACCGCGCGCGCGAACGTGTTCGCCGGGTTCCCCGGCGACACCCAGGCGATCGCGAGCCAGAGGACGCCGGCGGAGAGGACGAGGCGGAGCAGGAACGCGACGAGGTGGGCGGCCATCGACCGGGAGTCTAGTCGGTCGCATGTCTCGGGAACAGCGACCGAGCGAAGCGAGCCCGCCGGGGCGGGTACAGCTGTGATTGACTGATGCCCCACCGGCTCCGCCGGTGGGACGGGGGACGCAGTCCCCCGTGAGATCAATGCGGCTTCCGCAGCTCGAACCAGTAGAAGCCGTAGGGGCCGAGGGTGAGGAAGTACGGGAGCTTCCCGACGCGCGGGAACTCCGTGTACCCGAGCATCTCCACCGGCACGTAGTCCTCGAACGCCGAGAGGTCGAGCTCGGCGGGCTGCGCCGAGCGCGAGACGTTCGCGACGCAGAGGATGACGTCCTCGTCCCAGCGCCGGACGTACGCGAGCACCTTGCGGTTCGCCACCGAGAGAAACTCCATCGTGCCACGCCCGAACGCCTTGAAGAGCTTGCGGAGCGCGATGGTGTTCCGCATCCAGTGGAGGAGCGACGACGGGTCCCGCGACTGCCCCTCCACGTTCACCGACTGGTAACCGTAGACGGGATCCGAGATCGGCGCGCTGTAGAGCCGGCTCGGATCCGCCCGCGAGAAGCCGGCGTTGCGGTCGGGGGTCCACTGCATGGGCGTACGGACGCCGTTGCGGTCGTGCAGGTAGATGTTGTCGCCCATGCCGATCTCGTCGCCGTAATAGACGACCGGCGTGCCGGGGAACGAGAAGAGCAGGCTGTTCAGGAGCTCCATGCGCCGCCGGCTGTTCTCCACGAGCGGCATGAGGCGGCGCCGGATGCCCACGTTGAGCTTCATGCGCGGGTCCTGACCGTACGCGAGGTACATGTAGTCCCGCTCGTCGCTCGTCACCATCTCGAGCGTCAGCTCGTCGTGGTTGCGGAGGAACAGCGCCCACTGGCAGGTGTCCGGGATCGGCGGCGTGCGCCGCATGATCTCGACGATCGGCTCCACGTCCTCGAGCCGGAGCGCCATGAAGATGCGCGGCATGAGCGGGAAGTGGAAGGCCATGTGGCACTCGTCGCCGTCGCCGAAGTACGGGCGGACGTCGTCGGGCCACTGGTTCGCCTCGGCGAGCAGCATCCGTCCGGGGAAGCTCTGGTCCACGTGACGGCGGATCTGCCTGATGACCTCGTGCGTGCCGGGCAGGTTCTCGCAGTTCGTCCCGTCGCGCTCGATGAGGTACGGGACGGCGTCGAGCCGGAACGCGTCCACGCCGAGCTCCGCCCAGAAGCTCAGCGCGTCGAGCACCTCCCGGAGCACCTGCGGGTTCTCGAAGTTGAGATCCGGCTGGTGGCTGAAGAACCGGTGCCAGTAGTACTGCTTCGCCTCCGGATCCCAGGTCCAGTTCGACTTCTCGGTGTCGGTGAAGATGATGCGAGCGTCCCGGTACTTCTGATCGGTGTCGCTCCAGACGTAGAACGCGCGCTCCGCCGAGCCTGGCGCTGCGCGGCGCGCCCGCTGGAACCAGAGGTGCTGGTCGGACGTGTGGTTCACGACGAGCTCTATGAGGACGCGGATCCCGCGCGCGTGCGCCGCCCCGACCAGCTCACGGAAGTCCTCCATCGTCCCGTAGTCGGGGTGGATGCCGCGGTAGTCGGCGATGTCGTAGCCGTCGTCCTTGAGCGGTGACGGGAAGAGCGGCAGGAGCCACAGACAGTTGATGCCGAGGTCCTGAAGGTAGTCGAGCTTCTCCACGAGCCCGCGCAGATCGCCGATGCCGTCGCCGTTCGAGTCGTAGAACGACTTCACGTGCGTCTCGTAGATGACGGCGTCCTTGTACCAGAGCGGATCCTGGCCGCGCCTTCGCTGGAAGCTTGCCATCGGGACGTCCCTGACCTCCTGCCACCTTCTAAGTGCGCACCCGGGGCCCGCAAGCGGAGGATTCCGCGGGGGGCACCTCGCGCCGCGCGCGCGCGTGGGCGCCGCAGCGGTCGGGCGAGCGAGCGGCCGCCGTCCAGGTTATCGCAACGTGAATATCGCGCGGCGCCCGCGTCCCGCCCGGCGCGGCCACGATGGGCCGGGGCGTTCGCGGCGGCCGCGGCGCGTCGCTAGCTTTCGGCGTGGTCGAGGCGCGGCGCGGGGGCGTCATGCGGGTGTGGGCGGCGGCGATCGCGGCGCTGTGCCTCGCGGCGTGCGATCCGTGGCGCTGCGACTTCCACGTCCGCGGCGCGTGCGTCGAGTTCGAGGACGATCCGCCCGACCTCGCCGACGCCGAGTTGCGCGTCAGCGCGCTCCTCGACCGCGAGCTGCCGTTCTGGGGTCTCTCGAGCCTCTCCGGCTGGCGCATCCAGTACCGCAACGACGCGGAGTATGCCTGCTACCTCGCGGCGCACAACGATGGATGCACCGACTACATCGAGAAGACCCTCTCGGTGCGGATCCCCCCCGACGCGAACGGCTGCTTCGAGGCGGCGGAGCTGCTCCACGAGCTCGGACACTACGAGCTCGGCGATCCCATGCACTCGAACGAGCGCTGGAAGCAGGTGGAGGCCCAGTTCGCGCCGATGGTGTGGGACCGCCCGGACGCGCCCCCCGAGTGCGTGGACCGCTACCAGGGGGTCGAGCGCGGCATGTGGCCGGTCCGGATCGATCGGTTCTGATCGACCCGCGGGGTTGCCCCCCTGGCGGGCGGGGCCCCGTCTTTTCCGCCTCGCTCGCGGCGCCTCGCCTCGTCCGGTGGTTACGGACCTCTCGAGATCTCTCGACAGGAGCGACTCATGTCCTCGATCCAAAAGCACGTGACGCGCGACCTCGTGGCGCTCGATGGCGAGGTCCCCATCCGCCAGGCGGCGCAGCTCATGGCGGAACGGAGGATCGGCTCGGTCGGAGTGAAGGGCGCCGAGGGCATCATCGGGCTCGTCACAGAGCGCGACCTCGTCACGACCGTCCTCGCGCGCGGCGGCGATAGCAGCCTGCCCATCCGCGAGGCGATGCGGACTGGCATCCCGCACGTACCCGCGAACGCGAGCGAGGGGGACTGCGCGGCGCTCATGCGCGACCACTACACGCGCCACCTCCTCGTCGAGGAGGACGGGCGCGTGGTGGGGGTCGTCTCGATGCGCGACATCATCCAGCTCATGCTGGACGAGAAGCAGTTCGTCATCGAGCAGCTCCAGACCTACATCACCGGCCGGTGAACCCCTTCCGGCCGGCGGGCGAGCCTGCGAGCGGCTCGGGTCACTGCCCCGGCGCGTTCGGATCCATCGGCGCCTCGGGTCGCGACGGCCGGCGGCTCGGCATCTCCGGCTCGGGGCGCGGGATCCCGGGGACCTCGCGGCCGGGCTGCGTCGCGCGCCCGGGCATCTCCGGCTCGGGCGGCGGCACCCGTGGGACCTCCGGCGCATTCTTCCCCGGTCTCCGTTCCTCTGCCATGTGTCCCCTCCTCTCCGGGTGCGTGACCCTTTGCCCGGATCGATGCCTGTTGCGCCGCGCCGTTGCTCGGTTAGAGGCTCCCCCGGCGGGCGTACGGCCCTGACGAGGAGCCGCGGCGATCGCGTGGCGCGGCGGGGCGCGCACGGGGGGCGCGAGGGAAACATGCGCATCGCGGTTCCGAAGGAGACGGCGCCGGGGGAGCGCCGCGTCGCGCTCGTGCCGGAGAACGTGGCGCGGCTCGTGAAGCAGCAGCACGAGGTGCGCGTCGAGCGCGGGGCCGGGGCCGCGGCGGGCTTCCCGGACGCGGCGTACGAGGCCGCCGGAGCATCGATCGGCGACGGCCCGGCCGCGCTCGCAGGCGCAGAGGTGATCGTCCGCGTGCAGCGCCCGTCGGAGGCGGAGGCGGATCTCGTCCCGGAGGGCGCGGTCCTCGTGGCCCTCCTCGCCCCGGACCAGAGCGGGCCGCTGCTCGCCCGGCTCGCGGCGCGGCGCGTGTCGGCGCTCGCGATGGAGAAGGTGCCGCGCACCACGCGCGCCCAGTCGATGGACGCGCTCAGCTCGCAGGCGACACTCGCCGGATACAAGGCGGTCCTCCTCGGCGCGGGGGCGCTGTCCCGTATCCTCCCGATGATGACCACGGCCGCGGGCACGCTCGCGCCCGCCAAGGCGTTCGTCATCGGCGCCGGCGTGGCCGGGCTGCAGGCGATCGCCACCGCGCGACGGCTCGGCGCGGTGGTCTCCGCGTTCGACGTCCGCCCGGTGGTGAAGGAGCAGGTGCAGTCGCTCGGCGCGTCCTTCGTGGAGGTGCCGCAGGTCGCCGCCGAGGGCGCGGGCGGATACGCGAAGGAGCTCGGCGCGTCCGAGCAGGAGCGCGTGCTCGGCGCGATCGCGACGCACGTCCGGGACATGGACCTCGTCGTCACCACCGCCCAGATCCCCGGGCGCCCGGCGCCGCGGCTCCTCACCGCGGAGATGATCCGCTCGATGCGGCCGGGCTCGGTGGTGGTGGACCTCGCGGCGGAGACGGGCGGGAACTGCGAGCTCACGCGCGCGGGCGAGACGGTCGTCGAGGCGGGCGTGTCCGTGCTCGGCCCGGTGAACCTCCCCTCCTCGGTCCCCTTCCACGCGAGCCAGATGTACGGCCGGAACGTGACGACGCTCCTCCAGCACCTCGCGAAGGACGGCCGGCTCACCCTCGACCCTCAGGACGAGATCGCCGGCGCGATGCTCGTCGTCCACGACGGGCAGGTCCGCGTCTAGGGGGGACTCACATGCCTGGGCTCCAGCTCATCGAGATCTACGTCTTCGTGCTCGCCGGCTTCGTCGGGTTCTTCACCATCACGCGCGTCCCCGCCCTCCTGCATACCCCGCTCATGTCCGCGACGAACGCCATCAGCGCGATCTCGCTCGTCGGCTCGCTCGTGATGGCCGGCGCCGACCGCGGCCTCTTTCCGACCTTGCTCGGGTTCATCGCGGTGACGAGCGCGACCATCAACGTCGTCGGCGGCTTCATCATCACCGACCGCATGCTGAAGATGTTCAAGCGGGCGGACCGCAAGGTGGAGCGGAAGTGAGTCCCCGCACCGTCTTCATCGAGGCGGCCTACCTCCTCGCCTCGATCCTCTTCATCCTCGGCCTGCGCAGCCTGACCCTCCCGGATCGGGCGCGGCGCGGCATGCAGCTCGCCGCGCTCGGCATGCTCGTGGCGATCGTGGGCACGCTCGTGAACCACGAGATCGTGCGCTACGAGTGGATCATCGCCGGGCTCGTGCTCGGCTCGCTCATCGGGTACCCGCTCGGCGTGTACGTGCCGATGACGGCGATGCCGCAGCGGATCGCGATCTCACACATGTTCGGCGCGGTCGCGGCGACGCTCGTCGGCGTCGCCGAGTACTGGCACCTCGGCCACGGCTCGGAGGTCTCCCGCCCGGTGATGGCCGCGCTCGGGTTCGAGGTCCTGTTCGGCGCGCTCACCATCACCGGCAGCTTCATGGCGTTCGGAAAGCTCCAGGAGCTGCTGCCGTCCAGGCCGGTGACGTTCAAGGGCCAGAACATCGGCTCCCTCGGGATCTTCGCGGCGGCGATCGCGCTGTTCGCCTGGCTCGTCGCCGATCCGGCGCACCCGGGCGCCTTCTACGCGATGGTCGTGCTCGCGCTCGTGTTCGGCATCTCGCTCGTGCTGCCCATCGGCGGCGCGGACATGCCGGTCGTCATCTCGCTGCTCAACTCCTACGCCGGCCTCGCCTCCGCGGCGACCGGCTTCGCGATCGGCAACAACGTCCTCATCATCGCGGGGGCGCTCGACGGTGCGTCCGGCTTCATCCTTTCCATCATCATGAGCCGGGCGATGAACCGGTCGTTCGCGAACGTGCTCTTCGGCGCGTTCGGCGCGGCGCCGGAGGCCTCGCAGAAGACCGTTCACGGGCTCACGGTCCACGCCATCACGCCCGAGGACGCCGCGATCCAGCTCGCCTACGCGCGGCTCGTCGTCGTGGTGCCGGGCTACGGCATGGCGGTCGCGCAGGCGCAACACCAGGTGCGCGAGCTCGCGGCGCTCATCGAGAAGAACGGTGGGACGGTGCTCTACGCCATCCACCCCGTCGCCGGCCGCATGCCCGGCCACATGAACGTGCTGCTCGCCGAGGCGAACATTCCCTACGACAAGCTGAAGGAGATGGACGACATCAACGACGAGTTCAAGAACGCCGACGTGGCGCTCGTGATCGGCGCGAACGACGTCGTGAACCCGGCCGCTCGCACCGACAAGGGCTCGCCGATCTATGGCATGCCGATCCTGAACGTGGACGAGGCGAAGCACGTCATCGTCCTGAAGCGCTCCATGAACCCGGGCTTCGCGGGCATCGAGAACGAGCTCTTCTACGGGGAGAACACCTCGATGCTGTTCGGCGACGCGAAGGCCTCGCTCGCGAAGCTCGTGCACGAGATCAAGCAGGCATGAGGTTCCCGCCTGCTCGGCCCGCCGCCGCGATCGGCGCGGCGGGCGGCTACCGCGCCGCCGACTTCGGCCCGAAGGAGAAGTCGACGCTGGCGGCGCCGGTGGCCGGGACGCTCACCTGCTGGCTCTTCTTCCCGAGCGTCTCCTGCCAGGCAGTGACCGTGTAGGTGCCGGCCGGGAGGTCCTTGATCTCGAAGGCGCCGTCCTTGCCGGTGACCGCGCTCGGCTCGTCCGTCACGACCACGTACCCCTGCATCCAGCTGTGGACGTCGCACTTGATGTCTACGAGTCCCGCCGTCGGCAGCCGCCTCGGGATCTTCTGGCCCTTCAACGGCATCGCCAGGTTGAACAGCGTCTGGGTTCCCATGCGGCCGTGGATGTTGTGGAGCATCGGGTCGCTGTTCAGGATCTCGAGCGTGCTGCCGGTGGGCGCCGCCTGAACGTGCGGGTGGTACCGGCACCCCTGCTGATCGATCGTGATGGTCCTCGGCGTGGGCTTCGGGAGGCTCGTTCCCGCGACCGTGACGACGACGTTCGCGAGGTCGCCGTTCGAGACCTCCGCGGATTCGTTCGGCACCGCCTGCCCGCAGACGTTCACATCGCGGGTGGCCTTGAACGGCTCGAGCTTCGGCGCAGGGCCGTCGTACTTGACGGTTCCCTTGAGCTCGCCCGCCTGCGCGGGCGAGACGGCGAGCGCGGCCAGGACGATCAGTAGCCGGGATGGTTGCGTTCTCACGGTTCCCCCTCCTTGAATCGTCTCTCGACGAGCAGCGCCGCGTCCCGCACCCTCCGGCCGCCGCCGCCGACCTGCATCCATGATGACGGAGCCTGTTGATCCATCAGGCGGGAGCCCGGAAGCTCGACGAGCAGCGGCGGCGGCATGGGCGTGGCCACCAGGAGCATGCTCCCCGAGAAGCTCCACGCTGGGTTCGATCCCATGTCGACTCCGCTGATTGAGATAGAGACACGGAACGCTCCAGGCAATGGCGCGCTGCGTGAACGAGCCGTGCGCCATGGGATGACTCGGCGCGGCACGCGGAGCGGGGTCTACGAGCGGCGCAGCGCGGCGGCGCTCGCTTCACCGAACGTCATCCGGTCTCGGTTTGTTGGGTCGAAGCAGCCCAGATCCCCGCGCGGGCGTCGACGCGACGGGCGCGATCCGTAGGGTCCTCGACGAGGCCCTCCGCCGACCTGGGAGTTCCAGATGAAGACCCTCCGAACCGCCGCCGCGATCGTCGTGCTCGCAGCCGCCGCCCGCACCGAGGCATTCCCAGCCTTCGCCCGCAAGTACGGCATGTCCTGCTCCGCCTGCCACGTGGCCTGGCCGATCTTCAACCAGGAGGGGCAGAACTTCCGTGACAACGGCTATCAGTTCGGCCACGGGAAGGACGATCCGGTCCAGCTCTCGCAGGCCTACACGCCGTTCGCGATCCGCATCACCCCCGCGTACCAGTACACGCGGGTGACGAACCAGACCGCGGACTCCGGCCCGGTGACGGTGGTGACGAGCGGCGTCCCGATCCCGCCAGGCGCCGACATCCTCACCGGCGGCGTCGTCGCGAAGGACATCTCGTATCTGGTGGTCGTCTCCGGGTTCGGCGAGGACGGCACCGCCTCGCTCGAGTCCGCCTGGGCGCGGCTCGACAACCTCGGCGGCAGCCGCTGGGCGAACCTCCGGATCGGGAAGTTCGAGCTCGACGAGCCGGCCTCGGCGCACCGCAACGTCACGCTCACCTACGGCTACGCCGCGTATGGTGCGCACCCGGCGGGCAGCGTCGTCCCGTTCGACATGGGCGAGAACCAGGTCGGCGTGGAGCTGGACGGTCACGACGCGCGCTCCACGACCCGCTACTCGCTGAGCTTCACCTCCGTGAACGGCGGCGAGGGGCTGTCCAAGAACGGGTGGTCGTCACCCATGGTGTACGGGCACGTGCAGCAGTCGGTCGAGCTGGGCAACGGCTTCCTCCCCTGGATCCGCGTCGGCGCGCTCGGCGCGGTCGGCTGGTGGCCCACCAAGTTCGAGACCGCCACGGACGCGGACGGCACCCCGCAGCCGATCCCGGGCACCGGGCGCGACCACGAGAAGTTCTACCGCGCCGGAGCGGAGCTCTCCTGGATGCTGGGCTACCCCGCCACGCCCGCGCTCTTCACCGTCGCCTACCTCCACGGCCACGAGCCCGCCGGACTCGCCGAGACGGATCCCGGCACCGGCGAGGACCTCTCCGGGTCCTCCAACAGCTTCAACGGCGGGTTCATCGAGGTCGACTGGGTCCCGTTCTCGGTGTCGAGCTACACGGCCACGCCCTGGCTCTTCTTCGCGCGCTACGATCTGGTCCGGTTCCGCCGCGGCTCGGGCGACACCGACGGCGGCACGCTCGGGATTCGCCGATACCTCGCGCTCGGACCGCGAGCGTCGGCGGGGATCCACCTCGAGGGCCACCTCGACCGGGTGAGGAAGGCCGGCTTCGTCGACACGAACGGCATCGCCCGCGACGTCCAGACGCGAGCGGCGCTGGCCGGCATCGACTTCGACTTCTGAGGAGGCCACCATGATCTGCTCCAGCACGCTCTTGCGCTCGGCCGCCCTGCTCGCCGCGCTCCTCGCGGCGAACGCGGGAGCCACCCCTCCGAACCCGGCCGCGGCTGCGCGCGGGAAGAAGGCGTTCGACCGGTACTGCATCTCCTGCCACGGCGTGGCGGGCGACGGCCGCGGCCCGACCGCAGACTGGATCGACCCCCGGCCGCGCATCCTCACGAGCGGCGTCTTCAAGTTCCGCTCCACGCCGAGCGGCACGCTCCCGACCGACTCCGACCTGCTCAAGACCATCACGAACGGGCTGCATCTCACGTTCATGCCTCGCTGGGCGCCGATCACCGCCCTCGAGCGCGCCGACCTCGTGCAGTACGTGAAGTCTCTCTCGCCTCGCTTCGTCGACGAGCCCCAGGGGCAATCCATCGCGATCCCGCCGGCCCCTTCCTTCACGCCCGAGCTGGTGCGGAAGGGCAAGGACGTCTGGGACAAGGTGCAGTGCGCCGCCTGTCACGGCGACACGGGCAAGGGCGATGGCGCGTCGGCCGCGACGCTGCGCGACGACTGGGGCTTCGCCATCCGGCCACACGACTTCACGAGCGGCCCGCTGAAGGTGGGAGACCGGCCCGAAGATCTCTACAACGCGTTCATGACCGGGCTGAACGGCACGCCGATGCCCTCTTACGCCGAGTCGATCTCGCCCGAAGACGCATGGGCGCTCGTGTCGTACGTGCGGTCGCTTCGGAAGGGCGGCGACTGACCTGACCCCGAGTAAATACCCTGGGCGGCGGTCATCGCGGCGGCGGCGCGCCGGATCGCGAGGTCGGTTACCGCAAATTCACGCTGCGCGACATCCCTTCGAGCGATCCGGCAACGAGCTCGCTCGACTCGGACGGCGCCGCCGTCACGATCGCGATGCGGGACTTCTGGTGAACGCGATCCGCACCGCCGCCTGAACGCCAGCGGGACGGACTACCGGGCGATCGCCGCGGAGGTGGCGCCCGCCTGCTCACGAGGGCGCAGGCGCCGGAGCAAACGGCGCGCGTCAGATCGAGGTCCCCCCTCGAACCGAGGCATCGCTCCACCGCCTCACCCTTCGAGTTCGCCCCGAGGTTGGCGTGCCTCCGTTCGTGCGCAGCCGTACGGATTGGACCGCCGTTCACCGGGAGGCGCAATGGCCAGGACCGCCGAGGAGCTGAGGCTCGACGAGGCGCGGGAGCAAGGGGTGCCGTGGCGACGCTGGGGGCCATACCTGTCGGAGCGCCAGTGGGGCACCGTCCGCGAGGACTACAGCGACAACGGCGACGCGTGGGCGTACTTCACCCACGAGCAGGCCCGTTCCCGCGCCTATCGATGGGGCGAAGACGGGCTGGCGGGGTTCTCGGACGACAAGCAGTTCCTGTGCCTCGCGCTCGCGCTGTGGAACGGGAAGGACCCCATCCTCAAGGAGCGGCTGTTCGGGCTCACGAACTCCGAGGGGAACCACGGCGAGGACGTGAAGGAGTATTACTTCTACGTCGACGCGGTCCCGAGCCACGCATACCTGAAATGGCTCTACAAGTATCCGCAGCGCGCCTATCCGTACCACGACCTCGTCCGGACCAACGCCGCGCGCACGCGCTGGGAGTTCGAGTACGAGCTGCTCGACACCGGCATCTTCGACGACGATCGCTACTTCGACGTCTTCGTCGAGTACGCGAAGGAGACGCCGGAGGAGCTCCTGGCCCTCGTCACGGTCGCGAACCGCGGCCCCGACGCCGCGAAGCTTCACCTCCTCCCGACCCTCTGGTTCCGGAACACCTGGTCATGGCAGGAGGGCTCTCCGCGTCCGGCGCTGCGCGCGGTGGCCGGACCCGGCGGCACGCTCGCCGTCGCGGCCACGCACCCCGACCTCGGCGCGCGCTACCTCTACGTGGAGGGCCCGGGCGAGCTGCTGTTCACCGAGAACGAGACGAACGAGGAGCGCGTCTCCGGGCGGCCGAGCCGCTCGCCGTACGTGAAGGACGCCTTCCACGAGTACGTCGTGGCCGGCCGCCGGGAGACCGTGAACCCGGCGCGGGAAGGGACGAAGAGCGCCGCCCTCCTCGAGCTCGACGTGCCGGGCGGCGGTGAGCGCACGGTGAAGCTGCGCCTCTCCGCGGTCCCGCCCGAACAGGCGATGAAGGTGTTCCGCGGCGACGTGCTCGGCGCTCACTTCGACACGGTCCTCGCTGCACGGCGGCGCGAGGCCGACCTCTTCCACGAGGCCATCTCGCCGCCGGCGCTGTCGGAGGACGAGCGGCGCGTCCAGCGGCAGGCGATGGCCGGGATGATCTGGACGAAGCAGTACTACCTGTTCGACCTCAGTCGCTGGCTCGAGGAGCACCGGGCGCACCCGCTCATGAACCGGGGGCCCAGCAACGTCCGGAACCGCGGCTGGTTCCACATGAAGAACGACGACATCATCTCGATGCCGGACAAGTGGGAGTACCCGTGGTACGCGGCGTGGGACCTCGCGTTCCACACCCTGGCGCTCGGGATGGCCGACCCGGACTTCGCGCGCGCCCAGCTCGAGCTCATCCTGCGAGAGCTGTACCTCCACCCGAATGGCCAGATCCCGGCGTACGAGTGGAACTTCGGCGACGTGAACCCGCCGGTCCACGCCTGGGCGACGTTGTTCATGTACTCCACGATGGAGCAGCTCGGCCGGAGCGATCGCGTCGCGTTCCTCGAGTCGGCCTTCCAGAAGCTGCTCGCAAACTTCACCTGGTGGACGAACCGGAAGGATCCGTCCGGCAAGAACGTCTTCGAGGGCGGGTTCCTCGGCCTCGACAACATCGGCGTGTTCGATCGGAGCGCGCAGCTCCCCACCGGCGGATCGCTGGAGCAGTCGGACGGCACCGCCTGGATGGCGTTCTACTCGCAGACCATGCTCGAGCTCGCCATGGAGCTGGCGAAGCACGACAGCACCTACGAGGACATGGTGCTCAAGTTTCTCGGGAACTTCGTGTGGATCGGCTCGGCGATGGATCGTCCCGGCGACAACGAGGACGAGCTCTGGGACGAGAGCGACGGCTTCTTCTACGACGTGCTCCGCCTGCCCGACGGCTCCGGCCAGAAGATCAAGGTGCGCTCCCTGGTCGGTCTGTTGCCGCTCTGCGCCACCACCGTCTTCTCCGGGGAGTTCTCCCGGGATCACCCGAAGCTCCTCGAGCGTGCCCGCGCCATGTTCGATGAACGCGCCTCGCTGCTCCACGGCGCCCACTCCATCAGGCAGCCCGGCGTGAACGGGCGGCGTCTGGCGGCGCTCCTCGACGAGCACAAGCTGCGCCGCGTTCTCGCGCGCATGCTCGACGAGGAGCGGTTCCTCGGGCCGCACGGGATCCGATCCCTCTCCAAGTGGCACGAGAAGAACCCGTACGTCTTCAACGTGCGCGGCGAGGAGTATCGGGTCGAGTACCTGCCCGCGGAGTCGAACACCGGGATGTTCGGGGGCAACTCCAACTGGCGCGGTCCGGTCTGGATGCCGGTGAACCTCCTGCTCATCCGCGCGTTGGTGCAGTTCTACCTCTACTACGGTGACGCCTTTCGGGTGGAGTGTCCGACGGGCTCGGGCCGGATGATGACGCTGTTCGAGGTAGCGAAGGAGCTCGCGCGCCGCCTGTCCGCCACCTTCCTCCGCGCCCCCGACGGCCGGCGCCCCGTCTACGGAGGCATGAAGAAGTTCCAGGAAGATCCTCACTGGCGCGACCTAATCCTCTTCTACGAGTACTTCCATGGTGACAACGGCGCCGGCATCGGCGCCTCGCATCAGACCGGCTGGACGGGCGCGGTCGCGAAGCTCCTCCAGGTGTTCGCGGCCCTCACGCCCGAGCGCGTGCTCTCCGGCGACCTGGGGCTTCGGCCGCTCACGCTGCAGTATCGGAGGAGCTGACGTGCGCGCGGGCACGTGCGCGGCGCGGTGGAGCTCGCTCGTCGCAGCGCGCGACGTCCCGGCGTGCGTGGACCACGCGTTCGACGTGACGATGGAGAAGCTCGTCTCCGTCAAGCCCGCGAGGTGACCCATAGTGTCCGTCACCACTCCGCCGACGATCCGGCGCCGCAGGTACCTCGCGGCCGCCCTCGTCTCGATCCTGGTACTCGGCGCGGCGGCCTGGACGCTCGGCCGGCGCCACGGGCTGCCTCCGCGGAGGATCGTGATGGCCACCGGGCCCGAGGGCGGAGGGTACGCCTTGATCGGCGCGCGCTACCGCGAGATCCTCGCGAGGCAGGGGCTCGACGTGCAGCTGCGCCCGACCGCGGGCGATCTCGAGAACCTGGCGCTGCTCCGGGATCCGCGATCGGGCGTGAGCGTCGCGCTGCTGCAAGCGGGCACCACGACGGAGCAAGACTCGCCCCAGCTCGCGTCGCTCGGAACGCTCTTCTACCAGCAGGTGTGGATCTTCCAACGCGGCGGCCGCGGGGCGGCCCTGAAGCCGGGGCTGCGCATCGCGGTGGGACCGGAGGGGAGCGGCACCCGCGCGCTCGCGCTCAAGCTGTTGGCACTGGCGGGCGTCGCGCCCGACTCCTTGAACCTCGTTCCCCTCGGCCCCGCACGCGGTGCCGACGAGCTGATGGCAGGAACGATCGACGCCGTCGCCATCGTGGCGCCGTGGGACGCGCCGGCGGTGCGCCGGCTCGTCGCCGAGCCCGACGTCGACCTGCTGGGCTTCCGCCGAGCCGACGCTTTCGTCGCGCTCAATCCCTACCTGGAGAAGACCGTGCTGCCGGCCGGCGTGGGTAACATGGCCCGCAACCGCCCACCGCAGGACGTGCCGCTCATCGAGACGAAGACCAGCCTCGTCGTCCGCCGGGATCTCCACGACGCAGTGCAGTACCTGCTGCTCGAGGCCGCGTCCGAGACCCACGGCGGGCCCGGCATCTTCCACAAGGCGGGGAGGTTCCCCGCCGCCGAGGCCATCGACCTCGCACTCAGCGAGAACGCGCGCCAGTACTACCGTTCGGGACGGCCGTTCCTGCACCGATACCTCCCGTACTGGGCGGCCGTGATCGTCGAGCGCATCTTGCTCGTGCTGGTGCCGATCGTCGGCCTCGTGATCCCGCTGGCCCGCACGTTGCCCCAGATCTACGGCGGCGTCATGCGGCGGCGCATCGTGCGGTTCTACGGCGAGCTGAAGATGCTCGAGACGGAGCTCGAGGCGCGCCCGGCGAACGCTCCCACCGACGACCTCGTGCGCCGGCTCGACGAGCTCGAGCTGCGGGCCAGCCACCTCCACGTTCCTCTCTTCTACTCGCAGGTCCTCTACACGCTGAAGCAGCACGTCCGCCTCGTCCGCGGGCGCATGGTCGAGGGGCGCTGACGGTCGCCGCGAGGCGCGCTCCTCCTGCACGGGCGATCGATGAACGGCGACACGCGAGATCGCACCGCTCCCGCGGGCGGCGTGAGCCGTGGCAGCGCGGAGGCCGCCTGGGTTCAGCCGGCCGCGGTAGCTGCGTCATCGGCCCATCATGCGTGGGGCCGCGTCTCGGTGGGGCGCGCTCCGGCGCCAGGCTGCATCGCGGGCGCGACGCCGAGTTGGCGCAGCAGGCCGAGCGCATCCCACTGGGTCCACTCCTCGGTGAGCTTGCCGCCCTTGAACTTCCCGACGGTGATCCCCTCGACCGTGCAGCGCTTCCCGGTGGGCTCGATACCCATCAGCGCGCCCCGATGCGTGCCGGTCATGCGCCATCGCGTGACCACCGTGTCGTGATCCGCGTACGAGCCGAGGAACGTCGGCGTCACATCGGGGAATGCTGTGCGGTACTGTCGACACGACTCGCGCGTCTTCTCGAGATCGGTGTCTCCGATCAACGGATCGTGGCTCACGTACCCGGGATCGCAGATCTCGTCGAAGACACCGAAATTCCCTTTCGCCCACGCCTCCTCGAACAGCCGGCGGTGTGACTGCTTGATGTCCACGGCCATGAGTCGCTCCCTTCAGCTCCCCGGAAGACGTTCGGTGGGGAGTGCGCCTCCCGTAGGCGAGCGACCTTCAGGGCGCGCCGTCAACGCGCGCTGACCCCCGAGATGGCGGACACCGGGGACCCTGCCATCGGGGGACGCGCGACGCGCGCCGCTCTCTCCCACGAGCGCCTGCGCCCGTCGCTTCACGGCTCGCAGCTTCAGGGCTCGACTGGCGTCGCCTCGGCGCTCGCGCGTACGTGTCGCAGCTGAACGGCGGCGAAGACCGCGAGCGCGATCGCAGAGGAACATGTTGCGAATCAAGGAAAGGGTCGACGGCGCCAGGGTCGCTCCGGCGACCCCGAGCAGCGCGCGGGTCGCGATGAGCATCGCGGCGCGTCGCGGTGGGCGTGTTGGCGCTGGTGCTCACGACAGAGTCGCCGTGATCGCCCTCCCGTGCCTGCTCGGGGTCGCCGGAGCGACCCTGGCGCCGTCGACCCTCTCCTTGATTCGCAACATGTTCCTCTGCGATCGCGCTCGCGGTCTTC
>DATIDF010000032.1:0-7702 GCA_035456445.1 Anaeromyxobacter sp.
AGGAGCGGGCGCTGCGCCGCGAGCTCGCGCGGTGGCGCGACGAGCGGATCGTCCGGTCGCTCCGGCGCCGGCTCACACGTCCTGAAGGAGTGGGCGCTGGTCCGCGCCAGGCACGGGCTCGTCGAACGGCCGCGACCTCGACCCCGACTCCGACTCCGACCCCGACCCCGACCTCGACCTCGACCCCGACCCCGACCTCGACCCCGACCTCGACTCCGACCTCGACTCCGACCCCGACCTCGACCTCGACTCCGAACCCGACCTCGACTCCGACGCTCCGGCACGCTCGTAGGCGCCGAACCGCGGACGTGGGCCGTGACAGGCGTGGACTCCTGAATTAGCGCCTCGCCCGCTCGACGTGGATCCGCGTGCCGAAGACCGTGCGGAAGAGCGGCCCCTCGCGGGCGACGTCCCACAGCTCGAGATCGACCGGCCCGCGCGTCCGCGCGAGCACGTTCACGACGCTGTTCCTCCGGGCGGCGCGGACGGACACGATCGGCTGGTGGTGGCTCCGGTCGAGCGCGTCCGCGATTCGGAGGAGCGCGACGAGCCGGCGCACGAGCCGGAACTCGCCCGCCGGCAGATCCTCGAGGTCGGGGCGGTGGCGCTCGGGCGCGCTGCGCCGGTGGTAGCGCGCGACCAGCGCGACGAGGAGCCGCTCGCGGTCGGAGAAGCCGGGGATGTCGGCGCTGGAGACGAGGTAGAAGGTGTGCTTGTGGTGGCGGGTCGGCGAGACGGCGTGGCCGACGTCGTGGAGGAGCGCCGCCGCCTCGAGCAGGCCGCGCGCGCTCGCGGGGAGCCCGTGCAGGTCCGCGAGCTGGTCGAACAGGTCGAGCGCGAGACGCGCCGTGTGGCGCGCGTGCGCCTCGTCGAAGTTGAAGCGGCGCCCGAACGCGAGCGCGGCCGCGGCGCGACCGGCGGCCGCGGCCGCCGTCGCCTCGGGCGAGCGGCGCGCGAGATCCAGGAGGATCCCGTTCCGCAGCCCGGTGTCGACCGCCATGATCGACTCGAGCCCGAGGTGGCGCATCGCCGCCTCGAGGATGACTGCGCCCGCGACGATGATCTCCGCGCGGCGCGGCTCGAACCGCGCTCGCCGCTCCGCGACCGACTGCCCGGCGAGCTTCTCGACGGCGCGCCTCACGCCCCGGAGCGTCATCCGGCGCGCGTCGCCGTGCGCCGCGACGATCGCGTTGATCGTCCCCGAGGATCCGATCGCCCCCGCGCCGCGCGGCAAGCGCTCGGGGATCGCGTCGCGGAACGCCTCCTCGGCGAAGCTGCGCATCGCCGCGAGCCGCTCCGGGGACACCTTCCCCGAAGACGCGAAGATCTCGGTCAGCCGGACCGCACCGAGCCCCACGCTGTAGAGCTCCTTCGCCTCCTCGCCGACCGCGGTCGCCACCTCGGTCGACCCGCCGCCGATGTCGACTACGAGCCCGCGCGCGCCCCGAGGCCGGCCGTTCAGCACGCCTACGCAGATGAGGCGAGCCTCCTCGCGTCCCGAGACGATCTCGAGGTCGAGCCCGGACTCGCGCTTCACGCGCCGCACGATCTCGTCGCGGTTGCGCGCCTCGCGCACGGCGCTCGTCGCGACCGCGCGCACCGAGGCGTGATAGCGGCGGCACAGCGCCGCGTAACGGCGGAGGGTCGCGAGGAGCCGGTCGGCGACCGCGCGCGACATCGTGCCGGTCGCGAACACCCCCTCGCCCGGGCGGACGGGGTCGCGCTCCTGGTGCAGGGTCTCGAGCGATCCGTCCGGCAGCGGGCGCGCGATCTCGAGGCGCACGGCGTTCGTCCCCACGTCGATGGCCGCGAGGATGCGCTGTCGTTCGTGCGTCAATCCGTCCCCCCTGTTCGAGTCTATGCGCCCGATCCGACGGGCGGAACGGCCGGTTCATCGAAAGTTCACAGGAGCTGGCTGGCGAACGGCCGGGCGCGGCGCCATGATCTTTCGTTGCAGGTCCCCGATGGTTCCCAAATCCACAGCGTCGTCGAGCCCGCCCGCGCGCGGCCCCACTCCCGTTCCAGACGGCGCCCCGCCGCGGCCGCCGGTGGGTTACGACGACCCTGGCCTCTTCATCAATCGCGAGCTCTCTTGGCTCGAGTTCAACGAGCGCGTCCTCCAGGAGGCGCGCGATCGCTCGCTGCCGCTCCTCGAGCGTCTCAAGTTCCTCGGGATCGTCGGCTCGAACCTCGACGAGTTCTTCATGGTCCGGGTCGCCGGGCTGAAGCAGCAGATCTCGGGCGGCGTCGCCGAGACCCCGGCCGACGGGCTCCTCCCGGCCGCGCAGCTCGCGGCCGTGTCGTCGCGCGCGCATGCGCTCGTCGAGGAGGGGTACCGGACCTGGCGCGAGGAGCTCGTGCCCGAGCTCGCCCGCGCCGGCCTCTTCATCGTGGCCCCGCGCGACTTCACCGCGGAGCAGGCCGCCGCAGCGCGCGCACACTTCACCGTCCACGTGTTCCCGGCGCTCACGCCGCTCGCCGTCGACCCCGGGCACCCGTTCCCGCACCTGCGCAACAAGTCCCTCAACGTCGCCTTGCTCCTGCGGCGCGAGGGGAGGAGGCGCCGGCGCGAGGGGCACGTGGGGCCGGATCTCCTGGCGGTCGTGCAGGTCCCCGCCGTCCTCCCGCGGCTCTTCACGGTGCCCGCCGCCGCCGGCCGCGCGTTCGCGCTCCTCGAAGATCTCATCGCCGCCCACGCGGGCGACCTCTTCCCGGGGTTCACCGTCCGGCAGAGCGCCATCTTCCGTGTCACGCGGAACTGGGACCTCCTCATCGACGAAGAGGACTCCGAGGACCTCCTCTCCACCGTGCAGGAGGAGCTCCGACGGCGCGATCGCGGTGCGGCCGTCCGCGTCGAGATCGCGGCGGACGCGCCGGACGATCTCGCCGGTGAGCTGGTCAGGGCGTTGAAGCTGGACGAGGGCGACGTGTACCGGGTGCCCGGGCCGGCGCAGATCCAGGACCTCGCGGCCGTGGGCGATGCCGACCCGCGCGCGGATCTGCGGGTCGAGCCGCTCGTGCCCGCCGTGCCGCCGCCGTTCTCCGGCGACGGGCCGATCTGGTCGGCCCTCGCCCGCACCGACCTGCTGCTCCACCATCCGTACGAGTCGTTCGAGCCCGTCGTCCGCTTCATCGAGGAGGCGGCCGAGGATCCCGACGTCCTCGCGATCAAGCAGACGCTGTACCGGACGAGCGGCGACAGCCCGTTCGTGCGGGCGCTGTCGCGCGCCGCCGAGAACGGCAAGCAGGTCACCGTCCTCGTGGAGATCAAGGCTCGCTTCGACGAGGCGAACAACATCGCCTGGGCGCGGCGGCTCGAGGAGGCGGGCGTCCACGTCGTCTATGGCGTGGTGGGGCTGAAGACGCACTGCAAGGTCGCGCTCGTCGTGCGGCGCGACGGCAACGGCATCCGGCGGTTCGTCCACCTCGGGACGGGCAACTACAACCCGCAGACGGCGCGCGTCTACACGGACCTCTCGCTCTTCTCGGCCCAGTCCGCGCTCGCCGAGGATGCGTCCAACCTGTTCAACATGCTCACCGGCTACGCAGAGCCGCCGCGCTGGCGGAAGCTCGCCGTGGCACCCTTCGGGCTCCAGGAGCGCATCGTCCGGCTCGTGGAGCGCGAGGCCGACCGTGCGGCGCGGGGCGAGCCCGCGCGGATCGTGGCGAAGATGAACTCGCTCGTCGATCCCGTCGTCATCCGCGCGCTCTACGCGGCGAGCGCGGCGGGCGTGGAGATCGACCTCCTCGTGCGCGGCATCTGCTGCCTGCGCCCGGACGTCCCCGGGGTCTCGGAGCGGATCCGGGTGATCTCCGTCGTGGACCGCTTCCTCGAGCACAGCCGCGTGTTCGCGTTCGGCGCGGGCGAGGCCACCGAGTGCTACCTCTCGTCCGCCGACTGGATGCCGCGGAACTTCCACCGGCGCGTCGAGGTGATGTTCCCCGTCGAGGATCCGGCGCTCCGCGGGCGGCTCCTGGACGAGGTGCTCGGCACGTCGCTCCGGGACACGGTCAAGGCCCGGCGCCTCAGGCTCGACGGCACCTACGAGCGCGTGGAGGTGCGCGGGGAGCCCCTCCGCAGCCAGCAGGTCTGTCTCGACGCCGCGCGCCGCGCAGCGGAGGCGCCGCCGCGCCCACCCGTGCTGCGCCAGGTCCGCGCCCCCGAGCCCGGCCGGGCGCCCGAGCCGGCCTCCCGGCCAACCGGGGTGACCGTCGACGGGACGCTGTAGCGCTCGAAGCCCGCTGGCGCTTCCTCAGGTTTCGGCCGCGGGCCTCAGGAGCGACTGAAACCCGCAGCCCGAGGCCTGACGCCTGACGCCTGACGCCGGTGAGGAGGGCGAAAGCCCGAGTCAGAACATGTCCGTGCGGTAGTGGTACGCCGCGCGCTCCTGCCAGTCCTCGATGGCGCGGAACGTGTCGCGCAGCCGGCTCCGCTCGAGCGACGACAGGTCGGCGATCGACACGACGTTCACGGGCGGGCGACCCTCCGCGATCATCCGGAGCTGCTCGCGCAGGCGCAGCCGCAGGAGGAAGCCGTACGCCTCTCCGAGCGTCTCGACCGTGTCCTTCGCGATGAGCCCCGCGTCGAACGCGGCGCGGATGCGCCCGAGCGTGTTCGAGGTTCGGGCGCCCGCCTCGAGCCCGTACACGCGGGCGAGGAACACGATCGAGCTGATGCCCTTCAGCTTGAGATCGACCTTGGAGGCGTCACCGCGGATCCGGAGCACGAGCCCGCCTGGCGGCCGGAACGTGAGGGCGCTCTTCGCCATGGCGGAGAGGAACGTGCGGGCGCCGCCGGCGCGCGCCGCGAGCGCGTGGAGCGCCGTCACGTCGAGGTGCCCGTACACCGGGCGGAAATCGAAGAAGATCGACGCCTCGAGCAGCGCGGTGGGCGTCGCCTTCTCGAGCCAGCCGTGGAAGCGATCGCGCCACTCCTCGAGTGGCCCCTGCCACCGCGTGGCCATGTAGCCGCCCGGACAGCGCGGGAAGCCGGCGGCCTGCAGGTCGGCGATGGCGCGCTCCGCGAACCGGGCGAAGTACGCGCGCGCGGCGGGAGAGTCCTCGCCGTAGACGAGCGCGTTGTCCTGGTCGGTGAGGAGCGTCTGCTCCATCCGACCCTCGGAGCCGAACGCGAGCCAGGCATAGGGGGTCGGCGGCGCGCCGAGATCCGCCTCCGCCATGCGCAGGATGCGGCTGAGCAGCGCGTCATTGAGGCGAGCGACGAACCCGCCGATGACGATCGGCTCGAGCCCGCCCGCGAAGAGCGAGGACGCCATCTCCGCGACCCTCGCGCCGTAGCCGGGGAGGGCGTCGCGGCTCGCGAGCCGCTCCACGCTGCGCATCACCGCCACCGGCCCCGCCGCGGTGAAGCGCAGGAGGTCGGTGGACGAGAGGACCCCCACGATCTCGTCGGCGCGAGTGACCGGCAGGTGATGGACGCCCGAGTCGAGGAGGATGCGCCAGGCCTCGTACACCGGCGTCTCCGCGGCGACGGTGCGCAGCGGCGCGCTCGCGACCTCGATCACCGGCGTCTCCGGTCCCCTCCCAACGGCGAGGACCCGGCGCCCGAAGTCCCGGTCGGTCACGATCCCCGGCGGATCCGAGTCGACGAGCGCGGAGCTCACGCACCGCTCCGCCATGAGGCGCGCCGCCTCGCCCACCGTCGCCGTGGGCGGCACGCGCACGGGTGCGCGGCCGCGCAAGAGCGTCGCGACCGGCACGCCGAGGTCGGGCTGGAAGCTCGCAACCCCCGAGCGCTCGAGGCTGTTGCGGAGCCGCTCGGCGAGGCCGGACGCGAAGTGCCCGGCGAACGCGGCGTGCTCGAGGAGCGCCTCGAACTCGACGCGCGGGAGCCGGTACGCCAGGAGGTCCTCCTCGACGGTCACGTCGAGCGTCGCCGTCCCGGAGATGAGCGAGGTGAAGCCGAAGACCTCGCCCTCCTCGAGGAGCTGCACCGTCTGCCCCTCGCGCTCGAGGCGCACCGCGCCCTTGCGAATGACGTACAGGTGCTGCGAGGGCTCGCCCCCGCGGGTCAAGAGCCGGGTACCGGCCGGGTGGAAGACGATCTCGATGGCGCGCGCTGCGGTGCCGAACGCCTCGGGCGGGAGCCCGTCGAAGGGCGGGGTCGACCGCACGAACGCGACCGGATCCAGAGCGACCATGTGGGCCAGGATAGCAGAGCAGCGCAGGCCGCCCGGGGCGGACAGGGCGGCGACGGTTCGGTTCTTGCTCGATGTCGGCCATCCCGCCGTACGGGCGGGATTTGGGTCCGTTCACTCGCGGGGCTCGGCGCCCCCCGAAGACCGCATCGTGGTTTCCTGACGACAGGAGTGGCTCATGCGCACGCCCCGCCTCCTCACCCTCGCCGCCGCCCTCGCCCTCGCCACGCCGCTCCTCGCCGCCGCCGACACGTCGCCCGGCTCGGGCTGGTCGCTCACGCTCGGTGCGTGGGGGGGAGCGTCACGCTACGACGTGCTCGGCCTGAAGCACGGCGTCGAGAGCCTCGATCCGGACACGCTCGACGGGAACCTCGACACCTACGGCGCGTCCGCGCTCCTGCGCCTCGGCGTGCTCGACGTGGGCGCGCTCTACGAGGGCTCGTTTCGAGAGGCGGCGGACAGCTTCGTGCTCACCCCGCTCGTCGGCATCAAGTGGGACGTCACCGACCTCGTCCGCGTCGACCTCCTCGGCGAGCTGGGCGGTCACCGCATCACCAACCTCGGCGCGGACGCGGAGTCGGTGTGGCTGCCGTACGTCGGTTTCAGACCCACGCTGTCGCTGCGTCTCCCGCTCGGCCCCATGCGGCTCGTCCTCTCGGGCGCGCCGTTCGCGCGCTGGGACCTCGTGAAGAAGGAGGTGGTGGTGCCCTCCTCGGGCGGAACCGCGACGCGCTCGACGTACGACGTCGGCGGGTCCACGTTCGGCGTCGTCGCCGGCGTCGGCCTGGAGATTTGATTACGGGGGCTGCGTCCCCGCCCAGCGGCAGAGCCGCTGGGGCCCCACCACTGCTCGGCGGGTCCCGTGAGCGCCCGCTCACCCCGAGCGTAGCGCCCGCAAGGCGGGCGCGAAGTCGAGGGGCGCGCCGCGTTCGCGGACGCGCGACGGCTCCCCGCCGGGAGGGACTGCGTCGGACTGCGTCCCTTCCCGTCGCTTCGCGCTCCTCATTCATCACAAGTCCGGCAACCGTTCTGCCGGGAACGGCCGTGTTCGCCAGGCAGGCGGCCCCGAGGCTGGCTCGAGACGAGGGATGGGCCCGGACCGTTGCCGAGGACCGGCACCATTGCCGCGCGATCGGCTCCCAAGAAACTCGAAGGCGAGACGCGGCACCGGAGACCAGTTTCGGCTCGGGGGCGCGGGGCCGTGGGCGGCGGCCAGGGCCCCATTTCACTCACAGTTTCTCCTCGTGGCCAGGACCCATTTGCCCATCGTTAAACCAGTTGACGTGGTTCTATCGCATCTCGCCTTCCGCGACGCGAGCAGCGCGAGAACACGCGCCTCGCAGCGCTCGCGGGCCATCCCGCGGCGCCGGCGCCGCGCGGGAGGGGTCGCGGCACCCCTGCGGCTTTCTCGCGTCTCGCGCCTTCCTCGTGCGCTTGGCGAGGGCCGAAATTCGCATGAGACCCTCCGTGCATGTCCACCGCACGCGAGCTCACGGACCACCTCGCCCGCCTTCTCCGTGAGGAGCAGGGCGCGATGGCCGACT
>DATIDF010000033.1:0-8189 GCA_035456445.1 Anaeromyxobacter sp.
CGGGCCCGCCAGGGCGCCACCGCGTTCGCGGCGAAGCCGCCCGCGCGCGGGCCCCAGCGAGCAAGGGGTCGGCCGCGCGAGCGCAGGCGCAGCCGGATGAGGCTGCGCCGGAGCGAGCCGGGGGTCCGGGGGGACGCGTAGTGTGCGTCCCCCCGGCAAGAAGCCGCGCAGCCCCCGTTCAACGTCGCGCGAGCGCGTAGAGGACGTGGTACGTCGCGGGGACGCCTTCCGCGCCGCGGTGCCGCTCCTCGTAGCGCCGGATCGCCTCGAGCGTCGTGCGCCGTCCGCCCAGCCCGGCGCGGCCGGGCACCGCGCTCGATGCGCCGACCGCCTTCAGGGCGCGCAGCACTGCGCGGGCGTCCGGGTGACGCTCCACGAGCTCCTCGTCGCGTGTCGCCTCGACCGCGAGCCCGGCGCTCGCGAGCGCCGCCGCGAGCTCCTCGCGCGAGAGGAAGCGGTGCGTCTGCGGGGGGCGCGCCCCGGCCGCCGCGTCCCACGCCTCCCGCAGCTCGTGCAGGGTGCGCGCCCCGAACAGCGCGACGCAGAGGACGCCGCCCGGCGCGAGCACCCGCCGCGCCTCCTCGAGCGCTGGCGCGACGCGCGGCAGCCACTGGAGCGTGGAGGTCGTCACCACGAGATCGAACGCACCGTCGCGGAACGGCAGCGCCTCGGCGTCGGCGGCGGCGACGCCCGCGCCCGGCGCGGCATGGCGCGTCGCGGCGCACATGCCGGGCGCGAGGTCGATGGCCGCGGCGGAGAGCCCCGGGCGCGCCGAGACGAGCCGACCGAGCAAGGCGCCCGTGCCCGCGCCGACGTCGAGGACGCGGCGCGCGTCCGGCGCCGCTCGGTCGAGGAGGGCGAGGACACGGTCCTGGACCGCGCGCTGCACCTCGGCGCGCGCATCGTATGCACCGGCCGAGCGCGAGAAGGCGGCGCGGACGCGGCGCTTGTCGACCGGGTTCAGGCGCATGCGCCGAGGAACGGCGCGAGCGCGCGTTCGAACGCGCCCGGGCGCGAGAGGAAGGGGGCGTGGCCGGCCCCGGCGACGATGGCGAGCCCGGCGCGCGGCAGCGCCGCCGCGAGCGCGCGGCCCGCCTCCGGGAGGCAGATCGGGTCGCGCTCGCCGTGTACGACGAGCGCCGGCACGTCGACGGCGGCGAGCGCCGCGCGGAGGTCCGTCCCCGCGAGGACGTCGAGCCCGGCGCGGAGTGCCGCGGGCGACGGCAGCGGAGTCCGCGCCCGGAGCGCGACGGCTCGCGCCGCGGCCGCGCCATCGAGCTCGTCCGGCAGGAACATGCCGTCGTGGAACTTCGCGGTCGCCCGAGCGGGATCACGCTCGACCTGGCGAGCGAGCGCCGCGAGCGTGCGCGCGGGCAGGCCGTGCGGCCAGCTTCCGTCCTCGGTGAAACGCGCGGTGGCCGACACGAGCGCGAGCCCCGTCACCCGGCCGCGGAGGCGCGGCATCGCGGCGAGCGCGACCTGCGCGCCGAGCGACCAGCCGAGGACCACGGCGCGCTCGACCGAGCGGGCGTCGAGGGCCGCGACGAGGTCGCGCGCGAGCTCGTCGAGCGTGAAGGAGCCTCCGTCCGGCGAGCGCCCGTGACCGCGCAGATCGGGCGCGAGCGCGCGGCGGCCGGCGAGTACCGCGGCGGGGAGCGCGTCGAGGAGCCAGCGGCCCGAGAGCGACCAGCCGTGGATCGCGACGAGCACCGGGCCCGAGCCGGTGTCCTCGCAGGGGAACGTCTCTGGATCGACGGAGGGCGGCATCGGGCGGGAGGGGCGAGTATCGCGACGGGCGAGGGGATCGTCAACCGAGGACGAAAGGAGGGTTGACGAGGACGGGAGGCTGGGAAGACGACCACGACGGCGACGGGAGACGAAGACGACGACGGGGACTACGTCGGCCGAATCCCCCGCACATCTTTTCCCTGGCGGTTACCTTCCGGCGCATGACCGTGACCCGACGCGAGCGCGCCAGGCAGCGCGCGCGGCTCGCCGCGGAGGTGCGCCGGTTCCTCGGCGCGCTCGGCTACGAGGAGGTCGAGACGCCGTCTCTCGTCCCGGCGCCGGGGATGGAGCCGCACCTCCACCCCTTCGAGGCGCGTTTCGTGCCGGAAGGCGGTGGCGAGGAGCGGCCGCTGTGGCTCATCACGAGCCCCGAGTACGCGATGAAGCGCCTCCTCGCGGAGGGCTTCCCGCGGATCTTCCAGCTGTCGCGCGTGTTTCGCAACGGAGAGGTCTCGCGCACGCACAACCCGGAGTTCACGATGCTCGAGCTCTACCGCGCGGGCACCGACTACGAGGGCGTGATGCAGGACCTCGAGCGGCTCGTGGAGGCGTGTGCGCGCGCCGTCGCGGGCGGCACGCGCGTGGCGCGCGGCGGGCGCACGCTCGACCTCGCCCCGCCGTTCCCGCGGATCACCGTCGCGGACGCGTTCGGTCGCCACGCGGGCGTGGACCTCGCCGCGTGCGCGGGGGACGCCACTCGGCTCGCGGCGGCTGCGCGCGCCGCGGGGCACGATCCGGGGCCGCCGGGCGAGTCCTTCGACGACGTGTTCTTCCGGGTGATGCTCGACGCGGTCGAGCCGAGGCTCGGCGTCGAGCGCCCCGAGTACCTCGTCGACTGGCCCGCCTCGATGGCCGCCCTCTCGAGGGTGAAGGCGGCCGATCCGCGCTGGGCGGAGAGGTTCGAGCTCTACGCGGGAGGGCTCGAGCTCGCGAACGGCTACACCGAGCTCACCGACGCGGCCGAGCAGCGCGCGCGGCTCGTCGAGGAGCAGGCGCTCCGCCGCGCCCTGGGCCGTACGGTGTTTCCGCTCGACGAGCGGTTCCTCGAGGCGGTCGGGCGAATGCCGGACGCGGGCGGCGTCGCGATCGGCTTCGACCGGGTGCTCATGCTCGTCGCGGAGGCGGAGTCGATCGAGGACGTCCTGCTGTTCCCGGCCGCCGAGTTCCTCTCGCGCTGAGCCCCGACCATCAGCGCGGGGCGGGGCGCTCCCGCTCGGCGCGCCCGGGCCGGACGCACAGCGGCCGGAGCGGCAGCTCGACGAGGAACGCGGAGCCCTCCCCGGGCGCGCTCTCGACGCGGATCGTGCCGCCGTGGGCCTCCACGATCCGGCGCACGATGTAGAGCCCGAGGCCGAGGCCGCCGTAGTTCCGCGACGAGACCGCCCGCTCGAACCGCTCGAAGATCTGCCGCTGGTCCTCCGGCTCGATGCCGATCCCGCGATCGCGGACGAGGACGAACGCGCCGGCGGCGGACGGGCCGTAGCTCACCTCGACCGGGTTTCCGGCCCCGTACTTCACGGCGTTCGAGAGCAGGTTCGTCACCACCTGCGAGAGCCGCAGCCGGTCCCACGCGCCGCGCACCGGCTCACCGTGCGCGGCGATGGTCGAGCCGGTCTGCGAGGCCTCGTCCTCGAGCTGGGTCACCGCGTCGGCCACGAGCGCCCCGAGCTCCACCTCCTCGAGGTCGAGCTCGAGCTTCCCCATGTGGATCCGGGACACGTCGAGGAGCGCGGCGACGAGCTTCTCGAGCCGCTGCCCCTGCCGCTCCGCCGCGGCGAGCACGCGCTCGACGTGCTCGGGAGGCAACCGCTCGAGCGCCTCACGCGAGGTGACGCGGCGCATGTTCCCGAGCGCGAGCCGGAGCGCGGTGAGAGGAGTGCGCAGCTCGTGGGAGGCGATCGACAGGAACTCGTCGCGTGCCGCGACGGCGCTCTGCGCCTCGGAGTAGAGCCGCGCGTTCTCGATCGCCTGCGCCGCGCGGTGGGCGAGGTCCTCGAGCAGCGCCTCGTCCTCGGCGGTGTACGGCGCACCGCCCGCGTCGCGCATCAGCGTGATGTGCCCGAACACCTCGTGCCGCTGCGCGAGCGGCGCGATGAGCAGGCTCGTCACCCCCTCGAGATATGGCCAGTACTCGGGCTTCATCTCGTTCCGCACCGTCTCCCGCGTGAGCTCCGGGATCCGCAGCGTCCTCCCGCTCGCGAGCGGGCCCGCGGTGATCCCCTCGTTCGTGCGCTGCGGGGCGGCGGCGATGATCCGGCGGCGGAGCGCGGCCCGCTCCGGCGACGGGTGGTACACCGCCACCGGCACGAGCCAGGCGCCGTCCGGCGAGACG
Organism: Anaeromyxobacter sp.; assembly: GCA_035456445.1. Classification (GTDB taxonomy): domain Bacteria; phylum Myxococcota; class Myxococcia; order Myxococcales; family Anaeromyxobacteraceae; genus Anaeromyxobacter. Next base: position 4,121 of record DATIDF010000033.1, read on the forward strand.
ATGCGGATGAGCGCGCCGTCGCCGATGAGCTCCGCCAGCCGCCGCGCGACGGTGTCGAGCGTCGCCTTGTAGTCGAGCCCCGAGGCGAACACGCGCGACGCCTCGGCGAGCGCCTCGAGCCGCATCGCCTGACGGCGCAACGTCTGCTCGGCCCGCGTCCGTTCGGTGACGTCGAGCCCGGTCGCGACGACGGTGCGTACCTCGCCGGCGTCGTCGAGGAGCGCGGCGTTGCGCCACGACACGAGCCGCCGCTGGCCGTCGCGCGTGAGCCAGTAGTTCTCGTGCTGCGAGGTGAGCTCGCCGGCGAGGAGCCGGCCGAAGGTGGCGCGCACCCCTTCGCGCTCCTCGGGCACGAGCAGGTCCCACACCGGCTGCCCGAGCATCTCGCCGGCGAGGTACCCGGTGACCCGAGTGCAGGCCGAGTTCCAGCGCCGGATCCGCCCCTCGCGGTCGAGCACCACCACGAGCGCGGCGGTCTGCTCGATCACGGCCTGCGCGAGCGCGCGCTCATCGAGGAGGTCGTCGATCTCCGCCCGGAGCGCCGCGGCGTCCGCGGGCGCACACCCGCGGGCGGCGTCCTCGACTGCGTCGCGCAGGTGGCGGAGACGGTGCGGTCCGTTGCCGAACGGCATCCCGGGCCTCAGTACTCGAACCCGCTCCCGCCGATGAACTCGCGGAGGATCGAGGTCGGCGGTACGTGGTCGGGGTAGATGGAGACGAAGCGATCGACGAGGTAGCGGAGGCGATGGGCGGTCGGGAACGCGGGGTGGTGGGGCGGCACCTCGAGGAGGTAGCGCTCGGCGAAGACCTTCAGCACGGCAGGCTCGTAGACGAGCGCCGAGTCGAACACGGCGTCCGCCTCGTGCTGGTGCGGGAAGATGTGCTCGCGCTCGCCGGCCTGAACCGACGGCCAGCGCAGGATGTTCTCCGCCGCGCCGTACCCGCGCCGGTGACGGTCCCGCACGATGCGCCTGAGGAGCCGCAGATCGGTCGCGGAGGTGCGGGTGAGCCGATCGAAGGGCAGCGTCGTCGCGGGGTGGATGAACACGCGGTAGAGGGACCCGGCCGGCGGGATGTCGTCGAGCAGGCGCGGGTCGAGCCCGTGGATCCCCTCGACGAGCAGCACGTCGCCGGGGCGCAGCTGGATGACCGGCCCGCCGTCCGGGTGGCTCGTTCCGGTGAGGAAGTCGTAGCGGGCGGTGCGGACCGGCTCCCCGGCGATCAGGCGGCGCACGTGATCGTGGAGGAGGGGGAGGTCGATCGCCTCGAGCGCCTCGAAGTCCCACTCGCCCGCCTCGTCACGCGGGGTGCGCTCCCGGTCCACGTAGTAGTCGTCGAGCCCCAGCGCCACCGGGTTCACCCCGTCGATCTGGAGCTGGACCGTCAGCCGCTTGATGAACGTCGACTTCCCGGACGACGACGGCCCCGCGATGGCGATTATGCGCAGGCGATCTCGCCGGGCGGCGATGGCGTCGGCGATCCGGCCGATGCGCTTCTCGTGGAAGCCCTCGGCGACGCGGATGAGCTGCGAGACCTGGCCGGAGATGCACAGGTCGTTGAACGCGCCGACGCTCGTCACCCCCAGCGACTCGAGCCAGGCCTGGTGCTCGGCCACCATCCCGCCGTCGCGCGGCGGCGGCAGCGGGGCCGCGGCCCCGGCCCTGCGCCCGTTGCGCGGATCTCGCTCACCGAGATCGAGCGCGAGCCCCTCCTCGCACGGCTGGAGCCCGAACCCGCGCATCGCGCCGGTCGAAGGCAGGAGCGGCCCCATGGACAGCGCGTACAGCTCTCCGCACGAGACGAGCCTCACGGTGGCCTGACGGCGAATTCGCAGCAGCCGCGCTGCGTCGTCCCAGCCCCGCTCCGCGAAGTACGCGACGGCCTCGTCGGTCGGCCAGTACTCGAGCCGGATCGGCGCGTCGGCCTGGGCGAGGCGCTCCATCCGTTCGGCGATTCGCGCCGCGTACTCCGGCCGCGCGGCCCGGTCGACGCCGCCGAGGTCGACGATCTGCCGCGTCCCGCGAGAGGGCCCCATGCGGACGCGGAGCGCCGGCGCGAGCGCGTGCGCCGCCTCGAGGAGCAAGAGCCCGACGGAGTGGGCGTAGATGGCGCGCCCCTCCCAGTGGCGGAGCGTGAGCGGCGTGACGGTGGTGTCCGTGAAGACAGGGGTGGACAGGGAGACGGGCTTCTGCCCGAGGAGCCCCCCGACGACGAGCGCGCCGTCGAGCTCCGCCGGGAGCAGCTCCGAGAGCGGCGTCCCGGTCCGGACGCGCAGCGTCTCGCCTTGCAGCTGCACCGTCACCTCGGCCGCGCGGGGGAGCGACCGGCCGCGCAGGAGGAGCCCCATCTCGCTCGTCACGCGCACGAGCTCGTCGGAGAGCGCCGCCGCGAACGCGGTCGCGAGCTTCGCGGCGAGCGCGGGGTCGTTGCGCTCGATCCCCTCCCAGCACCGGCCGGAGATGCGCGCGATCGTGAGCGCGGTCTCCGCCGTGACCGTCTCGCCGCGGTGGTCGGTCCGGAGCGGCGCGAGCTCGCCGTAGTGGTCGCCGGGGCCGAGGCGCCGGAGCGGGAGATCGGCGCGGCGGAGCGTGGCGGCGCCGTCGAGCAGGAGGTCGAGGTGACGACCCGCGTCGGCGTCCGAGTGGACGCGCGTCCGCGCGGGGACCGTGACGAGCTCGGCGCAGGCGAGCAGCCGGCCGCGCTCGCCGGCGTCGAGCCGCGCGAGGAGCGGCGACCGCGCGAGCGCGTCGAAGGGACCGGTGCCGAGCTCAGCGGGCCGGATGGCCATCCCGGGCAACTCCTTCCGCGTGCACGTGAAAGGGGATCCTACCGCGCCGCACGTTCGCTCCGAAAGGACGTCGCGTGGTCACGGTACGCCCACGAGGGGCCTTCGCGGTGCGTCAAGCCACCCGCAGGACGAAGCACTTCAGGTATCGCGTCTCCGGCACGCCGAGCAGCACGGGGTGGTCGCGCCCGGCGCCGCGGCGCTCGAGGAGCTGCACGCGACGGCCCGCGTCGTTCGCGGCGTCGAGGACGAGCTCCTCCAGCATGGCCTCGGCCATGTGGTAGCTGCACGAGGAGGTCACGAGGATCCCGCCGGGCTTCAGGACCTGCAGCGCGCGAAGGTTCACCTCCTTGTAGCCGCGCCGCGCGGCGGGGAGGGCGTCCTTGTTCTTCGCGAACGCGGGGGGATCGAGCACCACGAGGTCGAAAGCGGGCGGCTCCTCGGCGCGATCGCGCAGGTAGTCGAACGCGTTGACCTCGACGACCTCGACGTTCGACGCGCGGTTCAGCGCGACGTTCTCCCGCAGGAGCGCCGCCGCGGCGGGCTGCATCTCGACTGCGGTGACCTGCTCGGCGCGCCCGGCGAGCTGCAGCGCGAAGCCGCCGGCGTAGCTGAAGCAGTCGAGGCAGCGACCGAGTGCGTACTCGCCGGCGCGGAGGTGGTTCTCGCGCTGGTCGAGGAACGCGCCGGTCTTCTGCCCGGCGAGGAGGTCGATGGTCATCCGGACCGCGCCCTCGCGGTAGACGACCGGGCCCGGCGCGTCCCCGCGCACGACGCCCTTCACCTGCTCGAGCCCCTCGAGCTCGCGGACGCGGACGTCGTTCCGCTCGACGATGGTGCGCACGTCGAGCGCCGCCGCGACGAGCTCGGCGAGGAGGGGCTTCCGCCGGTCGGTCGCGGGGACGAGCGTCTGCAGTACGGCGGCGTCGCCGTACCGGTCGACCACCAGCCCCGGCAGGAGATCCGCCTCGCCGTGGACGATGCGGACGAAGCGCTCGTCGCCGAACGCTCGGCGGCGCAGGTCCACCGCCTGGGCGATGCGGTCGGCGAAGAACGCCTCGTCCACCGGGACCTCGTCGCGCGTCACGATGCGGAGCGCGATCTTGGAGCGGGAGGACCAGAACGCCTTCGCGAGGAAGCGGCCGCGGCCGTCCACGACCGCGACGACGTCGCCCGCTGCTGCGGCGGGCGCCCGCTCCACGTCGGCACGGTAGATCCACAGGTGCCCGGCGGCGAGGCGCTCGGCGCCCCGACGGCTGACGGTGACCTTCTGCTCTTCCATCC
>DATIDF010000034.1:0-6231 GCA_035456445.1 Anaeromyxobacter sp.
GGGCGCGGGCGCGGCGCGCCTCGCGGCGCCGAGGTGAGGTCCTGCTGCACGCGCCGCGCTTCCCACAGCAACTCCTGCGCCGAGGCGTGACGCTCGGAGGGCGACTTCGCGAGGGCCCGCTGGACGAGCGCGCTGCAGGACGTGGGGAGGCTCGGCACGAGCTCGCGCGGATCGGGGACGGCGGCGCGCAGGTGCGCCTGCTCGACGCTCGCGACGTCGTGGTCTGGGAACGGCGGCCGGGCGGTGAGCAGGTGGAAGTAGGTCGCGCCCAGCGAGTAGATGTCCGAGGCGGGGCTCGCCGCCTCCCCCCGCCAGATCTCGGGCGCGGTGTAGTACGGCGTTCCGACCCGGAGGTGCGCGGTGGCGATCCGGGCCTCCGGGGGCCCGAGCGCCATGCCGAAGTCGCCGAGCTTCGTCACGCCGCCGGCGCCGACGAGGAGGTTCGCGGGCTTCACGTCGCGGTGGACCACGCCCGAGAGATGCGCGGCGTGCAGGGCGGACGCGGCCTGGATCAGGATGTCCGTCGCGAGCTCGTGGGCCATCGGCTCGCCGTGGGAGACCATCGCCTCCGCCGAGTGGCCGGGGACGTACTCCATCGCGATGTAGCAGTAATCGCCGTGCCTCGCGGCTCCGTAGATCTGCACGACGCGCGGATGGTTGATACGGGCGACGAGCCGGGCCTCGGAGAGGAACCACTGCACCGGGTCGTGGCCCCGTGCCTCGGCGACGCTCCAGGAGAGCACCTTGATCGCGGTGGGGCGGAGCAGCGCCTCGTCCTTCGCGAGGTAGACGACGCCCATCCGCCCGCGGCCGACGAGCCGCTCGAGGCGGTAGTTCCCGAGCTTGAGGCCCGCGAGGCTCGTCAGGTCCTGGGTGAGGGGGGCGCGGGTCTCGGGCATGGGCGAGGTGCGAATGCCTGGCGGGAGCTACCGCGGGACGCCGGGGGCGACCGCGTCCCGGGCGTCCTCGTCCATCTGCCTGAAGACGTTGAGGAGGACGTCCTGCGCGTCCAGATCGATCGGAGCCGGCGCGCTCGCCGGCTCGTTCTCCCCCTCGCGGTTGAAGGCGAACTCGCCGTCCCTCCACTGCACGAGGTCGCGGAAGGTCGCCTCGATCCCCCACCGGAGCGCCTCCTGGACGGCGGCGGCGTCGACGAGCCCCTCGCGGAGGAGCCACGCGCCGAGAACGTGGTCCGGCTGATCTGCCGGCTGGGAAGCCCTCGCCGCCTTCAGCGCCACGCTCGAGATCTTCCGCGCGCGGAGCAGGATCTCCCCGACGTCGGGCGTGCCCGGCGACGTCGCGCCGGTGATGCGCCCATCGCGGAAGTTCACCGCCGCCATACCCTTCTGCGAGCTGCACACGAGCAGCCCCGTGCGGCGCGCGCTCCGGACGAACTCGACCACGTCCGGGAGCGGGAAGACGCTGAGCTGACCCGAGAAGACCGGGCCGCCTCCGACGATCTGCGACACACGCGCGGCGAGCGTCGACGTGGAGAGCGCGGGGAGGGGTTGAGCGTCGGGCGCGCCCGGCCCGGGCGCCGCGCCGCCCGCCGTGACGGCGGCGTGGAGCTTGCTGTCGGGGTCCTTCCCGGTCTGCTGCGCGTGGGCGATGCAGCCGAGCCCCAGCATCACCGAGGCGCGATCCGCCTGCTTGAGCTGCTGGGCGAGGAGCCCGCGGAAGATGGTGCTCGCCTCGGCGTACTTGCCCACCTTGAGCAGCATCCAGGCGAGCGCGTCGCGCGCTTGCACGAAGCGGGGGGAGGCCTGCGAGAGCCGCTCCATCGCGCGGATCGACCGCACGGTGGGCGGGGCGTCGGACTCGCGCAGAAACTCGATCGCGTCGGCCTGGCTCACCCCCTGCTGCCGGATCGCCTCGATGAGCGAGCGCAGGCGCTCTGCGGACTGGCCGTTCACGTATCGCAGGAGCCCCTCCGCCTCGGCGAGATCGCCCCGGAGGAGCGCCCGCCGCGCAAGGAACACGACCGGCTCCTCCCATGCGCGATCCGTCGCCCACGCCTGGCGGGCCGCAGCGACGGCCTCCGGGTCGCGCTCCTGCGCCAGCAGGGCCCGCGCCTCGGCGAGCCAGGTCCGACCGAGGCCCCAGCGATCGCCGAGCCGCTGGAACGCGGCGCGGGCCTGCTCGAGGTACGCGAGAGCCTTGCCGTGCTCGCCGTCGTTCACGAGCACCTTCGCCGCGACCCACTGGCTCAGGGCCACCGCCTCGCGGTCGAGCTGCTTCCCGAGCGCGAGCGCCTGCTTCACGTGCGTCCGCGCGGCCGCGGAGTTGCCGCTCTTGAGCATCGCGCGCGCGCTCCACCACAGCGCGAGCCAGCGGAACGAGAGGTTCTTCTGCGAGTCACCGGCGAGCGCCTCGAGTGTCCGGGCGCCGCCGAGGCCGTCGCCCGCGAGCACGCTCCCGACGCCCTGGACGAGCGTCAGCATCGCCTGGTCGATCTCGGCCGCCGCGAGCCGCTCGACGCCGGCCCGACCCGCGGCGGGCGTGGTGTCGGCGATCTCACGCCGCCGCGCGGCGGCCTCGGTGAGGAGCCCGCGCACGAGCGAGCGCCGCAGGGCGGCCCACGGATCGTCGCTCGCGGAGACTCGCGCCTCGGCGTGCGCGGACCTCGGCGCGGCGGCGGGGGCGGAGACTCCTGGCGGAGCCGCGGGCGCGGCGGCCCCGTTCGACGCCCACGCGTGCAGGGCCTTCTCGACCTGGGCCGTCCCCTTCGCCGGATCGACCATCACCAGCAGGATCTCGTCCGACCGCATCGCAGTGACGGTCGCCTTGCTCGCGCCCTTCACGAGCAGCATCTCGAGCCGCGCGAAGCCGACGGCGCCGCCGGCGGCGGTGATCTCGTTCATCGCGGCGGCCGCGGCGGCGGCGTTGCGCTCCGCCTTGTCGGGGTGGGTCGCGTGCCTGAGCTGGCCGCGCGTATCGGCGGTCAGGGTGCCGAGGATCTCGGGCAGTCCGGTGAGGGCGACGGGCAGCGTCATATCGAGATGATTTCCGGCAGATCTTGCGCCTTGCGCATGAGGGCGCTGTTTTTGCGTGCGGCGTGCCGTCGCGGGTCAATCGACTCTCCAGTCTTTCCGGGAAGATACGTCTCATCACTCCCGGGGCGCCGGGCACCCGGGGTGCGGCTCGATGGTGGCCTTGCGACTCCGGGTCGCGGGCCGCGCTCCGGCCGCGCGGAGGGTTCGAGCGCCGGAGGAAGACGAGGGCGTGAGGCGTAGCGGACGCGCGTCGCCCGCGGAGCAATGCCGAACGGCGACCTCGACGTTGGCCACAAACGGTCAAGGGGCCGGTCATCCCGAGCGTAGCGCCGCCGAAGGCGGCGCGGAGTCGAGGGACGCGGCGTAGCCCGCGGAGCGACGTCGAAGGACGACCTCGACCTCGACCTCGACCGGATCCCCTGAGGCCGGTCACCCTGAGCGTAGCGACGCGGCGTCAGCCGCGGAGCGAAGTCGAAGGGCCCCGACCCCGACCCCGAGCCCAACCCCGTCCCAGACCCGACCGCTCCTGTCTTTACGTCCCCGGCAGCGGCCGGGACGGCGGCGGCGGCGGGCGCGGCGCGACGGTCGTGCTCCGGACGGGCGGCGTCGCCGCGCGGAGCACGTTCGTGGCGGCGGCGATCATCGAACCCACGTCGGACAGGGACGCCGGGAGGATGACGGTGTTCGTGGTGCGAGCGAGGTTACCGAACTGCTCGACGTACTGCTCGGCCACCCTGAGCTGCACCGCCTCGACGCCGCCCTCGGCGCGGATCGCGGCGGCGACCTCTCGCAGGCCCTCGCCGGTGGCCCGGGCGACGGCGAGGATCGCCTGCGCCTGCCCCTCCGCCTCGTTGATCTGCCGCTGGCGCGACGCCTCGGACTCCTTGATGACCTGCTGCTTCTTCCCCTCCGCGGAGTTGATCGCGGCGTCGCGCTCGCCCTCGGACGTGAGGATGACCGCCCGCTTCTCGCGCTCCGCGCGCATCTGCTTCTCCATCGCCGCGAGCACGTCCTTGGGCGGCGTGATGTTCTTCAGCTCGTAGCGCAGCACCTTGATGCCCCACGGCCCCGTCGCCTTGTCGAGCTCGGAGACCACCGCGCCGTTGATGTGGTTGCGCTCCTCGAACGTGCGGTCGAGCTCGATCTTGCCGATCTCGCTGCGCAGCGTGGTCTGCGCGAGCTGGCTGATGGCGTAGTAGTAGTCGTTGATCCCGTAGGACGCGCGCTGTGCGTCGAGCACCTTGAGGTATAGGACGCCGTCCACGCCGACCTGGACGTTGTCGCGCGTGATGCAGATCTGCTCGGGGATGTCGATCGCCTGCTCCTTCAGCGTGTGCCGGTAGCGGATCACGTCCATGAACGGCACGAGCAGGTGGAAGCCGGCGTCCATGACCCCATAGAACTTCCCGAGCCGCTCGACGACGTAGGCGTTCTGCTGCGGCACCACGACGGCGGTCTTCACGACGACGAACAGCGCGAAGGCGGCGAGCACGATCGCGATCGCCAGCGCGGCGGAGATGCCTTCCATGGGGGTCCGTCCTTTCGAGAGGCGCCGTCAGTCGGCGCGGATCCAGAGCACGAGGCCATCCACGCGCTCGACGCGGCAGCGCTGCCCCGCTCGCAGCGCGACTCCTGGCGCCGCGCGCGCGCTCCAGGGGACGCCGCGGAGCTCGGCCTTCGCCGAGCCGCCCGCCGCGAGGTCCTCGAGGAGCACCGCCTCCTCGCCGACGAGGGAGTCCACGGGCGCGCGCCGGGCCTGGAGCTTGTCCTGGAGCGCCCGCCGCAGGGTCGCGAGGAGGAGGAGGGAGATCGCCGTGAACGCGAGCCACTGGGCGATCGGGCCGACGCCGATCACGGCGAGCACCGCGACGGCGAGCGCGCCGAAGCCGAAGAACAGCGCGAACAGGCCGCCGGGAGTGACGAGCTCCACCACGAGCAGCGCCAGGCCGACGAGCACCCACAGCCACCAGACCATCGGTTCGCCTCCGAGCCAGCGATGCTAGCACGGAGGCGACCGGCCAGCCCTAGGCCGGCGTTCCACTCTCGGGCGATGCCGCGCGAGGCGGCCTAGAGCTTGACCTGGATCTCGTAGCGGCGGTTCTTCGCCTTCTTCGCGGGCGTGTCGTCCGGCTTCACGAGCAGCTTCTTCGAGCCCATGCCCAGGGACTCGATCTCGTCCTTCGGCACCCCGCGCGCGACGAGCTCCTTCTCGACCACCGCTGCGCGCTTCGCGGAGAGCTCGTCGTTGTGCCTGGCGTTCCCGCTCGAGTCGGTGTGGCCCGACACGACGAACTTGAAGTTCTTCACGCCGGCGCCGTTGAGCTGCTTCTTGGCGTCGATGAGGGCGTTCGAGAGCCGCTTCATCTTGGCATCGCAGCCCGGCTCGAGCTGGTCGGTGTCGGTCTTGAACGAGCACTGGTTCTTGCGGCCCTCCTCGAGGAGCCGCTGGTTGATCTGCTTCTCGAGCTTCCCGACCGTGGCGTTGCCCGCCGTCTTCTTCGCGACGTCCCAGGGCGTCTGTGCGACGGCGCTGGACGCGGTGAGCATGAGGACGGCGAGGGCGATCGTGAGGTGACGCATCGTGGATGACCTCCGGGTGGGAGCGGATATTGGGCCGTGGGCCGCGCGGCCGCAAGCGGTGACCGCCCGGGGGACGGGGGGTCGCACCGACATCGGCGCCGATCCGCTCACAGCCAGGCGGCGAGCGGCATCCGGCGGCCGGACCTTCGACGCGGCGCGGAACGCCTCGTGCGTCGTTCAGCCGAGCGACGCTTACCCGGCGCCCCTTCGTGCGGCCGACACGCGAGACGATGGGCTGTCGTCGCCCGGAGGCCATGCACACCCTCTACGCGTTCAGGGAGGTCACACATGGCTCGAGCGAGGTCGCAGACGACGACCGATCACGAGACGATCCGGCGCTGGGTCGAGGAGCGCGGCGGCTGGCCGGCGGAGGTGACGTCGACCGCGCGCGGCACCGACGAGACCGGGATCATCCGCATCGATTTCCCCGGGTACACCGGCGAGGGCACGCTGAACCGGATCGACTGGGAGGAGTGGTTCCAGAAGTTCGACCAGAGCGGGCTCGCGTTCGTCTACGAGGACACGACCGCCGGCGGTGAGCGGAGCAACTTCAACAAGCTCGTCGCCCGCGAGACGGCCGCGGCGCGAGCGGAGGGCAAGCGGACGGCGCCCCCCGCCGGCGCCCGCGCCCGCGGGAAGCCCGGTGCGGCGCGCGGCG
>DATIDF010000035.1:0-9329 GCA_035456445.1 Anaeromyxobacter sp.
CGCCGTCCGAGGAGACCCAGATCATCGCGGTCCGCCCCGACGAGCCGCCCGGGGCGGCTGCTCCGGCGCCGGCCACATCCGCGGGTCGGCGCGCGCCCGGAAGCAGCGGCGTCCGGCGGGCGGCGCTCGCCGCAGGTGTCGTCGCGGCGCTCGTGCTCGCCGCGTCGCTCGTGCTCGCGGCGTCATCGCCCGACGCGGCGTACGAGCCCATCGCCGTCACGGATCCCGCCGCGGCGGGGCGCCTCCTGGTCCAGCCGCGCGCCGCGGCGACGCTCGTCGTCGACGGCGACCAGCGCCTGCCGCCGCTCGCGGCGGACGAGGTCCGGGCCGTCGCGCTCGCGCCCGGACGGCACCGCATCGAGCTGCGGACCGAGGACGGCCGCCGCGCCGGCGCGACGATCGAGATCACCGCTGGCCAGACCGCCGCGCTGCTCGGGGTCGAGCTGCAGTAGGAGGCGGGCGCGCCCCGCCGGGCGAAAGCCGTCAGCCCCGCAGCGCGTCGAGCGCGGCGGCGAGCTCCTCGGGCGCGGGCGGGCTCTCCGCGAGCTCCCCGGACAGCAGCGCGACCGTCTCGACGTCGAGGCGGATCCGCTCCCACTCCTCGGGGGGCACCGACAGGAACGCGGCCACGATGGCCGGGTCGAACTGCGTCCCTGCGCAGCGGGTGATCTCGTCGCGGGCGTGGTCGAACGGCCGGGCGCGGCGGTAGGGACGGTCGCTCGTCATGGCGTCGAGCGTGTCCACGACGTGGAAGATGCGCGCCCCGACGACGATCTCGTCGCCGCGCAGGCCGGCCGGGTACCCGGAGCCGTCCCACTTCTCCTGGTGCTGGAGGACGATCGAGGACGCCGGCCGAAGGTAGTCGACGCGCTGGAGGAGCGCCCACCCCAGCTCCGGGTGGCGCTTCATCTCGGTCCACTCGTCCGTCGTGAGCGGGCCCGGCTTGAGCAGCACGCGGTCGCGCACGCCGATCTTGCCGATGTCGTGGAGCAGCGCGCCGTGCTTGATGGTCGTGAGCTCCGGCTCCTCGAACCCGAGCTGCCGGGCGAGGCGGTGCGCGAACAGCGAGACGCGCTGCGAGTGCCACTGGGTCTCCGCGTCGCGGTAGTCGAGCGCGGCGATGAGCCCCTCGAGCAGCGCCTGCGTCCGGGCGCGGACCATCTCCTCGAGCCGCGCGTTCATCTCGCGGAGCTGCCCGTTCTGGCGCTGGACCTCGGCCGTGAGCCGCTCGTTCTCGCGCCGCAGCCGCGCCGCCTCGGCGGCCTGCGACACCGTCGTGACGAGCTCTGCCTGGTGCCAGGGCTTCGAGACGATCCGGTAGACCTCGCCCGAGTTCACCGCCTCGAGGGCCACGCGGAAGTCGTCCGCCGCGGTGCACAGGATCCGGACCGCCGCCGGGAAGCGCGCGCGCGCCTCGTTCAGGAACGCGACGCCGTCCATCCCCGGCATCATGTAGTCGGAGATGATCACGACCGGCCGCTCGGTCTCGAGCGCGGCGAGCGCCGCGGAGGGAGAGGCGTAGCAGCGTGGCGAGAAGCCCGCGCCCTCGAGGATGCGCGCGAGCGCCTTCAGGATGAGCTCGTCGTCGTCGACGACGAGCACCGGCTCGGGCGCGGCGGCCGAGTCAGGGGGCGGGACGAGGGTAGGCGGCGCGGCGCGCGAGTCCATCGGGCGCGGATGATAGCGGCTCGCGGGCGGCCATGCACCGGGGGCCGTCGCTCTTTCCGCGTCGCGCCCTCGGGCTTCGGACCTCGGGCATCAGGCTCGAGACATGGCTGGGGCCGGAAGCCCGGTAGCCGGCGGCGAAAAACGGGTCAGAAGCTCTGGAGGAACTCCTCGTTCGTCTCGAACTCGGAGAGCTTCTTCAGGAGCCGCTCCATCGCCTCGACCGGCTTCAGCGACGCGAGCGCGCCTCGCAGGCGGCGAACCTTCTCGATCTCCTTCTGCGAGAAGAGCTTCTCCTCCTTGCGGGTGCCGGAGGCGCCGATGTCGATCGCCGGGAAGATGCGCCGCTCCGCGAGCTGCCTCGAGAGCACGACCTCCATGTTGCCCGTGCCCTTGAACTCCTCGAAGATCACCTCGTCCATCCGCGACCCGGTGTCGATGAGCGCGGTCGCGAGGATGGTGAGCGAGCCGCCCTCCTCGGCCTTGCGGGCCGAGCCGAAGAGCCGCTTCGGCCGCTCGAGCGCGCGCGAGTCGACGCCGCCGGTCAGCGTGCGACCGGACGACTCGATCTCCTTGTTGTAGGCGCGCGAGAGGCGGGTGATCGAGTCGAGCAGGATCACGACGTCCTTGCCCCCCTCCACGAGCCGCTTCGAGCGCTCGAGCACCATCTCCGCGACGTGGAGGTGCTCCTCCGTCGGGCGGTCGTTCGAGGAGCCGATCACCTCGCCCTGGATGTTGCGCTTCATGTCGGTGACCTCCTCGGGCCGCTCGTCCACGAGCAGGACCGTGAGGTGCACGTCCGGGCGGTTCGCCGTGATCGCCTGGGCGATCCGCTGCAGCATGATCGTCTTGCCGGCCTTGGGCGGCGAGGTGATGAGGCCGCGCGCGCCGAGGCCGATCGGGGCCACGAGGTCGAGGACGCGGCCGATCATCTCGTCCGCGCGCGTCTCCATGACGAGCCGCTCGGTCGGGTCCGTCGCGGTGAGGTTGTGGAAGTGGGTTCGCCGGGCGACCGCCATCGGGTCGGTGCCCTCGAGCTGGTCGATGCGCGCGAGCACCCGCTTCATGTTGCGGGTCGTCGCCTGCCCCTTCACGAGGAGGCCGGCCTGCAGGTGCATACGATCGATGAGCCAGCGCGGGACCTCCACGTCGAACGGCTGCGGGAGGTAGCTGCGCTTCGGGTCGCGAAGGTAGCCGTTGCCCTTGCCCTCGAACTGGAGGACGCCCTCGACCTCCTCGGTCACCTCGGGCTGGGGCTGACCGCCGGGCTGCGCCTGGGGGGCGGGCGCGCTCCCGTTCGGCGTCGGCGCCGCCAGGGGCTGGCCGTTCGGCCCGACGGGCGGTCCGCCCTGACCCGGCTGACTGCCGCGACCGCGGCGGCCACGCCGGCGCCGGCGACGCCTTGCGCCGGGGCCAGGGGCTCCTCCGGGCGCGCCGGGCTGCCCGCCCGGCTCGCCCTCATGGGCGGAGGTAGTGGTGGGCTGGGGGTTCTGAGGGGCCCCGCTCGCGACCGGAGTCGGGGTCTGCTCGTTGTCGCTCATGCTGTCGTCTGCTCCGGCAGCGGGGCGAAGGTATCCGCCCTCGCGGCACGTCCGTCATGCGTCCTGGAATGGCGCCGTCCGCGGCTCGTTGGCAGTCGGTGGGCCGCGAACCGCCGCCCCCGTCGCGTCGCTCGCAGCGCGCCGCGCGTCACGCGGCGCGAACTCGCCAGCAACCTGCCGAACAGGGGCTCGTCTCCCCGCCGCGTGAAACGTACGTCGCTCGCGGAAGGTAGACAAGTGATGACATAGCAAAAAAGTCCGCCGAGCGAAAGGTTCGTCACCGCCCCGTGGGGGCGGTACGCCAGGCGTCTACGGGGGGGAGCCGGACGCACCCTCGCCCGGTGGCGCGCTCGCGTCGCTCTCCAGCCACTCGACGGGCAGCGCCAGCAGCGGCCCCATCTCCGAGACGAGCGCGAGCGCGCGGAGCTCCGGGACCGCGGCGAGCGCGCGAGAGAGCGGAGACGGCGAGGCGCCGAGGAGCCCGGTCGCGAACGGATCCATGGCCTCTGCCCCTCCCTTCGCGGTCCGGACGATGACGACGTCGTCCTTGCCGAGGCGGGCGCGCTCGCGCGCGAGCTGGATGGCGTCGCGGAGCGACCCCACCCCGTCCACGAGACGCCGCTCCTGCGCCTGCCGGCCGGTCCAGACCCTCCCGCTCGCGATCGCCTCGACGTCCGCGGGCGCGAGCTTTCGCCCCTCCGCGACGCGGGCGACGAACAGCGCGTAGAACCGGCCGATCTCGCGCTCGACGGCGGCGCGCTCCGACGCGGACCAGGGCTTCGCGAAGCTCGTGAGCTGCGCGTTCTCGCCGCGCGCAGCGGCCTCGCGGCCGACGGCGAGCTTCGCCAGCAGGCCCGAGAGGTCGGGCTTCAGGGCGAACACGCCGATCGATCCGGTGAGCGTGGAGGGCTGGGCGAGGATCGCGTCGGCGCCGACCGCGGCGAGATACCCGCCGCTCGCCGCGAGGTCGCCCATCGAGGCGACGACGGGCTTGCGGCGCCGGGCACGCTGCACCTCGCGCCAGATCCGATCGGACGCGACGCCGTCCCCGCCCGGCGAGTCGATGCGGAGCACGATCGCCTTCACGTCGGAGTCCTCTGCCGCGCGACGCAGCTGGGCGGTGATCGTGTCGGCGCCGGCGATGGCGGATACGCCCAGCCGGTCCCCGCGGCTCTTGCCGCCCGCGATCGCCCCTTCCACGCGCACGATCTCGACGACCGCCGCCGGTCCCCAGCGCTGCGCGCGCCGCTCCGGCGTCGGCTCGTAGCCGCCGGAGATCTGCACGCGCCGCCCGGTCATGCGCCGCGCCCAGCCCTCGAGCTCGTCCGGCCAGAGCACCGCGTCGAGGAGCCCCTCCGCCTGCGCCTCCTCGGCGCCGAAGAGCCCCCGGTCCACGAGGGCGCGGACCTTCTCCTCCGGGATCCGGCGCGCCGCCGCGACGTCCGCCACGAGCCGCCCGTACACGTCGTCGAGGACGGAGGCGACCACCTCGCGCGCCTCGGGAGAGGCGTCGCTCCGGACGAGCGGCTCGGGCGCGGTCTTGTACGCGCCGCGCTTCACCACCTCGAACGCGACCCCGATCCGTGAGAGCAGGTCCTTCACGAACAGCGTGGAGGTGGAGATCCCGTTCACGAAGAGCGTCGAGCCCGGCTGGGCGGCGATCGCCGTCGCGGCGCTCGCGATCCAGTACTCGGTCGTGCCCCCGCCGGCGAGGTACGCGAGCACCGGCTTCTTCTCGCGGATCCGGGTGAGCGCGCCTCGCAGCTCCTCCGCGCGCCCCGCGCCGAGCCCGAGCCCATCGATGCGGACGGCGACCGCGGCGACCTCGGGATCGTCGCGCGCCTCGTCGAGCCGCGCGAGGAGCCGGCCGTATGGATCAGGCTCTCCGAAGGTGAAGAAGAGGAACGTCCGGGGAGGCTCGAGCGCGCGCTCGACGTCGACCGCCGGGACTTCGTGGGCGCTGGCCGCGGAGCGGTAGCGCTCGGCCGAGAGTCGCACGCCCGCCATCCATCCCGTGCCATCGCGCACCGGGACCGCGCCGCCGGTCCAGCCGGCGTGCGGGCCGTTCCACCAGAGGGCGACCACTGCGGCCGGCGCATCGCCGGTGGGGAGCCCCTCGCGCAGCGGGACCTGCAGCTGCGCCGTGAGGGCGACGCCCGAGTGGAGCTCTGCGCCGACGCCCGCCGCGAGGTGAGTCACGCGCAGCGCGTCGCGCCGGTCGTCGTCGCCGAGGAGATCGAGCGAGAGCGTGAGGCCGTCCCTCCACAGGCGAGTCGCGACGCCGAGATCGTAGTGCACGGGGAGCGGCTCTCCGGACAGTCGGGCGTCCCGGTCGCGCATCGCCGCTGCGACGCTCAGCCAGCGCGTCGGGCGCAGCGTGAGCCCCACGTCCCAGCTCGCTACCTGATCGAGCGCGTCGTCGTACGAGGCCCAGCGGTTCCAGCCGAACGCCACCGAGAAGCTCCGAGTGTCGGTGAGGGCGAGGGCGAGCGTGGTCTTCCGGTACCGCGGCCCGTCGCCCTCGCCGGGGCGGACCCACTGCATGCCGAACCCGATGCCGAGCGGGCCCACGCCGTCGGCGGCGAAGATCGCGTCCGCTCTCGAGCCGGGCGTGACGTCCTGCTCGTGGAACGCCTGCGCCGCGAGATGCGGCACGAACCCGACGCCGGCGGGATTCACGCCGACCGCGGTCGGCTCCTCGGCCGCGGCCGCGCCCGACACGGGAAGAGAGAGTCCGGCGGGGAAGCCCTGGTCGCGGTCGAGCGCGCTCTGGACCTGTGCGCGGGCCGGGAGGGCGGCGGCGAGGGCCGCGGCGACCGCGGCATTCACGAGACGTGTCATGGGAGCGCTCCGCTCGCCCTGAGCCTGTCGAAGGGCGGCGCGATTCTACCGGAGCGGCGCCTGGCCGCCCGACTCCCGCCGGGGCGGGAGCGCGGTTATCTGGCGTTGCCTGGCGCCCTCGCCCCGCCGAGCCGAGCTCCGCGCGCCCCTCGCGCATCGAGCTGAGGGCCACGCTCCAGCCGGGTTCCGTGCGCGGTGATCACACGGGGCTGCCGCTCCCGCCCCGCCGAGCAGAGCTCGTCGGGGCCCCACCCCCGCTCGCCGGGCCTGTGCGCCACCGCGTGGCGGCTTCGCCGCGAACGCGGTGCGCCGGCGTCTCGCTCCGCTCGGTGGCGGTTTCCGAGTCACGGCCGCGCCCGGCCATTCACTCCTCGTTGCCGGCGTCCTCCACGGTGCGGAGGTGCTCCTCGCCGAGCGGCACGAGGTTGCCGGCGCGGTACTCGCGGAAGACGTCGAGGAGCTGCTCCTTGTGCGGCCGCACCTTCCCGAGCGGGCACTTCTCCCACTCCTTGCGCGGCTCGTCGCAGTAGCCCATGCGCTTGTCGCCGCACTTGGGCTGCAGGTACCCGCCGATCTCCGGGATCGCCTTCATGACCTCGCGCCGCATGAGCGCGACCATGTGGCGGATCTCCCACTGCGCGCGCCAGCAGAGCCGGAGGTCGGCGATGTGCAGGAGCTCCGTGAAGTTCACCATCACCTGGAAGTTCGTCGGCGTGGCGTTCGGCAACACGAAGCGCGCGTCCTCCGCGGGGATGCCCTTCGCGAGCGCGAGCTCGTACACGCGGGTGATCTCGCGCATGAGCCGGTCGTACTCGTCCGCCATCCCGTGGACGTCGCGCCAGGTCTTCGGCATGACGTAGTCGAGCCGCTCCTCCTTGTAGCGGACGTAGCGCTGGGACTGCTGCTCGAAGGAGATGCCGATCCGGTGCCGCACGAACTGGTGCGAGAGGGCGCGCGACACGCCGGAGATCCCGAACCAGAACACGACCTGCTCGAGCGGCGAGGCGTGCCCGGTCTTGAGCCGCTCCTGGATGAACTCGCGGATCGCCTCCGGGGCGATGCGCCCGTCGCGGATCTCGCCCCAGACCTCGCCGGGGGTCTTGGGTGTGTAGCAGGTGCGGTACGCCCCGTAGAGCTTCGACAGCGGGTCGCGGGCGTGATCGATGAGCGTGACTTCGAGCGGCATCTTTGGGAGCTCCGGAGGCGGGGGCGGATTCTATAGCGACCGTACGACCGGCGGGAAAGGGGAGCGGCCGCTCGGACCTTGGCGTATAGAGGCGCGATGGAGCCCAAGCCCCCCTCCGCGTCGCGCGTCGAGGTCACCCATTTCGTCATGCCCGGCGACGCGAACACCCTCGGCACCGCGTTCGGCGGCACGCTCATGCAGTGGACGGACCTCGCGGCCGGGATGTCGGCAATGCGCCACGCGCGCCTGCCGGTCGTGACCGCCTCCATCGACCAGCTCTCGTTCCTCGCGCCCGCCCGGATCGGCCACATGGCGCTCCTCGTCGCGCAGGTTACCGCGGTCTTCTCGACGTCGATGGAGGTGAACGTCGAGGTCTCGACCGAGGATCCGCGGACCGGCGAGCGGCGGAGGTGCTGCGACGCGTACCTCACGTTCGTCGCGATCGACGGCAACGGTCGGCCGACGAAGGCCCCGCCGCTCGCGCCCGAGACCGAGGAGGAGCGGCGGCGCGAGCGCGAGGCGCGGGTGCGGCGCGCGTCGCGGCTCGCGCTCAGGACGGCGCTGCTCGGCGCGTGAGGGGCGTCGGCGTCGCGCCGAGGAGACGCCGGAAGAGCGACGCACCGTCGTAGTACGTGAGCCGCACCGCGCCGGCCTCGATGCGCGCCCCCGGCTCGATCCGGGTCGGCGCGCGGCCGAGGCGCAGCCCGTTCATGGTCGTGCCGTTCGAGGAGCCCGCGTCCTCGATCGTCCAGCCGCCGGCGCCGTCCTTCCGCAGGACGAGGTGCCGGCGCGAGAGCGTGCCGTCGTCGATGACGACGTCGTTCTCGGGCGCGCGGCCGAGCCGGACCGCCGGTCCCCCGTCCTTCGCGCCGAGCGCGATGACGAGCGACTCGCCCGCCGAGACGAGCCGGGTGCCGGGGCCGGCGAGCAGCGTCTCGCGCGCCGCCGCCGGAGGGCGCCACGGGCCCGCCTCCCACACGAGCCAGTCGTCCGGCTGCTCGCGCACGAAGCCGTCGAGATCGCCGCCCGAGTACTTCCTCGCGAGCCATGAGAGGAGAAAGCTCTTCACCGTTGCCCCCTGCCGCGCATTTGCGAGCGCGCGAACGTCCCGATGAGAGCACGCGTCGGCGAGGCCCGTCGAGCCGCAGGGCCACGGGACGCGTCGCGCGCGTCGCGCGCTCCCCGGACAGGAGCGTGCGTCGCAGCAGGCCCGGGATTGTTGCACGGCCGCTCAGCCCCGGATGGCAGCCGCGACGACGGCAGGCAGCGCCGACAGGCCGCGCGCCTCGAAGCGCGTGAGCGCGCGCCCGAGCGTGTGGGCGGTGCGGTGGCTCGGGAAGTAGGGCGGCTTCGGGAACGTCACCGCCGGGTGGCGCACGACGGTCTTCTCGACGCGCTCGAGCATGAGCGCGTTGTGCACGAACCCCCGGCCACTCTGGATGTCCGTGAGCGGCGAGCCGGGATAGGCGCCCCACGGGGACGTGCCGAAGCCGAAGCCGTACCCCGCCCAGCAGTTCACCGAGACCGTGCCGTAGCGCAGTCGTCGGATCGCGCGCTCCAGCGCGGCCCGCGTCGTGCGGTCGGAGGCGGTGCGCGGATGAACGACGATGTGCGCCGCGAGCGTCCCCCAGAGCGTCTCGTTCGCGAGCGTCACCGCCTCCTCGAGGTACTCGACGGGGTCGGTGCTGCCGATCTGCGTCTCCCACAGCAGGGCGCAGAACGGCTCCTGACGGAACGCGGCGTCGTCGGGATCAGGCGCGATGCCCGGGATGATCGCCCAGGGGAGCTCGTCGGGACGGGCGTCGCCGATCCGCACCACGCCGGTGCGGCCGTCGAGGAGGCGGTGGTAGCTCGAGGCGGCGCCCGGGTACCAGGCGCGGCGGGGCGCCGCGAGCGCCGTGAACCGCTCGACGGCCGCGAGGAGCTCGTCGCGCAGCGGCCACCCGCGCGCGGTCACGAGCATCTTGGCGGCGATGCAGTTGTAGGACGCGTTGTGCGTGAACATGCCAGCGATGGTCTCCGCCTGCACCGCGAGCGTCCGCGCATCCCAGGGACCCGGAACGAGGAGCACTGGGGTGATGTTGCCGAGCTCGCTC
>DATIDF010000036.1:0-7774 GCA_035456445.1 Anaeromyxobacter sp.
CCGAGGCGCTCGGCACCGCGATCCGGGCGGCGCTCCCGGCCGCCGCGGGCGTGGTGCTCCTTCCGCCCGTGCTCGGGATCCACGCCGACGCCCGCGTGCCGGAACGCGTCGCCGCCGCCGCGGGCGTGCCCGTCGCGGAGACGCTCTCCGACGTGCCCAGCGTTCCGGGCGTGCGGCTGCAGGCGGCGCTCGAGGCAGCGCTATCGGCGGCGGGCGTGCGGATCATGCAGGGCGCGATCCTGGGTGCCGCGGGGCCGGGGAGGCCCGCCGCCGTCGGCGACGCGCGGGTGACCGCGCCCTCATGGGTGCTCGCCACGGGCCGATTCGTGGGCGGCGGCATCGAGCGGCGAGGCACGCTGCGGGAGGCGGCGCTCGGGCTCGCGGTGCAGGCGGCCGAAGGGCGGGAGGCCGGCGTGGATCTCGCCGCGCGCCCCGCCGCGTCGCTCACCGTCCGCGCGCGGGCCGCGCCGCAGCCGCTCCTTTCCGCCGGGGTGCGAGTCGACGCCAGGCTCCGGCCGCTCGACGCGGGGGACCGCCCAGTCGTGGACGGCCTCTTCGCGGCCGGCGCGGTGGTGGGCGGTCACGAGCATGCGACCGACGGCACCGGCCTCGGCGTGGCGATCCTCACGGGTTGGCTCGCCGGTCGCGCGGCGGCGCGCCTCGGTGGGGGGGAATGAGCTTGTCCCGGGCCGGCGCGCTCTCGTACCTCGCGTGGCGCGCGCTCGTCGCGCACCCGCTGCGGCGCCTCTTCCGGCGACGCGGCACGGGGCTCGAGCGCTTCAATGCCGCGTACGTCACCGAGGGGCTCGGGCCGACGACGCCGGAGGACCGCGCCATCGGCGAGGCCGCATCCGCGTGCGTCGCGTGCGGCCTATGCGAGCTCGGCTGCGATCTCGCCGGCGCGGCGCCGGCGGTCCGCGCGCTCGGCCTCCACGCTGCGTTCCGCCTCTACTCGCGCAGCGCCGCCGACCTGCCACTCGCCGCCGACGCGCTCGCCGCGTGCGAAGGATGCGCCTCGTGCGAGGCGCTCTGTCCGACCGGCGTGCCGATCTCCCTGATCATCCGCCAGCTGCGCGCGAAGCTCGTCGCGGCCGCCCCCGACGCTCGAGCCCCGGGGAACGGCTGACGAAGGTGATCGAGGGGTCTGCGCCCGACGCGGTCGTCCCCCGCGCTAGGGGCGCGAGCGAGCGCATCTACGGCGCGGCGCCGCCGATGCATACGCGGCATGTTGCGTCCATCGGGAGCCCGGCGCGATCCCGACGCCCACCCCGCTGCTCCCGTCCCCGCGCGCGGAGACCCTCTTCACCGCGATGCCGCGGCGCGGCATCGGCGACACGGGGAGAGACCTCACCGCGTCCAGGTCGCGCGCGGCGGCGCACACCGGCCGGGCGCCTGTTATCCTCTCGCGGGTGAAGCCCTTCCTCGTCGTAAACCCCCGCAGCGCCGCAGGCCGGACGGGTCGCCACTTCGACGCCATCGCCCGCGCGATCCGCGCCGAGGTCGGCGAGTTCGATTTCGCCTTCACCGTCTGCTCCGGCGACGGCGCGCGGCTCGCGCGCGAAGCGGTCTTGGCCGGGGCGAAGCTCGTCGTCGCGGTAGGCGGCGACGGCACGGCGAGCGAGGTCATCGACGGCCTCGTGAACGGCGCGTCGGAGCAGCGGGACGTGGTGTTCGGTTACATCCCACGCGGCACCGGAGGCGATCTGCGCAAGACGCTCGGCATCGGGAGCGACTTGACCTCCGCGGCGCGGGCGCTCTCCGGGCAGAAGGTCGCGGTGTGCGATCTCGGGCGCATCACCTTCGCCGGCCTCGACGGGACGACCCAGGTCCGCCACTTCGCGAACGTCGCCGGGTGCGGCATCTCCGGCGAGGTCTCCCGCCTGGTGAACGAGGGGCTCCGCCTCCCGAGCGGCAAGCTCTCGTTCATGCTCGCGTCCGCGCGCGCGCTCATCGGCTGGAGCGATCCCAAGGTCCGCTGGCGCGCCGATGGCGGCGCGTGGATCGAGGAGCGCATCACCGCGCTCTCGGTATGCAATGGGCGCTTCTTCGGCGGAGGGATGCTGGTCGCGCCGGAGGCGCGCATGGACGACGGCCTCTTCGACGTCGTCGTCTGGTCCGGTTTCGGCGTCGCCGATTTCGTGATGAAGAAGCGGATGCTCTACGACGGCACCCACGTGCGGCTTCCGAATACGCGCGTGCTGCAGGCGAGGACCGTCGAGGTCGAGCCGGTGGGCGCCGCGCGGGTGCTGCTCGACGTGGACGGCGAGGCGCCAGGGTCGTTGCCGGCACGCTTCGAGATCGTCCCGAAAGCGCTCCGGATTCGGGTCGGTTGATCGCTTGCGCCGGGCGAGCCGCCGGCTCGCGCGCGTCCGTCGCCGGACCCGCGTCGCCGGACCCAGAGAAGTTGCGTCGAGCGTCGTCGCCGGACCCAGAGAAATTGCGCGTCCGTCCGTCGCCGGACCCAGAGAAATTGTGTCGACGTCGCCGGACCCGTCGCCTGCGTCGCCGGACCCAGCGTCAGCGTCGCCGGACCAGAGAAATTGCGTCGCCCGACCCAGATAATCGCCTCTGCGTCGGCGCGCGGTTACGACCGCTCCGGGCTTCTGGGCTCGGACGCCAAGTTCCGCGGCTCGGGCGCGCTGCAGAGCGCGTGTAGATTCGCATCAGACTCCCGGAGAGCCTCGATCGGCATCCACTGGCCGTTTCGTTCCGCAATTCGGAGTAGCGTGCGCGGGCGCACTGTAGACGTTAGGCAAACGTCACGGAGCGGAGTCTCACGCGGGCGCGAGGCAGCGCGCGCCATGAGCGACTCGTAGCCAGTACGTCCCTGCGGGGAAGAGCACGTCGCGAATGCCGGCCTTCAACCTCGTCCATGCCGCTCGATACGCTTCGATGAACTCGGCCAGGCGGCCGAGGGCCTCGATCCGCTTCCACTTGTCGCGCGCCGCGACCCGCGGGTTGAGCTTCCGTCTCGGCTCCTCGGTTGACGGGCGACCGTGTGGCTTCTGCGCCAACACGCGCGCCTCGCCAAGGAACGCTCGGCCCTCGGATCCAAGCTCGAGCGCGGCCTGGTGCTCGCGCGCCGTGAGCGCCTCGGAGAGCCGGTCTCTGAACTCCTCCGCGGAGGAGAAGCCGGGAGGCGGGGTTAGCTCGAGCTCGATAGTCTCCGGCATCTTTCCGTTCGGCCGGAAGAAGACAGCGGGACGCTTTGCCTCGATGGCGCTCGCGCCGATCTGGGCGGGATCGGACCACAACCCAGGCCACTCGCGTCCGCGGCGGACGAGCCCGGCCGCGACCGGATTCGCGAGCACGTACGCAGCCTTGTCGAGTACGTCCACGCGGCTGATGAGCGCGACGGCGCTGTAGCTGTTTGGCGCCCAGAACGACTCCCAGCGCCCGAGCGTGGCGTTGAGCGCCCGCGCCACGAGCGAGTCGAGGTATTGCTCGAAGGCGGGGAGGCGCGCGTCCGGATCAGTGACGAGCAGGTGGAAATGGTTCGAGAGGACGCAGAAGGCATGGACCTTGACGCAGAAGCGGCGAGCCGCCGCGGCCAGGACGTACAGGAAGACGCCATTCGTAACGGCGGAAGGCCGGAGCAGGAACTGCCGCTGGGCGCAGCGGCGGGTGACGAGATAGGTGGTTCCGGGAAGGACCTGGCGCGGTGCGGTCATACGCGGAGATGGTGGCAGCCCCCGTGCCAATGACTCCGTGCCGAAAATTCAAGGATCGTGGCAGTGGCTGTAACGTCGAACGGTCGGCGGATGGACGGATGGTCCGGCGAATCACTCTGGGTCGGGTACGCGCGGGGTCGGGTACGCGGCGAATCACTCTGGGTCGGGTACGCGGGTACGGGTACGCGGGTACGCGGGGTACGCGGCCTCGGGTACGCGGGCACGGAGGTCGGCGCGAAACGGGCGCGGACGCGCCACGAAATACCCTGGGTCGGGACGAAGAAGGAAATACTCTGGGTCGGGGCGAAGGGAAGGTGCGAAGGAGGGGGGCTTACGTTGCCCGCCAGTACGCGGTCGCCACGAGCGTGCGCTTCTCGCGGATCTCGGCACGCTTCTTCAGGTCGGCGATCGCCCGATCCTTCTCGGAGTACCGGTGGCCTTCCGTCGCGCGCAGGTCGTCGAGCTTGCGGCGGTACTCCCGCTCGGCACGCTCGCAGAGCGCGCGCCGGTCGCGCAGCGGCGTCTCGGAGCGGTCGTGCAGCGCGCCGCGCGCCTTCGCCCACGCGGCGCGCGCGTCCTCGACCACCTTGCGGGGAGCGGCCAGCGCGTCCTCGACCGAACGGTCCCAGCGGTCGCGCGACTCGTCGTAAGTCGTCGCGATCCGCTCCTGTAGGTCCGCCACGAGGCGGGCATGGACTGCCTGGAGCGCTTCCTCCTGCGCACTGCCGATCGACACCGTGGCGCCGCGCGGGCCGGCCTTGGCCTCCTCGGCCGGGAGCGCCGCGAACACCTCGGACTCCTCGGGCGTGAGCGCGTGGAACCGCTCGCCGTCGTGCCAGAGGATGAGGTGGACCACCTTCTCCTCCGAGACGAGCGCGTCGAAGGCGAACTTGTATGCGAACCACCAGCCCTCGCGGCCGGCGAGGCGCCCGAGCTTCGCGGGCAAGTTCACGGAGGGGATCTCGAGGAACGAGACCGCGTCCTGCGGCCGCGCGCGGACCTTCTCCGCGGCCTCCCGGACGAGCTTCGCGCGCCGCGTGCGGCCCTTCGCGGGCGCCTCCTGCACCGTCGCCTCGCTCGCCCCCGCCGCGCCGGCGTCGTCCTCGAGCACCGCCGCGACGAGCGCGTCCTCCTCCGCCTCGCGCCGCGCGACCGCCTCCTTCGCCTTCTGCTCGGCGACCCTCAGCCGGCCGCGGACCTCGCCGTCGAAGCGCTCGAAGAGGAGCGCGCGCGCCGCCGCGAACCGCGCGGAGATCCGGTCGTCGAGCTCGCCGCGGAGCTTCTGGAACGCGGCGTCGATCTGCTCGCTCGAGCGGCACGACTGGTAGATGTCGAGCACCCGCTTCTCGAAATCGATGCCGGTGCCGAGCGCGCCGAGGATCTCGTCCGACGAGCCGAAGACGCCGTCGAACAGCGCGAGCTTCTGCGAGAGGAGGTCGTAGAGCCGGTTGTCCGCGGCGTTCTGCCGGTTGAGGAAGTTGAGGACGAGGACGTCGCGCTGCTGGCCGTAGCGGTGGCAGCGGCCGATGCGCTGCTCGACGCGCTGCGGGTTCCAGGGCAGGTCGTAGTTCACGACGAGGTTGCAGAACTGGAGGTTCAGCCCCTCCGCCCCGGCCTCGGTCATGAGGAGGATCTGCGAGCGGTTGCGGAACTCCTCCACGAGCGCCTGCCGCTTCTCGGTGCCGCTCACGTCGCCGGAGAGGCAGGTGACGGAGTAGCCCTTCGACTGGAGCAGGCGCGCGAGATAGTCCTGCGTGCGGCGGAACTCGGTGAAGACGACCGCCTTCTCCGGCCAGCTGCACGCCTTCGCGACCGTGAAGCAGCGGTCGAGGCCGCGCACGAGCGCGTCGCCCTTCGCGTTCACCTTGATCTCGCGGGCGAGCCGGGCGCAGGCCCGGAGCTCCGTGAGCTCGTCGTTCATGCGGCGGAGCGCAGCCTGGCCCTTGGGCCGCGCGGTCGCGCCGGGATCGTCGAACAGCTCCTCCACCTCGTCGGCGAACCCGTCCATCTCGAGGAGCAGGTCGGCCTGGGCGGAGCACTCGACTCCCGCGACCTTCTCGTCGAGCGTGTCGGCGAGCCGGTCGAGGGTCGCGGCGAGGGCGAACGACGACGAGGCGAGGATCTTGCGGTAGACGAGGACGAACAGCTGCCGCCGCGCCTGCGGGATGGCGTAAGCGTCCTCGCGGCGCAGGTACTCGGACACGCGGTCGTAGAGCTCCTGCTCCTGCGCCGTCGGCGCGAAGTCCTCCACGATCGAGCGTCGCGCGGTGTACTTCACGTACTCGCGCACCTGGCGGCGCAGGGTCCGGACGAACACCGGCGCGAGCCGCGCCTTGAGGTCGGCGGCCCGATCCTCGGTGAGCTCTCCGGAGACGTACTGGGCCCGGAATGCCTCCTCGTTGCCGAGGAGCGCGTCGTCGATGAACGCCGCGAGCCCGAGCAGCTCCATGAGGTCGTTCTGGAGCGGCGTGGCGGTGAGGAGCAGCTTCGGCGCCTTGCGCAACGCCTTCCTGAGCGCCTGCCCGGTGCGGTGATCCTTGCGGTAGGCGTTCCTGAGCCGGTGCGCCTCGTCGATCACCGCGACGTCCCAGGCGACCCGCTCGATGTCTGCCTGGCGGAGCGCGGCGAACGGATGCGAGGAGATGACGATCCCGCCGGTGTCGAACGGGTTCGTCCGGAGCCCTTGCCGCTCCTTCTCGCGCACCGAGTCGCCATCGACCACCTCGGCGTCGAGCCCGAACTTGGAGCGCAGCTCCTCGCGCCACTGCGCGCGCAGCGACGCGGGCACGAGGATGATCGCGCGCGCCTTTCCCTCGGCGGCGAGCTGGGCGAGCACGATGCCCGCCTCGACGGTCTTGCCGAGGCCCACCTCGTCGGCGAGCACGGCGCCGCCGGTCGGCAGCGCGGCGAGCGCGAACGCGGCCGCCTCGATCTGGTGCGGGTTCAGGTCGACCGCGGAGTGGGCGAGGGCCCCGGCGAGCCGGGTGGTCCCGCCGCCGCCGCGCGCCGTGAGCGCCTCGGCGGCGATCCGCTGGTGGAACTGCGTGAGCTGGGGCTTGTCCGATCTCGAGCGCGACACCACGTGAGACACGCCACCCATCCCGCCTCCCCGACCGTGCCCCGCCGCTGCGGCTCCGCCGCGCCACGACGAGCCGGCGCGAGCGCCCTCGCGCCCCTTCGCCCGGCCGCAACCCCGCGCGCGGCTCGCGCTTCGAGGCAAACGGCAGTATCCCTTAGACGGTCGGCACTGTAGCAGTAACTCGATCGTCGGGGCAGCCCGGGTGTACCGTCGCGGAGGGGCTCGATGGGGGGCGTGATTTGAAGTTCGCGTGTGATCGGTGCGGCAAGCGCTACGCGAGCGTCGACGAGCCCGCCGCGGGACGCGTGTACCGAATCCGCTGCCGTTGTGGGCACGCCATCGTGGTGCGTGGCCCTCCCTCCGAACCGCGTGACGCCGCCGAGCGTCGGCTCCGCCACTTCGAGGCACCTCCGTTGCCGCCGCCGCTCGCGCCGGAGGAGCCATCGAGCGCCGACGAGCCGGGGCTCGCGCCCGCGGGCGCGCGCAGCATCGAGCGCCCGCCGGACGCCGTCCTCCGTGAAGCGGCGCCCGCGCTCGTCACGGCCTCGCCGACCGCTCCGGTGGAGGAGCCCCTCGTAGACGACGATTCCTACCTTCGCGCGGTCGACGCGGAGACGGATACGGCCGGCTCCGCCGAGGCGATGAGGGGCGAGGGCTGGGCGGCGCGCCCCCCCTCCGAGCGCGGCGACGACCTCGCGGCGGAGAGCGGCGAGACCCTGGAGGTCGGCTTCGCGGCGCTCCCGGCCGTCGCCGTGCAGCCGCCCCTGTCGCTCGGCCTGGACGACGACGGCGCGAGCAGCGCGCGGCGGCGCGTCCTCCTCGCGGCGATCATCGCGCTGCTCGCCGCCGTCGCGACGGTCGCCGTATCGAGGATGTGACACTCAGCGGGCGAACACCTCCGACGCGGGCGTGACGCGCACGGCCTCGCGGCGGATGCCGAGCCTCGCCGCGCCGATCGCGCGGTCCTCCTCGAGCAGCGCCGGCGACTTCTCCGCGTCGTACTTCACGGTCGAGACGTCGTCGG
>DATIDF010000037.1:0-10790 GCA_035456445.1 Anaeromyxobacter sp.
CTCTGCGACCTCCGGCGGCTCGCGCAGCGAGCGCAGGAGATCCAGCACGCCCGGCTGCGCGAACTGCATCGCCCCCACCCCGGCCACGAAGTAGCCGCGGCGGATCCGGCCGCTCTCCTCCAGGTGACGGAGCACGTCGTAGACGGCGCTGAAGCCGCCGGGAAGCGACTCCGCCGTCGCCGCGCCGCGGGTCACGAGGCCGTAGCGCACGAGGAGCTGCTGCGCGGTCGCGGCGCTCCACTCGGTCGCCGTCGGGAGGCCGCCGGCGAGCTCTCGCCGCGCGGCCACGAGGGTCCAGCGCCCGCCCGCGGCGGCGGGCGCCAGGCGGCGCGATCGGAACGCGGCCGGGGCGCGCGCGATCGCTCGGCCGCGCTCGCGCCGCGCCGGTGTGGGTTCGGCGTAGGCGCGCAGCGCCTGGAACGTGTCGTTCGTGACGAGCCCGCGCCAGACGAGGTCCCACAGCGCATCGACCGTCTGCTGCTCGTAGCCGCCGCCCACGGCGGCGTGGATCTCGGCGAAGAACGAGGCGCCGCGCCGCGCGAGGTGGTCGAGCACCCGCTGGGCGCGCTCGCCGGGCACGTCCGCGGCGGCACGTCCGGGCGGGAGCAGCCGGGGGAAGGCGTCCGCGAGGTAGAGCGCGATGCGCCCGTCGCGCTCGCCGAGGGGCTCGAGGCCCACCCACAGGACCTCGCCCGCCGCCGCGAGCGCGTCGATGTCGCCGCGCAGGTCGCCGTCCACCCGCGCCGGCAGGAGCTCGGTCTCGAGGAGCGACGCGGGGAGCGGCGCCCCTTGCAGCTTCTCGACGGCGTCGAGCACCGCGTCGAGCCCGCGTCCCCGGCGCGGGATGCCGTGCCAGCCGAGCAGCATCCGCGCGAACGCGCGCGGCTCCACCGGCTCGATCTCCTCGCGCAGCCGCGCGAGCGACCGGCGCCGTAGCCCGCGCAGCACCTCCGGATCGCACCACTCTCGCTCCGCCCCGTGCGGCCGGAACGCTCCCTCGAGGATCCGGCCGCGCTCGAGGAGCGTCCGGAGCGCGCCCTCCGCCGCCGCGCGCGGGATCCCGAAGCGCCGGGCCAGCTCGCCGGTGGTGAATGGCGCGTGCCGGCGCGCGTACCGCGCCGCGAGCCCCTCGAGCGCCTCCGCGACCGGTCCGAGGAGCGCGTCGGGCACGCCCGGCGGGAGCGGGACGCCGAGCGCGTCGCGGTAGCGCGCCGCGTCCTCGACCGCGACGAGCCGCTCCTCGCCGCCGATCCGGACCTCGAGGGCGCGCCGCTCCGCGACGAGGCGCTCGGCGGCCGCGGCGGCCTCGGGCGTCGCCGCGCGACGAGCGATCTCCTCGCGGGAGAGGTCGCCGAGGCGCAGGAGGAGGTCCGCGACTCCGTCGACGCTCCTCGCGCGAGTTTCCGGCGAGAGGTGCTGGAGCTGGGCCTCCAGCGCGGCGAGCGCGCCGGCGTCGAGGAGCTCGCGCAGCTCGGCCTCGCCGAGGAGCTCGCGGAGCTGGGCCTGGTCGATGGCGAGCGCCTGCGCGCGGCGCTCCGCGAGCGGCGCGTCGCCGTCGTAGATGAAGCTCGCCACGAACCCGAACAGGAGCGAGGCGGCGAACGGCGACGGCGTGCGCGTGTCTGCGGTGACCACGCGCACCCGCCCGTCGCGGACGTCGCGGAGGACCTCCTCGAGGGCCGGCAGGTCGAACACGTCGCGCAGGCACTCGCGGTACGCCTCGAGCAGGATGGGGAACGAGCCGAACCGTGAGGCGACCGCGAGGAGGTCCGCGGCTCGCTTGCGCTGCTGCCAGAGCGGGGCGCGGCGGCCCGGGCGGCGCCTCGGGAGGAGGAGCGCGCGGCCGGCTGCCTCGCGGAACTTCGCGGCGAAGAGCGCGGTCGCGCCGAGATCGTCCACCACCAGCTCCTCCACCTCGTCGGGATCGGGCAGGAGGAACGCGACGTCGGGGGGCGCCTCGGTCTCCGGGAGCCGCACCGCGAAGCCGTCGTTCGTCCAGAGCGTCTCCACGTCGGCGCCGAACTTCGCGCGCGCGCGCGCCGTCGCCGCCATCGCCCACGGCGCGAGCACCGGGCTCCCGAGCGGCGCGAGCACGCACACGCGCCAGTCGCCGAGCTCGTCCCGGCAGCGCTCGACGACGAGCGTCCGGTCGTCCGGCACCGCGCCGGTCGCCTGCGCCTGGTCCTCGAGGAAGCGGAGCAGGTTCTCGGCCGCGCGCGCGTCGAGATCGTGAGCGCGGACGAGCCGCTCCCGCGCCGCGCTACGAGGCTTGTCGCGCAGCGTGCGCACGAGGCGGCCGATCCGGCGGCCGAGCTCGACCGGCCGCCCCGCCGCGTCCCCGTGCCAGAACGGCATCTTGCCCGGCTCTCCCGGCGCGGGCGAGACGAGCACGCGGTCGTGGGTGATCTCCTCGATCCGCCAGGTCGAGGCGCCGAGGAGGAACGTCTCGCCGACCCGCGACTCGAACACCATCTCCTCGTCGAGCTCGCCGACGCGGGTGTGCCCCTGCTTGCCGCCGGCGAGGTAGACGCCGTAGAGGCCGCGGTCGGGGATCGTGCCGCCGTTCACCACCGCGACACGCCGCGCGCCCTCGCGGGCCCTCAGCCGTCCGCGGACGCGGTCCCAGGTCACGCGCGGGCGCAGGTCGGCGAGCTCCTCCGACGGGTAGCGCCCCGAGAGCATGTCGAGCACGCCCTCGTACACGGGGCGCGAGAGCTCGGCGAACGGCGCGGCCCGCCGCACGACCGCATAGAGCGCGTCCACTTCCCAGTCGTCGAGCGACACCATCGCGACGATCTGCTGGGCGAGGACGTCGAGCGGGCTCCGCGGGTAGCGCGTGGACTCCACCTCGCCCGCGTGCATCGCCTCGGTGAGGCCGGCGCAGGCGAGGAGATCGGCGCGGTACTTCGGGAAGACCACGCCGCGGCTCGGAGAGTCGATCCGGTGCCCGGCGCGGCCGATGCGCTGCATGCCGCTCGCGACGGAGGGCGGCGCCTCGATCTGCACGACGAGGTCGACGGTGCCCATGTCGATGCCGAGCTCGAGCGAGCTCGTCGCGACGAGGCCGCGCAGGCTCCCCGCCTTGAGCGCGTCCTCGATCGCGACGCGCTGCGGGCGCGCGATGGAGCCGTGATGGGCCTGCACGAGCAGCTCGCCCGCGAGCTCGTTCAGCGCCGCTGCGAGCCGCTCGGCGATGCGCCGGCTGTTCACGAAGACGAGCGTCGTGCGGTGCGCGCGGACGAGCTCCAGGAGGCGCGGGTGGATCGCCGTCCAGATCGACGCGCGGACCGGTGCCTGGCCCGCGTCGCCGCTCGCGGGCTCGAGCGCTTCGCCGAGCCGAGACATGTCCTCCACCGGCACCTCGACGGACAGCTCGAGCGCCTTCCTCGCGCCCGCGTCGACGATCGTGACCGGACGGTGGCGCGACGCCTCGCCCGGGCGTGCCGCCTCCTCGGCCGCGCTCCCGGCCGCGACGCCCCCCAGGAAGCGCGCGACCTCGTCGAGCGGGCGCTGCGTCGCGGACAGGCCGATGCGCTGCAGCGGGCGGCCCGCGAGGGCCTCGAGCCGCTCGAGCGACAGGGCGAGGTGCGCGCCGCGCTTGGTCGGGACGAGCGCGTGGATCTCGTCCACGATGACCGTCTCGACCGATCGCAGCACCTCCCGCGCGTTCGAGGTGAGGACGAGGTAGAGCGACTCGGGCGTGGTGATGAGGACGTCGGCCGGATCGCGGGCGAACCGGGCGCGCTCCGCGGCGGGAGTGTCTCCGCTCCGCACCGCGATCGCGGGGACCCGGTGCACGTCGCCGCGGGCCGCGGCGTCGTCCGCGATCCCGGCGAGCGGCGCGCGCAGGTTGCGCTCCACGTCCACCGCGAGCGCCTTCAAGGGGGAGACGTAAACGACGCGGAGCCGCTCCTTCCTCGGCGGCTCCGGCGCGAACATCAGCCGGTCTATGCAGGAGAGGAACGCCGCGAGCGTCTTGCCGCTTCCGGTCGGCGCGAGGAGGAGCGTGCTCTCGCCGCGCCGGATCGCCGGCCAGGCGAGCGCCTGCGCAGGCGTCGGCGCCTCGAAGCAGCGCGAGAACCACTCCCGGACGGCGGGCCGGAACAGCTCGAGCGCAGCCGCGCGCGCCTTCGCGTCCATCCAGAGTGTCTAACCCGGGACGCGCGACACCTCACGCGGCCTTGGCGCCCGCGGGACTCCGCAGGGTGACCCGCTCCGTGCGCGCCGCCGCGGCGATCCGCGCGAGTGCGCCCTCACACGCGCCGCAGTCGCTGCCCGCGCCGGTCGCCGCGATGACGTCCTCGACCGTCCGACCGCAGCGCACGGCGTCGCGCAGGAGCCCGTCCGAGACGTCCCGGCACACGCAGATCTTCACGCCTGCACCTCCGTGGCGCGGCAAAGCCAGCAGCGCCCGTACACGGTCAGGAAATGCGACTCGATCGAGATCCCGCGCGCGGCGGCGCGGGCGTGGAGCCCCTCGAGCAGCTCGGACGCGTCGAGCCGCGTGACGGCGCCGCACCGTGTGCAGACGAGGCGGTCGGCGCAGAGCGCCGGGAGGTCGAAGGGCGAGGCAGGTTCGGTCCGTTGGTTCACGCGACGCTCGGGGCTCGAGTGCGGCACGATGCCGCTAGACGACTGAGACGCAATCTCAAGTACCACGTCGCGAATCCGGCCGTTTTGATCTGGATCAAGTCGCGCCTGGGACGCCGCGAGCAGGCGTTTTCGCTGCCATATTCACCCTCGCACCCCCAGCTTGGGGGCGCACGACCGCTTGCACGCTGGCGCGACTCAGCCTCTTCTGTGGGTACGGGCGGTCGGCTTCACGTCTTCCCCTCCGCCCGGGATGCGCGCCTGCCGCGGCCCGCCTTACCCTTTCAGTCTGTCGCATGCCGAGACGCATCCTCTCACCTGCGCGGGCCGCGCTCCGCCACCACCAGACGCCGGCGGTGGTGCTGGCCGTCGGCCTCCTCGCGTCGCTCGCCGCCTGGCAGTTCGCTCGTTCGACCGCGAGCGATCAGTCGCGTGGCCGCTTCATCGACGAGGCCGATCGGACGACCGCCGCCTTGACCGAGCGGATGGGGGCGTACGAGGCGATGCTCCGCGCGGGCCGTGGCTTCCTCGTCGGGCTGGGAGCCGACCCGACTCCCGCCGCATTTCGCGACTTCGTGGCGAGCCTCGAGCTCGGCGAACGGTACCCGGGGATCCAGGGCATCGGCTGGAGCAAGCTCGTGCGCCCCGAGGAACGGCCCGTCCACGAGGCCGAGCAACGGGCGTCAGGACGTCCCGAGTACCACCTGTGGCCGGAGGGGGAGCGCGAGCTCTACTCGAGCATCGTCCTCCTCGAGCCGCTCGACTGGAGGAACCAGCGCGCCATCGGCTACGACATGTTCGCGGAGCCGATCCGGCGCGACGCGATGGCGCGGGCCCGCGACACCGGCGAGCCGGCCGCGACCGGGCGCGTCGAGCTCGTGCAGGAGGCGGGTGAGGAGCGGCAGGCGGGATTCCTCGTGTACGTGCCGGTCTACTCCGACGCGCCGCACACGACGCAGGAGCGGCAAGCGCAGCTGCGCGGCTGGGTGTACGCGCCCTTTCGCGGTGGCGATCTCCTCCGTGGTGCGGTGGGCGAGGCGGCGGTGCGGACCGTCGGGCTGTCCGTGTACGACGGACGGGAGGTGCGGCCCGAGGCGCTCCTGTTCGACGCGGGCGGCCCCGGCGATCGGGCACGCCTCACGCTCGAGCGCAGCGTCGAGATCGCCGGGCGACCCTGGACCCTCCGCTACGCGGCAGGCCGCGAGTTCTTGACCACGACCGAGCGCTTCCTCCCCCTCGGCGTCGCCGCCGCCGGGCTGGCGCTCTCGTTCCTCCTGTTCTGGGTGACGCGCGAGGAGGTGCGCGCGCGTGCCCGCGCGGAGGCCTCGGCACGGCGAACGGCGTTCCTCGCCGAGGCCGGGAAGGTGCTCTCGTCGTCGCTCGACTACGGCGCCACCGTACCGCGCGTCGCGGTGCTCGCGGCCGAGCGGGTCGCGGAGGCCTGCATCGTCTACCTGGAAGAGCGCGGCGAGCCGCGCTGGAGCGTCGGACACCGCAGCCCCGAGCTCGCGGCCCGGCTGCGCGCCGCGCTCGAGGGCTCCGGGTTCGAGCACGACGTCGAGATCGGTCCCGGCGCGGTGACCCGCGGGGGCCACGCGCGCACGAGAAACGGCTTCGATCCCGACCGGATCGCCATCGCCGCTCGCGCCCCCCAGCTCGCGAGCGCGCTGCGCGAGGCGGGGCTCGGGTCCTCGCTCACCGTCGCGCTCGCGTCGCGCGACGAGGGGCTCGGCGCGGTGACGCTGCTCGCGCGGGCGAGCCACCGCTTCGCGCGTGGTGACGCGCGCGTCGCGACCGACCTCGCCCGGCTGGTCGCGGCGGCGGTGGACACGTCCCGGCTGTACGCCGCCGCTCAGGCCGCGATCCGCGGGCGCGACGAGTTCCTGTCGATCGCGTCGCACGAGCTGCGCACGCCGCTCACGTCGCTGGCGCTCCAGTCGGAGAGCCTCCGGGCGAAGGCGGCGCGCCTCCAGCTCGACGACGTGGCGAAGAAGGCGGAGGTGATCCGCCGCAACGTCGATCGCCTCGCCCGGCTCGTCGCCAGCCTGCTCGACCTCTCCCGGATCACGGCCGGCCGCCTCGAGCTCGAGCTCGAGCCATTCGACCTCGCGGAGCTCACCCGCGAGGTCGTCGCACGGTTCGAGGACGAGGCGCGCCGTGCGGGCTGCACGCTCGAGCTCGTCGCGCCCGGGCCGGTGCCGGGCTCGTGGGACCGGCTCCGGCTCGACCAGGTGCTCACGAACCTCGTGTCGAACGCGATCAAGTACGGCCCGAACCAGCCGGTCGAGGTGCGCGCGGAGGACCACGGGGAGCTCGCGATCGTGACGGTGCGCGATCGCGGGATCGGGATCCCGCCTGCGGATCAGGCGCGCATCTTCGAGCGCTTCGAGCGCGCCGTCTCGGAACGGAGCTACGGGGGGTTCGGGCTGGGCCTGTGGATCGTGCGCGAGATCGTCGAGTCGCTCGGAGGGGCGGTGCGCGTCACGAGCGTGCCCGGCGAGGGGGCGACGTTCACGGTCGAGCTGCCTCGGCGCGTCCACGCGGCGCCGCGCGCGCCCGGCGCGGGTATCCGCCAGGCCGCGCCGCCGTCCTGAGAGGCCGTGAGGCAGCCCGGCCGCTGCCGCAAAGGCCCGGGATTCATTCACGACCTCCAAGCGGCGCGGACGCGGCCCGCGCCGCGGGCGTCCGTGTCATGATGCTCGCCCCCGGAGGATCCCCGATGCACCGCCGCCTCGCACTCGCCCTCCTCGCCGCGGTCCTCGCCGTGGCCTGCCGCACCCCGGAGGAGAAGCTCGTCGACCGCCGTCGCGACCTCCGCGACGCGCTCGATCGACTGTACTCCGAGTACGGCGGCAGCGATCTCGCGCGGGAGATGAGCGGCGCGAACGGCGGTACCCCCGGCGCGGACGGGCGCGCGGAGGACGAGCGCGCGCGGGTGCCGGCGAGAGGGAGCGGCGGCGTGGTCGGGCGGCTCGTGCAGGAGCTGGACCGATCGCACTTCGAGGAGAGCTGCCTCGCGATCGGCCGCGGCGAGCGCTCGTTCGTGCTCTCCGACCGGCTCGACGCGTTCCTGAAGGATGCGGCCCACTCGCGCGCCTGCCGCGACGCCGCACGGATCCAGTCAGACGTCTCGGCGCTCGAGCGCGAGGTCCAGGCTCGACGGTGAGCGGGCCGGCGCGAGTGGAGGGGCGCGCGACCCTCCTCGGTCGGCTCGGGCTCGACCGGCCCGAGCTCCGCGCGTGGGTCCTCTACGACGTCGCGAACTCGGCCGCGGTCACCTCGGTCCTCACCGCGATCCTCCCGATCTACTACGCGCGCGTGGCCGCTTCGGAGCTCCCGCCCGCGGTCGCCACGCAGCGCTTCGCGCTCGCGACCACCGCCGGCCTCGCGGTCGTGGCGGTGCTCGCGCCCGTGCTCGGGACCCTCGCCGACGTGCGGCCGCTCAAGAAGACGCTGCTCGCCGCGTTCGCGGTCACCGGCGCCGCGGCGACGGCCGCGCTCTTCGCGGTCGGTCCGGGCGACTGGCTCCTCGCGTCCGCGCTCCTCGTCCTCCTCAACGTGGGCCTGAACGGGAGCTTCGTCTTCTACGACGCGCTCCTCCCGCACGTCGCGCGGGAGGACGAGCTGCACCGCGTCTCCTCCGCGGGGTTCGCCGCGGGCTATCTCGCCGGCGGCGTCCTCCTCGCCGCGCAGCTCGCCTGGATCGCGCGGCCGGAGCTCGTGGGGTTGCCGGCCGGCGGGAGCCCCGCGCAGGCGACGCTGCCCACGCGGCTCGCGTTCCTCTCGGTCGCGATCTGGTGGATCGCCTTCACGATCCCGCTCCTCCTCCGCGTGCGCGAGCCCGCGGTCCACGCCCTCCCCGGCGCCGCGCGTGAGGGGACGCTCGCGCGACTCGGGCGGACCGTCCGCCAGCTCCGCCGGCACCGCCAGGCCGCGCTGCTCCTCGTCGCGTTCCTCGTCTACAACGACGGCATCGGCACGATCATCCGGATGGCGGCGATCTACGGCAGCGAGCTCGGCCTGTCGCGCGGGGCGCTCATCGGCGCGATCCTGCTCGTCCAGCTCGTCGGCGTCCCATGCGCCTACCTGTTCGCGTCGCTCGCCGGCCGCGTCGGCGCGAAGCGCGCCGTCCTGGGCGGCCTCGCCGTCTACACGGGGATCGCGGTGCTCGGGTACTTCACCCGCACCGCGGCGCACTTCTTCGCGCTCGCGGTGCTCGTCGGGCTCGTCCAGGGCGGGACGCAGGCGCTCTCGCGCTCGCTCTTCGCGAGCATGGTCCCGCGCCACCTCTCGGGCGAGTTCTTCGGGTTCTTCGCGGTTTCGGAGAAGTTCGCCGGGATCTTCGGTCCCGCGGTGTTCGCCGCGGCGATCGCGGTGACCGGCTCGAGCCGCGTCGCGGTGCTGTCGGTGATCGCCTTCTTCGTCGTCGGGGCGGCCCTGCTGCTCGGCGTGGACGTCGAGCAAGGCCGCCGCGAGGCACGCGCGGCGGAGGCGCGCGTCGAGGTGGCGGGCGCGCCGCGCTCCGAGGGCGTGGCGTAGGGGCCCCCTCAGGGACTGCCGGCTCGACGGCGGAGGTTCCCCGGGCGGCGCTTTTCGCGCACAATCCCCCGTCCGATCACCGACCGACACCGGACAAGCGAGGAGCCCATGAGCCGAAAGATGAACTTCAACGCCGGTCCCGCCGCCCTCCCGCTCCCCGCGCTCGCGCGTGCCCGGGACGAGCTGCTCGACTTCGCGAACAGCGGCATGTCGGTGATGGAGCACAGCCACCGCGGCAAGGAGTACGAGGCGGTGCACGACGAGGCGATCTCGCTCCTGCGCGCGCTCCTGTCGGTGCCGGCGACGCACGACATCCTGTTCGTGCAAGGCGGTGCCTCGCAGCTCTTCGCGCAGATCCCGATGAACCTCGTGCAGAAGGGTCAGACGGCGGACTACGTCGTGACGGGCGCCTGGGGCGAGAAGGCCGTCTCGGAGGCGAAGCTCGCGACCGCCATGCTCGGCGGCGCCGCCCGCGTCGTGTGCTCGACCGGGACCGGCGAGGGGAAGGAGAAGAGCTACGTCCGCGCGCCCCGGCCCGACGAGGTGAAGGCCGATCCCTCCGCCGCGTACGTGCACGTCACGTCGAACGAGACCATCCACGGCGTGCAGTACGAGGTGACCCCGTCGCGCCCGTTCCCCGCGACCGGCGGCGCCCCGCTCGTCGCGGATATGTCGAGCGACTTCCTCTGGCGTCCCCTCGACGTGTCGCGGTTCGGGCTCGTCTACGCGGGTGCGCAGAAGAACATCGGCCCGTCCGGCGTCGTCGTGGTGATCGTCGCGAAGGAGCTCGTGGAGCGCGGCCGGAAGGACATCCCGAAGATCTTCCAGCTCCGCACGCCCGCCGAGAACAAGTCGCTCTACAACACGCCGCCCACGTTCGGCATCTACATGATCCGCAACGTGCTCGCGTGGCTCTCGGATCTCGGCGGGCTCCCGGCGATCGAGGCGCGAAACCGGGCGAAGGCCGCCCGGCTCTACGGCGCCATCGACGCGAACGCCGCGTTCTACCGCTGCCCGGTCGAGCGGGAGAGCCGTTCGCTCATGAACGTCGTGTTCCGCCTCCCGACCGCGGAGGCCGAGGAGCGCTTCGTCTCCGAGGCGAAGAAGAAGGGGATGGTCGGTCTCAAGGGCCACCGTTCCGTCGGCGGCATCCGCGTGTCGACCTACAACGCGGTCGAGCCGGAATGGGTCGACGCGCTCGTCGACTTCATGGGCGAGTTCGCGAAGCGCGGTTGAGTCAGGGCCGTCCGGCGCCCCCGGGCGGTCTCCACCTGGGCAGGACGAGGACGGGCGCCTTCGGCGGCTGCAGGAGCCCGGCCTCCCGGAGGACGACCGCGAGCTCAGCTGCGAGGCAGCACCCGAGCACGATCGCGAACGCCTGCGGCGGGATGATCGCCGAGAGGTAGAGCGCCTTCGCGACGAGAAACACGCCGAAGCTCACCTCGTACCGCTCGGCGCGCGTGAGCGAGACGGTGTTCGGGATGACCTCGGTCAGACCGTCCCGGGCGCGACGGCGAACGGTTGCGTGCGACATTCTGACGCATTTTGCACGCCAGGGGCGTAATCGACAACTTCCTCCCAGTCCCGGCCCCCGCAAAGGGGGTGTCCCTCGTCACGAGCGGCCCGCGCGGCGAAGGCCCCGGACGCCTCACGGCGCCGGG
>DATIDF010000038.1:0-16822 GCA_035456445.1 Anaeromyxobacter sp.
TCGCGGCTGGCGCGGCGCCCGGCGCGTGGATAGGAGCAGGAGATGCCGACCTCGCTCACGCTGCCGATAGACGAGGAGACCGTCCGGTCGCTGCACGTCGGCGACGAGGTGCTGTTCAGCGGGCGGATGATCACCGCGCGCGGCGCGGCACACCGGCACCTCGTGCGCGCGGTCGATCCCGTGGTGAAGCGGCTCGTCGAGGGCCGCTTCATCTATCACTGCGGACCCGTCGTCGCGCGGGACCCCGCCACCCACGCGTGGCGCTTCGTCGCCGCCGGCCCGGGGACCTCGATGCGCGAGGAGCCGTATCAGGCGGAGGTCATCGCGCGCTACGGCGTACGCGGCGTCGTCGGCAAGGGCGGCATGGGCCCGGCGACCCTCGCAGCGCTCGCCGCGCACGGCGCGGTGTACCTGCACGCGGTCGGCGCGCTCGCGGTCGGGCTCGCGCGCCGCGTCGTCCGCGTGCACGGCGTGCACATGCTCGACGAGCTCGGC
Source organism: Anaeromyxobacter sp. (assembly GCA_035456445.1). GTDB lineage: Bacteria > Myxococcota > Myxococcia > Myxococcales > Anaeromyxobacteraceae > Anaeromyxobacter. Next base: position 496 of record DATIDF010000038.1, read on the forward strand.
GTGCGCGAGGCGATCTGGGACATCGAGGTGAAGGACTTCCCCGCGATCGTCACGATGGACGCCCACGGCGAGAGCCTGCACGCGAAGCTCGAGCGCGAGGCCGAGGCGGCGCGCGCGCTCCTCGAGCGCAAGAGCCTCTGAATGATCCAACGGGGGCTGCGCCCCCGCCCCATCGAGCGAGGCTCGCCGGGGCCCCACCCCTGCTCGCCGGGTCCCGTGCGCCACCGCGGGCGGCTTCGCCGCTACCGGGGTGGCGCCCCGGCGCGCTCGCTTCGCTCGCTGGATGTTCAAAGACCATTGTCGCTCGTGAACTCCCGCTCGCCCGCGAGCGACGCTGGCCCGATGCCGCTCACCACGGCGCCTGGCGCGCGGTGCGGCGCCGCCGGGGTGTCACCATGCGCACGAGGCCGTAGAAGAGCTGCCGCTCGGTGTAGAGCTGGCGCTCGCGGTTGCTCTCGCCGCGCACGAAGCCGCCGGGCCGCTCGAGCCACATGCGCGCGCGGACGATCCCGTTCACGGAGAACGGCTCCAGGATCTCGGGTGGTGCGTCGGCGAGGTAGTGGTCGAGGAGCCGGCGGATCTTCTGGTTGTAGCGCGGGCGCGGGAGGCGCGAGTGCCGGCGCCCGCGGTGCAGCGTGCCGTCGAAGCGCGTCGACGCGTGGTAGAGCTCGTGCAGGATCGTCGCGATCCGCTGCTCGGGCGTGGAAGCCCGGAACCAGAGCGGGCGGAGCGTCACGACGTAGAGGATCTTGCGCCCCTTCACGCGGATGAGCGGCTTCTCGCGGCCGGGGTCGCCGCGCGTGCGGGTCCGGGCGGGGCGCGCCGGCCGGATCGTCGCGCGCGAGGCCCGCCGCGCCTCTCCGGCGACGACGAGCACGCGCGACGCGCGCACGTGCGCGAGCTCCGGGACGCGCGCCGAGACGTCGCGCACGAGGCGCTTCACCGCGAGCGTCACGTTCGGCCGGCCCACGCGCGGCCCAGGATCGCTCAAGCACTGCCCGGCCGACAAGGCCACACACCGTCGCCGATCGCCGCACCTGCATTCTTCACTTCGGCACGACGGCCCGATACGATGCGCCTCGATGCCGCTGCTCCTCTGGCTCGCCCTCGCCCTCCTCGCCACCGCGGTCGTGCGGCTCGTCCGCCGCGAGCGAGACCTCGTCGCGGAGCTCGCCGAGCTCGGCGAGCGGATGAAGGAGCTGGGCTTGCGGCTCGAGGCTGCCGAGGGGGAGGTCGCCCAGGCGGTGACCCAGGCTGAGATCGCCGAGAACGTGCTGCTCGAGAAGGGCGTCGCCGACGAGGACGACATCGAGGCCGTGCGGCGGCGGTTCGTCGAGGACGCGCCGTCGGCCTACGACCGGTCGCGGGACGGCGAGCTGAATTAGCGCGAGCGGGTGCGCGACGCACCGCGTCCCGGCTTCGCACCGCGTGCCGGCTTCGCACCGCGCGCCGGCTTCGCGCCGCGTGCCGGCTTCGCACCGCGTGCCGGCTTCGCACCGCGCGCCGGCTTCGCACCGCGTGCGGGCAGGGGCCGCTTCGTCGTGCGGGCGCGCGAAGGCGAGCTCTGCTCGTTCGCCGTGGCGCGCGCGGGCGCGGCCTCGTAGCGCGGCTTCTCCGGGTGGCGCCGGTAGACGAGGATCGTGCGCCCGAGGATCTGGGCGACCTGTCCTTCCGTCCCGGTGCCGAGCCGGTCCGCCGCGTCGAACCGGTCCTCCGGGCTCTCCGTCCCGATCTTCACCTTCACGAGCTCGTGCGTCGAGAGCGCCTCGTCGAGCTGGCGCAGGACCGCCTCGGTGACCCCTTCCTTCCCGACCTGCACGACGGGCGAGAGGTGGTGACCGGCCGCGCGCAGCGTCTTGCGGAGCCGGCCCGAGGGCATGAGGGCACGCTTCTTCGGATTCGTCGGGGCGGGCATGTGCGTTCACTTCCTGAGATATCGGAGCTCGCGGACCAGGTCCACGTGCTCTGGCGCGACGGCGAGGCCGCGGCGCAAGTGGCGCTCGGCGAGGGCGAGGTCCCCCGTGAGCTTGGCCATCTGACCGAGGAACAGGTACCCGGGAGCGCAGCGTGCGTTCCTTCGGAGCCCGTCCTCGATCGCCGCGGCGCTCGGGGCGTGCTGCGCGCGCGGGTCCTTCGCGACGAGGAACTCGCACCACGCCAGCCAGATTCCGAACTCCGGCTCGTCGGGGTTGAGCACCACGGCATCGCGGAACTTCGCGAGCGCATCGGCGTACCGGCGGGCGCGGACCAGGACGGTGCCCTCCTGGAAGACGTTCTCGGCCTGGAGGATTTTCATCACGTCCACGTCCGCCGTGCCGCCCGTCGCGAGCTCGTCGAGGTACTTGGCGCGCTGCGCCTCGTCGCCGAGCACACTCCAGGCCGCGCTCACCTTCGCGAACACGTCGGCGCACAAGGCGCGCACCTCGGCGCTGGCCCCTGCGGGCACGGCGTCCGGGTGAAAGGTCTTCGCGAGCCGGAAGTAGGCTACCTTCACCTGCGCCGGCGAGGCATCGCGCTTCGCGCCGAGCACCTCGAAGTGATCGACGCCCTGGAGCCGCTCGAGCAGGGCACGGAGCTCGTCCCTCGACTTCGCGCCGCCTGCGGCGGCGCTACGCTCGGGATGAACGGCCGAGGGAGATTCGGTCGGGGTCCCTCGAGTTCGTGCCGCCGCTGGCTCGGGCTTCGAGGTCGGCTTCGAGATCGGGGGCGAGGTCGGAATCGGGCCTCGCCCTTCGACAGGCTCAGGGCGAGCGGGATTCACCGACCGCTCGTGGTGAGCCTGTCGAGCCACGAGCGGGCTCGGGCTCGGGCTCGGGCTCGAGGTCGGGCTCGGGGTCCTTCGACTTGGCTCCGCCGCTGGAGCGGCGTCGCTACGCTCAGGATGACCGGCCTCGGAAGGCCCGATCGAGCTCGCCGCCGCGCGCGCCGCAGTCCGCGGCGCCCCGAACGCGAGCAGCTCCGCCTCGGCGAGGAGCAGCGCTACGCGCAGGACCGTCGTCGCGTCCGCCGGCTGCGCCGCGGCGATCTCGGCCGGGCTACGCCCGTCGAAGAGGCCCGTGACCCGCGCCTCCTGCGGCGCGAGCCGGAGATCCTCCACCCGCACCCGGCCCACCACGCGCGAGGTCGCGCGGTTCGCTCGATCGCCGAGCCGCCGCTCCGCGCCGGCGGCGTCGAGCGCACGAACGGCGGCGCACGCCATCGCGTACGGGTTGCCGAACGGGAACGCCGACGGTGGCGGCGCCGCGCCGGGCTCCCACGTCCAGCTCCCCGCCTCGAGCGCGAGCGCGCGGCCGACCAGCGCCGCGCCGTGCTCGGCGAGGAGCCGGGCGACGTCGGCCGGCGAGACGAGCCGCTCGGACAGGAGCGCCGCGACGAGCTCGCCGCCGGCCGCGGCGCGCGCGCCCTCGGCGCGGACGAGCTGCTCGGGCGAGAGGGCCGTGCGCCGGACGAGGAACCGGCCGAGCTCGTCCTCGGCCGCGGCCGAGGTGGCGTGCTCGACGGTGCCGCGGCGGAAGGTGAGCGCGTAGCGCGCCTGGCCGGACGCGAGCGTGAGGCGCCCGTGCGCCTGGTTCGCGGCGGCGAGCAAGAACAGGCGCAGCGCACCGTCGCCGGCGAGGGATCCCTCGCGCGGGAGGCCCGCGGCGATCGCCGCGGCAGCGGTGACCTCTCGCTCGGAGAGGCCGTACGACGCGCCGGGAGCGGGCGCCGCCACGGCTGCGGGCGCGGGGACGGACGTGGGTCGCGGCGGCGGCGTCGCGGCGCGGCTCGGCGCCGGGCGGTAGCCGGACGGGACGCGCTCGAGCCGCGGCGGCGCCGCGTCCGACGGATGCTGCGGCCCCGCCCCTTTCCCCTGCCCGTTCCCTTCGCTCACCGGCCGGCTAGAGTACCACCGTCTCCCGGTACTCGCCGAAGACGTCGCGCAGCGCGTCGGAGATCTCGCCGAGCGTCGCCTCCGCCTTCACGGCCGCCAGGATCGGGGGCATGAGGTTGTCGGTCCCCTTCGCCGCCGCGCGCACCGCCTCCACCGCCTGCTTCGCCGCGGTGCCGTTACGCGCGCGCCGGAACGCGTTCAGGCCCGCGACCTGCCGCTCCTCGAGCGCCGGATCCACCTTCATGACCGTCACGGGCGGATCGTCGGATCGGAACGCGTTCACGCCCACGACGACCTTCTGCTTCGCCTCGACCTGCCGCTGCCAGGCGTAGGCGGCGTCCTGGATCTCCCGCTGCACGTAGCCCTTCGAGATCGCGTGGACCATGCCGCCCATCTCGTCGATCTTGCGCAGGTACTGCTCGGCGCGCCCCTCGATCTCGTCCGTCATCGCCTCGATGGCCCAGCTCCCGCCGAGCGGATCGATGATGTCCGCGACCCCCGACTCGTTCGCGACGATCTGCTGGGTGCGCAGCGCGATGCGGGCGGACTCCTCGGTCGGCAGCCCGAGCGCCTCGTCGCGCGAGTTCGTGTGCAGGGACTGCGTGCCGCCGAGCACCGCCGCGAGCGCCTGGATCGTGACGCGCACGATGTTGTTGTCGGGCTGCTGCGCGGTGAGCATCGAGCCAGCGGTCTGGGTGTGGAACCGCAGCATCATGGAGCGCGGGTCCTTCGCCTTGAAGCGGTCCCTCATGAGGCGCGCCCAGAGGCGCCGCGCGGCACGGAACTTCGCGACCTCCTCGAGGAGATCGTTGTGCGCGTTGAAGAAGAAGGAGAGCCGGCCGGCGAAGGCGTCGACGTCGAGGCCCGCCTTCACCGCCGCGTCGACGTACTGGATGCCATCGGCGAGGGTGAACGCCACCTCCTGCACCGCCGTCGAGCCCGCCTCGCGGATGTGGTAGCCGGAGATCGAGATGGGGTTCCACTTCGGCATCACCTTCGCGGTGTACGCGAAGATGTCGGTGATGAGCCGGAGTGACTGCTCGGGCGGGTAGATGTACGTCCCGCGCGCCGCGTACTCCTTCAGGATGTCGTTCTGGATCGTGCCCTGGAGATCGCCCGGCGCGACGCCCTGCTTCTCGCCGATCGCCTGGTAGAGCGCGAGCAGGATCCCGGCGGTCGAGTTGATCGTCATCGACGTCGAGACCTCGCCGAGCGGGATCGCGTCGAGGAGGACCCCCATGTCGCGGATCGAGTCGATCGCGACGCCGACCTTGCCGACCTCACCCCTCGCGCGCGGGTGGTCGGAGTCGCGGCCCATCTGCGTGGGGAGATCGAACGCGACCGAGAGGCCGGTCTGCCCGGACTTGAGCAGGTAGTGGTAGCGCTTGTTCGAATCCTCCGCGGTCCCGAACCCGGCGTACTGACGCATGGTCCAGAAGCGGGCGCGGTACATCGTCGGCTGCACGCCGCGGGTGAACGGGAACTCGCCGGGCAGGCCGAGCCGCTCCTCGAGCCCGGGCTTCAGATCGTCCGGGCCGTACACCGGCTGCTCCGGGATGCCGCTCGTCGTCTCGAAGCGGGCGCGCCGCTCCGGCCCCTTCTTCACGGCCTTGCCGTAGGTGCCCTCGAGCCAGCGCTGCTTCTTCTCGTCCGCCATATCGCTCCCTCGACGTCTCGCGCGCCGCGACCTTCGTGCGCTGTGAGCGTCTCGTGAATTCGCTGCTACTCGACCACGCAGAGCTTCGCGTTGCCCTCGACGGCCTGGCCCTCGGAGACGAGGACCTCGATCACCTTGCCGTCCTTCGGGCTCCTCATCTCGTTCTCCATCTTCATCGCCTCGACGACGACCAGCCCCTGACCCTCCCTCACCTCGTCGCCGGCCTTCACGAGCACCCTCACGATCCTGCCCGGCATCGGCGCGGTGAGCGTCTGCCGCCCCTCGGCCGTGAACCGTCCGGTCGCGCGGCGCATGCGCAGCTTCTTCTCGTCGAGGATCTCGATCGGATACACCGAGTCCTTCACCCGGACGCGCACGTGCGAGTCGCGCCGATCGAGCATGGCGGTGTAGCTCGCGGTGTCCACGATGAGCGAGAGCGTCCCGTAGTCGTGCTTGAAGGCATCGACGACGTGCACCGTGCCCCGGAGCGTCACCTCGTAGATCCCAGGCGCGGTCTGCCTCACCTCGAGCGTCTCCTCGCGCTTCCCGCCGTCGAGGAGGGCGACGTACGCGCTCACCTCCCACCTCCGCGCAGGGCGCGGGCGCGTCCGAGCTGCACCCAGGCCGAGCGGGACGCCGCCTCCGTCCCGGCGCGGGCGGCGAACGCCTCCGCCGCGTCGTTGTCCCGCTTGAACGCCTCGACCGCCGCAGCGATGAGCGCGACGTCCTCGAAGGCCGGATCGGGCGTGTGCAGGAGCTCACGCTCGTACCGCGTGCAGAACCCGGTGTCGTACTCGCCGGAGCGGAACGCGGGGTGGTCGAGCACCGCCGCGAGATAGGCGACGTTCGTGGTGATGCCGTGGATCGTGTACTCGCCGAGCGCGCGGATGAGCCGCTCGATCGTCTGGTCGCGCGTCGGCGCCCAGGCGACGAGCTTCGAGAGCAGCGGGTCGTAGAACTGCGGCACCACCCAGCCCGTGTAGACGCCCGAGTCGTCGCGGATGCCGGGGCCGCCGGGGACGCGCAGGTAGGTGATCTTGCCGGGGGACGGCATGAACCGGCGCGCCGGGTCCTCGGCGTAGATCCGCGCCTCGATCGCGTGACCGCGCCGGACGACCTCCTCCTGGGCCACGAGGCGCTCGCCCCGCGCGACCTCGATCTGCATCCGCACGAGGTCGAGCCCGGTGATCATCTCCGTCACCGGGTGCTCCACCTGCAGGCGCGTGTTCATCTCGAGGAAGTAGAAGTCGCGCCTCGCGTCCACGAGGAACTCGACCGTGCCGGCGCCGCGGTAGCCCACGGCCTTGGCCGCGCGCACGGCTACCTCGCCCATCCTCGCCCGCAGCCGGTCGTCGAGGATACAGCTCGGGCTCTCCTCGACGACCTTCTGCTGGCGGCGCTGCACCGAGCACTCGCGCTCCCCGAGGTGGATGGCGTTCCCATGCTCGTCGGCGAACACCTGCACCTCGACGTGGCGCGGCTCGTCGAGGAACTTTTCCAGGTAGAGCCGCTCGTCGCCGAACGCGCCTGCGGACTCGCGCCGCGCCGAGGCCCACAGGGAGAGGAAGTCCGCCTCCCGCTCCACCTTCTTCATGCCCTTCCCGCCGCCGCCCGCCGCGGCCTTGATCATCACGGGGTAGCCGATCGCGTCGGCGAAGGCCTTCGCCTCCTGCTCGTCGGCGATCGGACCCTCCGAGCCGGGCACCGTGGGCACGCCCGCCGCGTTCATGTTCCGGCGGGCGGTGGTCTTCACGCCCATGGCGTCCATGGACGCGGCCGGCGGGCCGATGAAGGTGATGCCCGCCGCCTCGACCGCCCGGGCGAGCTCGGCCTTCTCGGAGAGGAACCCGTACCCGGGGTGGATCGCGTCGGCGCCGGTCTTCTTCGCCGCGTCGATGACCTTCTCGATGGCGAGGTAGCTGTCGCGGGCGGGGGACGGGCCGATGTGGACGGCCTCGTCCGCCTTGCGGACGTGGAGCGCGCCACGGTCGGCGTCCGAGTAGACGGCGACGGTCCCGAGGCCCATCTCGCAGCACGTCCGCATGACGCGCACCGCGATCTCGCCGCGATTCGCGACGAGGATCTTGCGGATGCGCTTCTTCGGGCTCATTCGCGGGGCCTCGAGGACGGGATCGCTCGCAGCGGGTCCGGCGCGGGCTGCGAGGCGGCTCGGGAGCCGGTCACGATACCTGCGCGTGTACGCGCACGCAAAGGCTCTCCCACATCGTCCCCGTCGACCCCATGGGTCCTCGAACGTCGCCGCGCGCGATCGCCGGCGGACGCAGCACGTCACGAGCCGGCGCGGCGGGGGGTTCCCCGAGCGCAGGGCGGCCCCCACGATGTCCGGCGATGGCAGACGTCCTGCGGCCGGAGCCCATGGAGGGCGACGCTTCCGAGCACGCCCGCACGCGACTCGCTCGCGGGCTCGAGCGGCTCCTCACCATCGAGCCCGAGGAGCACGCGCTCCGCCGGCTCCTCGGCGCGCTCGCGGAGGCGGTGCCGGCCATCGACTCGGTCGCGCTGATCGTGAGCGAGGCGGACCGCCTCGAGATCGTCGCCGCGGTGGGGCTCGACGACGGCACGCCATCGGGCGTCGCGGGGGGCCTCGCCGGGGAGGTGATCGACTCGGGCACGCTCTGCACCGCCTCGCGACCTGGCGCGCCGTTCCCTCCCGGGACCCGTCACGCCGCGGGCGCGCCGCTCGTCGCGTGCGCGGCGCCGGGCGCGCTCCTCGCCGGCACCCGCGGTGCCGACCCGCTCGACGAGGAGGCGCTCCTGCTCCTTCGCGCCGCCGCGGAGCGCGCCGCGCGCGCGATCGATCGCGGGCGGCTCGCCCGCGCGCACGAGGACGTGCGAGAGACCCTCCGGCGCGCGGAGGCGGCCCTCGAGAGTCGGCGCAAGGCCGTCGACTTCATCCTGGGCGTGGTGGGGCACGACCTGCGCAACCCCCTCGGCGCGATCCACATGTCGGCAGCGCTCCTGCACACGAAGGGCGGCCTCACGGGCTGGCAGGCGCGCGCGACGGAGCGGTTGCGCTCATCGGCGGCGCGGATGGGCCGCATCATCCAGGACCTCCTCAGCTATACGCGAACGCGGCTCGGCAACGGCATCCCGATCACGCCCCGCGCCGCGAGCTTCGACGCGCTCGCGCGCAAGGTGGTCGACGAGCTGCGCGCGGTGAACAGCGATCGCGCCATCGAGATCGACGTCCACGGCGTCCCCGACGGCGAGTGGGATCCCGACCGTCTCGAGCAGGTCGTCTCGAACCTCGTCTCGAACGCGATCGACCACGGCGACCCCGCCGTCCCGGTGCACGTCGAGGTGGACGGCGACGATCCCGAGCGGCTCCGGCTCCGCGTGCGGAACGGTGGCCACGGCATCCCGCCGGAGGTGCTCGCGCACCTGTTCGAGCCGTTCTCGCGCGGGCCGGACGAGACGAGCCGCAAGGCGTCGGGCCTGGGCCTCGGCCTCTACATCTCGCGGGAGATCGTCCGCGGCCACGGCGGCGACATCGACGCGCGCTCCGTCGATGGGGAGACCGTCGTCACGGTGGAGCTCCCGCGGCGGTGCGCGGCGCGACAGACGCCCTGAGATGCTCGCTCAGCGCGAGGTCCGCCAGAGCTCGGCGATCTCCTGGAGCAGGCGCCGCTCCACCTCCGCGTCCATCTCGGGGGGGAGCGTCGCGCGGACGGATCCGAGCACGGCGCGCACGTAGAACGCGGCCGCGGAGAGCGGGTGCTGCAGGAGCTCGGAGACCTCCCGCAGGTACTGCTCCGCGGCGGCCGGGGCGTTCGTGGCCCCGTCGTCGCCGTCGAGCAGCTCGCGCGCGAGCCCGTACGGCAAGCGCGCGGCGATCGCGCGCACGGGCTCTCCGTGAAGCGCGCCAAGGAGCGGTGAGAGGACGCCGAGGAGGACCTTGCGGAGATCCACCTCCGACCCGAGCCGCGCGTGGAGCTGATCCGCGAGTCCCCGTCCCTCGAGCCGCACCCAGTCCGCGCGGCCGTCTACCTCGCCCGGACCGATCGTCCCCGGCACCGCGTAACCGTACCCCCCCGCCACCTGGTATTCGCCGGCCATGCGGAGAACATGCGCCGTCGCGCCGCGGAGGGGCAGCGGGGCGCGTGGATCCGCCTCAGCGGGCCTGCGCATCGTGCGGGGGTGCGCGCCCCAGCTCGACCGGCCGGTTCTGCTCCGGGAGCGCCCCGGCGATCGCCGCGCGCGTCGCGTCGCGCAGCGCGTCCGCGGTGGGATGGTCGGCGGGGTCGATCCGATCGAGCACCCGGAGGCACGCGTGCATCCGCTGGCGGAGGACGAGGCCGTGCTTGGGGAGCGCGTCGCTCGTGCCGGTGATCACGAGCGGAATGACTGGACAGCCCGCCTCGATGGCGAGCCGGAAGGCCCCCTCCTTGAACGAGCCGAGCCGCCCGTCGCGCGACCGGGTTCCCTCGGGGAAGATCATCACCGGCGCGCCGCGCGCGAGGTGGGCGCGGCAGCGACCCATCATCTCGCGGATGGACTCGCGATCTCCGCGCAGCACCGGCACGTAGTCGTTCAGCCACATGTTCCAGCCGACGACCGGCACCCGGAACAGCTCCGCCTTCGACACCCATTTGAACGGCCGGAAGAGCCCGTACACCACGAGGATGTCGAGCATCGAGAGGTGGTTCGCCACGAGGACCGCAGGCCCCTTCCACGGGAGCTTGTCGCGGCCCTCGACGGTCGCGCGCCAGAGCGGGTTCGCGACGACGTAGAACGTGGCCCACGCGCACGAGTAGAGGTGGACGGCGACGCGCCGGCGATCGAACGGAGCGGTGACGAGGAACAGGAGGACCGCCCCGAGGAACAGGACCGGCATCGTCGCGACGATGAACAGCCAGTAGACGACCGAAAAGGCGCGCAACACTGTCGCATCCTGCGCCGCCCCGCGTACCGGCGGCAACTCCTACGTAGCGCGCGCCGGCGGCGACGTCGGGCCACCCGAGCTGGTGCGCGGAGCGCCTGGCGATGCGTGGGCGGGCAGGGCGTCAGCCGCCCGCGGGGCCGGCGATCCTCGTCTGCGGCATCGCCCCGACGGCCTCGAGGATCCGGTAGAGCCCGAACTTCGGCAGCCGCATGTAGCCCGCCCACGCAGCCGCCGCCAGGACGCCGTCGGCGAGCCAGTCGGCGAGCCACTCCGACGCGAAGCGCGCGTCGCGCTGCTTCAGGCCCGCGCCGCTCTCCCGCGCCCAGCGCCTGTTGTACCTTTCGTGAACACCGACCGGCGGTGCGAGCACGAGGGGGATCCCCAGCGCGCCGTAGAAGGTGAGCTCGGACGGCTTCGTCCACAGCACGTCGGTGCGCGCGAGCAGCGCGTTGAAGCGGGCGTAGTACTCGCGGAACGTGGGCGCGAGGAGGATCTCGAGCGCGCCGCCGAGGAGCGGCTCCATCCCGGCGCGTCGCACGATCTCGCGGAACCGCCCATCCACGTCGGCGCGGACGCCGGCGACGAGGCAGATGCGGAGCGACCCGGCCTCGAGCGCGCGGCGGAACCCGGGCAGCAGCTCCGCCGCCATCCCGGCCTGTGCCCCGGCGCCGCCGACCGCGAAGGTGAGGAGCGGCGGCCGTCCCTCCTGCTCGCGCGGCAGCGCGCCGAGGAAGTGGGCGAGCTCCTCGGGGGCGGAGCGGCGGAACTCGCCGGCGGGATCGAGCCGCACGACGCGCGCGGCGAGGTTCGCCTCGAGCGTCGCGAGCGACGGGCCGCCGACGAGCACGTCGGGGAGCGGGAAGCCCGTGAAGGTGATCCGGTCCTCCGGTACGCCGTACGAGCGGAGCCGGCGCGCCGCCCGGCGCGTGGGGACGAGGTAATGGATGCGGGACCGGCGCGGCTCGGCGGGGGCCCAGATCCGGTTCAGATCGGAGTCCGTCGCGACGCAGAAGATCCGCTCGAGCCCTGCCGCGTCGGCGACGATCGCGGGCGAGTAGAAGGTGGTGAGGAGCGGGGCGCCGGTCCGGCGGAGCTCGGCGACGAGCCCCCGGCCCAGCTCGCGTCGCCGGACGAGCCGATCGAGCGTATGGACGCCGCGGGTGGGGGCGGAGAGGTCGCGGTAGGGATGCAGCCGCGGGATGTCGGTGACCGCGTCGAGGGCGCGCCGGAGCGGCGCACCCACCCATGGCACCTGAGAGAGGCGTGAGACGCCCTCGTAGGTGCGACGCACGCGGCTCCACAGCCGATCCTCGCCCGGCGCGACGAGCGGCGCGCGGTCCACCTCCAGCACGTCCGTGCCGAGCGCATCGGCGAGCGGCATCGCGGCGCGCATGTGCCCGTAGCCCATCTCAACGGCGACGACGAGCGGCTTCGGGGCGGGGGAGCTCATGGCGGAAACGGGCGCCGAGCGTACTCCAAGAGGCCGTGAAACAATCCCCTCGATTCACGACCTCTCACGCGCCGCGTCACCGCGACGGGGTGTGGCGCTTCGCGCAATGAGCGCTCGGCCGGGCGCCTGTTACGCGCCGCGTCACTCGATTGTGACGGGAGCCGTGACCGGCGGGTGACACCGCGATCGTACGGTCTCGCCTTCGCGCCCGTCCACGACAGCCCGGGCGCGCGAGGAGCCCGCATGCCCGCAGCCAACACCGCACTTCACGACGAGCAGACCTCCGCGCCGCTGGCTCGCCTCGACCGCTCCGCGATCGAGGGGATCGTCCGGTCCGGGCGCCGCCTGCTCGTCCAGGGCGGAATGGGCATCCACGCCTCCGACGGGGTCACCGGCAAGGTCGCCGCGCACCGCGGCGCCCGGCTCGTCGGCGTCGGCACGATCTCCGCCGTCCTCAAGACGCCCGAGCACCTCCGCGCCGAGATCCGCCGCGCGCGCCGCGAGTCGTCCGGCGGGTTCGTGGGCGTGAACCTGATGGCGGCGATCAACAAGGCCGACTTCGAGCTCCTCGCTCGCGTGTCGATCGAGGAGCGCGTCTCGTTCATCGTCCAGGGCGCGGGGATCTCGCGCGAGATCGTGCGGTGGTGCAGGGAAGGGGGCGTGCCGTTCGCCGGCATCGTCTCCTCCGGGCGCCTCGCGGCGATGTACGAGAAGTGGGGCGCGGACTTCGTCGTCGCCGAGGGATCGGAGGCCGGCGGGCACATCGGCGACATCACCCACCCGCTCCCCGCGCTGGCGCGCGAGGTGATGTCCGCGACCTCGCTCCCCGTCGTCGCCGCGGGCGGGGTCGACGCCGCGGACGTCGCAGGGTTCCTCGCCGGCGGCGTCGCCGGGGTCCAGCTCGCGACCCGCTTCCTCGCCTGCTCGGACGGCGACGTTCACCCCGCGTTCAAGGCGATGCACCTCGGCAAGACCGCGGAAGATGTCGCGATCATCACGAGCTGCGTGAAGGGGATGAAGGCGCGCGCCGTGCGTAACGCGTTCACCGACAAGCTCGCCCGCGGCGAGGCGGTCCCCCCGCGCTCGAAGGCCTGGTGGTTCGGGAAGGACGGCTATCTCGGGCGCAAGAAGGCCTGCATCGAGTGCCTCGGCGAGTCGCTCTGCCTCGCCCGCGCGAGCAACTACAAGGAGAGCTTCTGCATCACGGACGCGCTGCTCGCGGCCGCGGTGAAGGGCGACGTGGAGAATGGCCTCTTCTATACGGGCCAGAGCCTCGTCCGGATTGGCGACCGCGACGTCACCGCGCTCCCCACCGCGGCGGAGCTGCTCGCCGAGCTCGAGGCGCGCCTCGCCGTGGAGGACGCTGCGTTCGCAGTCGCGCCGTCGGCCACTGCCGCCGTCGCCTAGCCCCGCGGAGCGCCACGCGGGCGGCTTCCGGTCCCATTGATGCGCGTCAATGCCGGCACCTCCCGGAGGGGCGCCGTATCTCGACCGTCTCGTTTTTTTCAGATACAGGATTTTGGTCCACCTTTTTGTCGGGTGGACCGAACGTCATCCCGGCGATCGAAACAGCGAAAGAGATTGTTGAATGGCGACTGGTACCGTGAAGTGGTTCAACGACGCGAAGGGCTTCGGCTTCATCACCCAGGACAACGGGGGTGAGGACGTCTTCTGCCACTACAGCGCGATCCAGGGCGACGGCTTCAAGAGCCTCGCCGAGGGTCAGAAGGTGGAGTTCGAGGTCGTGAAGGGCCCGAAGGGCCTGCAGGCCGCGAACGTGCGGAAGTCGTAGTCGCCCGCCCGATCGCTCGGCGTGGAGCCCGGTTCCTCTCGAGGGGGCCGGGCTCTCGTGTCTCCGGATCGCGCCTCCTCACGCGGGGTCAAGGGCCCACCGGACGGGGGGAAGGACGAGCGGCGCTCCATTGCAGCGGCAGGCGACGCGGCGCAGCGTGAAGGCGGAGGTCCCGCCATGCCGATGCGCACGCACGAGCTCCACCCGTCCCTCGTCCACGCACCGCTCGCCCTCTTGCCCGCTGCGGCGCTCGCCGACCTCGCCGCCGCGCTCCGGCCGCGCGACCGGCGCCTCGATCGCCTGGGCAGGAACCTGTGGTGGGCGACCGCCTCGGCTGGCCTCGTCACCGGCCTCGCCGGCATGGCCGCCTCGCAGGAGATCGAGCTCCGCACGACGCGCGCGCGCGACATGATGTTCGCCCATGGCATCGGGAACCTCGGCATCGTCCTCGCCGCGGTCGGCGTCTCCGCGTGGCGCATCCGCAACCGCGCGAACCTCACCTCGGCACTGAGCGGTCTCCTCGCGGCAGGCGCGGCGACGTACACGGCCTACCTCGGCGGCGAGCTCGTCTACACGCACGGCGCGGGCGTGAAGGCGCTCGGCGGCGCCGCGGCGGAGGCGCCAGCGCTCTTCTCCAGGGAGGGGATGGCGCGCCTCGGGCGCGACGCCGGCCGCGGCCTGTCGTGGCTCATCGGGCGCGGTTATCGGGCCGTCACCGGGCGCGAGCGGGTGGAGCGCAGCGCGCTCGGACCCATCGCGGAGGCCGGCACCGGCGCGGAGGAGCCGTCGGTGCACTGACGTGACCCCGGTGAGGTCACCTCAGCGCCACGAGCTCGACCTCGAACACGAGCGTCGCCTGCGGGGGGATGACGCCGGGGAATCCGCGGCTGCCGTAGCCGAGCTCGGGCGGGACGGTGAGCCTCCGCTTGCCACCCACGCGCATCCCGGTGATGCCCTGCTCCCAGCCCGCGATCACCTCGCGCGCGCCGAGCTGGAACTCGAACGGCTCGCCGCCGGCGGAGGAGTCGAAGCGCTTCCCGTCGGCGAGCCAGCCCGTGTAGTGCACGGCGACCGTGTCGCCCCGCGCCGCCTCGCGCCCGGCTCCAGCCGCGAGCTCCTGGATCTCGACGACGCCCACGTGTCCCTCCCCTGTTCAACTCGGCTGGCCCGGGCCCGAGGCCGGTGTTTCGGGCGCGGGCGCGGGCGCGGGCTCGTTCACGGGCCCCACGTCAAACCGCTCGGCGCCCTCAGAGCGGGATGTTCCCGTGCTTCTTCGGCGGGTTCTCCTGGCGCTTCGTGCGCAGCATCTCGAACGCGCGGATGACCTTCGGCCGGGTGTCCTCGGGCTTGATCACCTCGTCGACGTATCCGAGCTCCGCCGCCTTGTACGGGTTCGCGAACTTGTCGCGGTACTCCTCGACGAGCCGCGCGCGCTCCGCGACCGGGTCCTTCGCGGCCGAGAGCTCCTTGCGGAAGATGATGCTCACCGCACCCTCGGGGCCCATCACCGCGATCTCGGCGGACGGGAACGCGAAGTTCACGTCGGCGCGGATGTGCTTCGAAGCCATCACGTCGTACGCGCCGCCGTACGCCTTGCGCGTGATGACCGTGACCTTCGGCACCGTCGCCTCGGCGAACGCGTAGAGGAGCTTCGCGCCGTGCGTGATGATGCCGTTCCACTCCTGATCGGTGCCGGGGAGGAACCCGGGGACGTCGACGAGCGTGAGCAGCGGGAGGTTGAACGCGTCGCAGAAGCGGACGAAGCGGGCCGCCTTCACCGACGCGTCGATGTCCAGGACGCCGGCGAGGACTGCGGGCTGATTCGCGACGACCCCCACCGGCCGCCCGTTCAGCCGGGCGAAGCCCACGACGATGTTCGCGGCGAAGTGCTCGGCAACCTCGAAGAAGTGCCGATCGTCCACCGTCGCCCGGATGACGTCCTTCATGTCGTACGGCTTGCTCGGGCTGTCCGGGACGATCGTCTTGAGGAGCTCGTCGCGCCGGGAGACGTCGTCGGAGCACGGCTGCGGCGGCGGGTCGTCCGCGTTGTTCTGCGGCAGGAAGCTCAGGAGCTCGCGGACGGCGCGGAGCGTCGCCTCCTCGGAGTCGATCGCGAAGTGCGCGACGCCCGAGCGCGTCGCGTGCGTGCGCGCGCCGCCGAGGTCCTCCTTCGTGACCTTCTCGTGCGTCACCGTCTCGATGACGTCGGGGCCGGTGATGAACATGTACGCCGTGTCCTTCACCATGAAGATGAAGTCGGTGATGGCGGGGCTGTAGACGGCGCCGCCCGCGCACGGCCCGAGGATCACCGAGACCTGCGGGATGACGCCCGACGCGAGCGTGTTGCGCAGGAAGATGTCGGCGTACCCGGCGAGCGAGACGACGCCCTCCTGGATGCGCGCGCCGCCCGAGTCGTTGAGACCGATGACCGGGCAGCCGACCTCCATCGCCCGGTCCATCACCTTGCAGATCTTCTCGGAGAAGGCGCCGGAGAGCGAGCCACCGAAGACGGTGAAGTCCTGCGCGAAGACGAAGACCTGGCGGCCCTCCACGAGGCCGTAGCCGGTGACGACCCCGTCGCCGGGCACCTTCTGCCGCTCCATCCCGAAGTCGGCGCAGCGGTGGGTCTTGAACTTGTCGAGCTCGACGAACGT
>DATIDF010000039.1:0-2934 GCA_035456445.1 Anaeromyxobacter sp.
GTCCCATCGCCGCTGCGGCTTCGCCTGAGACCTGCAGACGGTGCGTGCATCCATCTTTTGCGAGGGCGCCGCGCCACCGTCCGCGGCCCACCCGGGGGATACCACCATGAGACGACCTCTGACGCTGATGTTCGGGATGTCCTTCCTCATGGCGGTCGCCGCGCCCAGGGCGTCCCACGCGGAAAGCACCCGGGAACAGGAAACCACCGCGAGCCCGAGGGCGCTCAACGGCCACGTGTTCACCCCGTCGCCGTTCGTGGTGTCGCCGTTCTCCACCACGCACCTGGGCTCTCACACGGCGTTCGCATACGCCACCGCCACCAGCGCTCGCTTCAACTTGCAGGGCGAGGTCATCGGGGAGCGCAACTACACCCTCGCCGGGTTCGGCAACAACGTTCAGTACCAGTACCGGTTCGCCGATTGGCTCGCCGCGCGGGTGAGCGGGAACCTCGTCCTCTTCAGCGGTATCGACGGCGAGTCCGCGCTCGCCGCGGGCGCGAGCTTTCGTTACAACGTCGGCCTGGGCCTCACCTCGGGGTTCCGGCTCGGAGACGCCATCCGGGTCGCGTTCGTGCTCGACGCCGGTTTCCAGCCCGCCATCGATCTCACCATCAGGGAAGCGATCCTGCGCGCGATCGAGACGGGGGAGGCCGATGGGGGCGAAGACGCGTTCGTGCTGGGGAAGACCGTCGAGTACCGCCCCGGGCTCTCCTTCGCGTGGGCGCCGCTCCCGCTCGTCGGCGTCTCGGCCGAGGTCCGGTACGTGTACATCGACATCGAGGACAGCAGCTCGCAGGACCCGGCGGCTGGTGACGCCGTTGACATGGCCGCGCTGGTCGACGTGGACTTTGGCACGGTCTCGAGCTGGCCGATCGCGCTCACGGCGTTGTACCGCCAGCAGGAGCCCACCACCGACGAGGGGTTCCGCATCCAGGACGTCGCGCTAGGCGTCTTCTACACGGCCCGCCCGCACCTCGCGGCCGGCGTGACCGTCACGCGGCAGTGGTTCAACCTTCGCCCGACGATCGATTCGACCGCGACGTTCACGCACATCCTGATGCGCTACTACTGGTGACGCGTCGTCAGAGGCGACTGCGAACGAGCCCGTGCTCGTACGCGAAGACGAGCAGCTCGAGCCGCCCCGAGACGCCAAGCTTGTCGAACACGACGGTGAGGTGATTCCGGACCGTCTTCTCGGTGATCCCGAGCCGGCGCGCGGCCTCCTCGTTTCTCAGCCCCTCGCCGATGAGCGACACGATCTCTCGCTCCCGCGCGGTGAGCTTCGAGAGCGCCGATGGCTCTGGCGCGGCGCCGGAGCGCCCCGGCGCCGGGAGCACGCGCGGATCGAACCAGAGCTCGCCCGCGGCGACGGCGCGGATCGCCTCCAGCAGGGCGTCTGCGGGGGCGTCCTTGAGGACGAGCCCGCGGGCGCCGGTGCGAACCGCCGCATGGTCGCGCGCGCGATCCTTGAGCGCCGTGAGGATGAGCACCTTGGCGCGGGGCACCGCCGCCTGGATGCGAGGGAGGGCGTCGAGGCCGTCCTCGTCGCCGAGGTCGAGGTCGAGGAGCACGACATCGGGTGACCGCTCGGGGAGCACGGCGAGCGCCGCGGTCGCCGTGGCGGCGCTCCCGACGACCCGGAGGTCTCCCGACTGCTCGAGGAGCATCTTGAGCCCCTCGCGCACCACGGGATGATCGTCGATCACGAACAGGGTCGTCGAGGTCACGGAGCCCCTCGCACGTGGGTCATAGCGGGATCTCCACCTCGACGGCGGTCTTCCCACCCGCGAGGTGATCGACCCTGAGCGAGCCGCCGAGCGCTGCCGCCCGTTCGTCGAGCGAGCGCGGAACGAACCCGGCGCGGGCGGCCGCGGGGCTGCCGTCGTTCGTGACGGTGAGCCTCAGGCGCTCCTCGGCGCACGCGATGCGAACCTCCGCGCGCGTCGCCGAGGTGTGACGGCGTACGTTCGAGAGCGCCTCCGCGACCATCTGGAACACCTCTGCCGCGAGCCGGTCGCCCCCCACCGAGACGCCCTCCGTGACGACCTCGACGTGGATCCCGGTGGCGGCGGAGAACCTGCCACAGAACCGGAGCACCGACGCGTCGAGGAGGGTCCCATTCGCGCGCGCGTCGGCGGCGCGCAGCTCGCGGACGTAGCCGCGCAGCGTCTGGATCTCGGCGTCGGCGACGTCCACGAGCCGGGCGACGTGGCCTCTCGCCTCGTCGATCCTGCCGGTCGAGAACGCCTTCTGGGCGGCGGCGAGCCCGAGCCGCAGCCCGAGATACGGCTGGATGACCGAATCGTGGATGTCGCGCGCGATCCGGAGGCGCTCCTCCTCTGCGGCCTCCGACGCGAGCCGATCGACGAGGCGGACGTTGTCGAGCATCGGGATGACCTGATCCACGAGGTGACGGAGGAACTCGAGGTCGCCGCGATCGAGCGCGAAGGAGCCGCGATGGGCGACGTAGAGGCGGCCCCGAGCGTTCGCGTGGTAGCGGAACGGGACGGACAGCAGGGTGCCCGCGTCGAGTGCTGTCACGAGCGCGCGCGCGACGCCGACGTCCCCGCGTGAGTGCTCCCCCGTCGAGAGATCCACGAGCTCGAACTCGAGCGCGTCGCGCCCACCCAGGCGCGGGCGCACGAGCAGCGCCAGCTCCTCGGGGACCGCGAGCAGCAGGTCCGTCAGCTCTGGCGGGAGGGCCACCCGTTTCGCCGGCGCGCCGCCCCCGTCCCGCACCGCGGCCCACATCCAGCGCCGGCCGGTGTGCTCCTCGGCGATGACGAGGCGGCACGACTCCGCGTCGTAGAAGGCGCGGACCGCCTCGAGGACGCGCGCGACGGTTCGATCGATGCCGAAGCGCGGGTTGGACAGCGCGGTCACCTCCCGGAGGAGCGCGAGCCGCGCCCGCGAGCGGACCTCGTGGCCTGCCCA
>DATIDF010000040.1:0-32521 GCA_035456445.1 Anaeromyxobacter sp.
ACCTCGGTCCCGACCCCGACCCACGACCCGACCCCGGTCTCCGATCTCCGCCCACCTGTCGCCAACCTGACCCGACGTTCATCGTGACCTCCCGCAAATCGCTCCGCCCGAAGGCCACCCTCCTCTTCCGCAACGCGATCGCTGCGACCTGCGACGGCGGGACCTCCGATCCCGGGCTCATCCCCGGCGCGGCCGTCGCGATAGACGATCGCCGCATCGCCTGGGTCGGCCCGGAGCGTGAGCTCGAGACGGCGGTCGACGTGGAGGGCGCCGAAGTCATCGACGCGCGGGGCGGCCTCGTGACACCGGGGCTCGTGGACGCGCACACGCACCTCGTGTTCGCCGGCGAGCGGGCGGGCGAGTTCGCGCTCCGCTGCGCCGGCAAGAGCTACCTCTCCGTCGCGCTCTCCGGCGGCGGCATCGCGGTGACCACCCGTGCGACGCGCGCCGCCTCCGACGCGACGCTGCTCCAGACGGCCATGGTCCGGGCGCGGCGCCTGCTCGCCCAGGGCGTCACCACCATCGAGGTGAAGAGCGGATACGGGCTCTCGACCGCGGACGAGCTGCGGCTCCTACGCGTCATCCAGGAGCTCGCCCACGCGCTCTGGGCGGAGGTGACGATCGTCCCGACGCTCCTCGCGCACGCCGTGCCGCCCGAGCGCGGCGGCGATCGGGACGCGTTCGTGCGCGAGCTCTGCGAGGTGCTCGTGCCACAGGCCGCGCGCGAGAAGCTCGCCGAGCACGTGGACGCGTTCGCGGAGGAGGGGGCCTTCACCCTCGACGAGGCGCGTCGGATCCTCGCCGCCGGCGCGCGCCACGGCCTCGTGCCGCACCTGCACGCCGACCAGCTCACGCCCTCCGGCGGCGCCCAGCTCGCGGCCGAGCTCTCCTGCGCGAGCGCGGACCACCTCGAGGAGATCGACGACGAGGGCATCGCGGCGCTCTCCCGCGCCGAGGTCGTGGCCGGGCTCCTCCCTCTCTCCACGCTCTTCCTCGGGTCGAACCGCTACGCCCCGGCGCGCAAGCTCCTCTCCGCGGGCGTCCGGATCGCGCTCGCGACGAACCTGAACCCCGGGAGCGCCATGAGCGAGAACGTCGGCCTCGCGCTCTCGCTCGGGTGCCTGAACCTGCGGCTCAGCCCCGCGGAGGCGCTCGTCGCCTTCACCTCGGGTGGCGCGCGGGCGCTCCGCCGCGCGGATGCGGGCCGCCTCCGGCCGGGCGCCGACGCCGACCTCGTCCTGTGGGGCTGCGGCTCGCCCGAGCATCTCGCCTGGCACATGGCGGTGAACCACGCGCTCCTCGTAGTGAAGCGCGGCCGCGTCGTTCACTCCGCGGCCCCCGGGACGGCAGTCGACTGCCGGTGACTGCGATGCGAGTCGCCCTCGTCTCGGACACGCACGGCCTCGTCGATCCGCGGCTGCCCGAGATCCTCGACGGCGCCGAGCTCGTCCTGCACGCGGGCGACATCGTGAAGCCGGAGATCCTCGCGCTGCTGCGCCAGATCGCCCCCGTGAAGGCCGTGCGGGGAAACAATGACGAGGGGCTGCCCGCGTTCGCCCGCCTGCCGGAGACCGTGCTCGTCGAGGTGGGCGCGCTCACCCTGCTCCTCGTGCACGACCTCGGCCCGCGCGAGCGGCCGACACCGCCAGCGCGCTCGCTGCTCGCGCGCCATCGACCCGAGCTGGTCGTCCACGGACACTCGCACCGGCCCGGCGCCGCGCGCATCGGAGGCACCCTGTACGTGAACCCCGGCAGCGCCGGGCCGCGCCGCTTCTCCTTGCCGCGGACGGCGGCGATGCTGGACGTGCGGGGTCGCGAGGTGCGGGTCACGTTCTTCGACCTAGGCCGCGAGGCGCGAGCGCTCCTCGGCGATCCGTTCGAGGCCGTGCTGTGAGCGGCTTCCCGCCGTCCGGCCGGACGCTCCGCGCGATCGGCTTCGACGACGCGCCATTCGTGCGGCGGCGGCGCGGCGACGTCGGAATCGCGGGCGTCGTCTGCGCCGGGACGCGGTTCGAGGGGCTCGTGTGGGGATGCGTGCGGCAGGACGGCTGGAACGCGACCAGCGCCTGCGCGGCGCTGCTCCTCGGCGGGAAGTTCCTGCCGCAGCTCCACCTCGTCCTCCTCGACGGGATCGGCTTCGGAGGCCTGAACCTCGTGGACCTGGAGGCACTCGCCGCGCGGCTCCGGCGCCCGTGCGTGGCGGTGATGCGCCGCCCGCCGGACCTCGCCGCGATGGAGCGCGCGATCCGACGGCTTCCGCGGCCGGAGCGCCGCCTCGGGATCCTCGCCCGGGCCGGCCCGGTTCATCAGCTCGGCGGGTTCGTCTTCCAGGTGCGGGGCGCCGAGCCCGCGGTGACCGCCGAGGCGCTCGCGCGGCTCACCGATCGCGGCGCAGTCCCGGAGCCGCTCAGGCTCGCTCACCTCGTCGGCGCGGCGATCCGCGAGGGGGAGAGCGGGAGGCGCGCCTGAACTACCCTGGGTCGGGCGTTGGCGCCGGCGGCGGCTCGCTGCTACCTTTCCGGGTGCGATGTGCCGCCTCTTCGGCCAGCACGCCCACCCCGGCTTCGACGTCTGCGAGCCGCTCTGCAGCGCCGCGAACGCGCTCCGCTTCCAGTCGCACCGCCATCCGCACGGCTGGGGCGTCGGCTGGTACGTCGACGGGGCGCCGCACGTGCGGCGCGGGATCCTGCCCGCTCACGCCGACGATTCCTTCGTCGCCGCGGGACGCGAGGTCCGCTCCGCGGTGGTCATCGCGCACGTGCGCGAGGCGAGCGTGGGGCCGGTGCTCCCGGAGAACACTCACCCGTTCCTGTTCGACCGCTGGCTCTTCGCCCACAACGGCACGGTCGCCCGCTACCGCGACGTCCCGGCCGTCCGCGCGGCCATCGAGGCGGAGATCGATCCCGATCTGCGCAGGGAGATCCGCGGCGACACCGACAGCGAGCGGATCTTCTATCTGTTCCTCACGCGCCTCCGGGCCCACCGGTCCCCGCGCGCCGCGGACCTCGCCGCCGTGCGGCGCGCCCTCGCCGAGACGACCGAGGTCGTGCTCGGCATCGCCGACGCGGAGCCCTCGCCGAAACCGACCTCGCTCAACCTCCTCGTGTCCGATGGACGGCTCCTCGCCGCGTGCCGCCACGGGCGGACGCTCCACGTCGCGTCCGAGGCCGCCCCGCGCCACGTCTTCGCGGTCGCGAGCGAGCCCATCGGCCCGGGCCCGTGGGAGGAGCTCGTCGAGGGCGGGTTCGTCGGCACGGAGGACGGGACGCGGGTGGAGCGCGGCGCGCTGCAGGGCTAGTCCAGGCCGGCGATCGCGAACCCACGCGGATAGCGGACCTCGTATCGGAGCTCGACCACCTTGGCCTCGCGGGCCGAGAGCGCGAGGTCGTGGATCCGCACCCCGGGCCGCTCCGGGTCCTCCCGCGTCGCCGCGGTCGTGCCCTCGAGGATCGCGACCTTGATCTTCTCGTCGCGGCTCACCGGGACGAGGTCGAGGAGCTTCACGGTGATCGGGGCGGCGTAGCGGTTCTTCACCTCGATGCGCACGCGGTAGCGGTACACCTCGTCCTTGGAAACGAGCCCTGCCGAGAGCCGCTTGCGCTCGAGCACCTTGCGCTCGACCTCGACCCGATCGTCCACGCCGAACGCGAGCTCGATCTCGCCCCCCGGCGGCGTCATCGCGATCGGCGCCCGGCCGACGAACTCGTCGCCCACGTAGATGCCGGCGACGCCAGGCAGGAGCGGGAACCCGGTCTCGTTCACCGCCTTGGCGGTGAGGAACGTCGCGGCCTCGCGGCGCGGCGCGGCCACGCGGACGAGCTCCGCCCGCAGCGGGAAGCGCTGCAGCGCGATCTTCCGCGCCTGCCCGGCCCCGTCGACCGCCTCGCGACGCGGCGCGGTGAACGTGGCGGAGAGGAGGCTCTGCTCGACCGAGGCCTGCGCGAGCTCCACGTCGACGAGCGCCTCCCCGGAGGCATCCTCCTCGGGAGCTTGCGCGACTGCGCGCTTCGCCGCCGCCGCCGGGGCGGCCGCTGCCGCCGGGCGCCGCACCAGCTCTCGGTGCCGCGCCACGGGCTGCTGCTCGGTCAGATAGACCGGCTCGAGCTCCGGGACGTACACGCCGCGTCCGGGCTGCGCCGTCGAGACGGAGAGCGTCACGTCGGACCAGTCCTCCCCGGTGCGCTGCCACACGGAGCCGAGGAACGTGAGCTCCATCGTCGCGCGCTCCGGCGAGAGCCGCGCGTCCCAGATCGGCGCCCAGCCCGCGGAGCCGACGGCGTACGAGACCGCGAGCTCGAGCGCGCCGTCCCGCTCCGCCTCCACCTCGACGCCGATCGCCTTCGTCGTCCGGGCGCGCTTCGCCTGGACCTTCTCGAGCTCGGCGCGCGCCTGCGCGAGCTTCCGCGCAAGCTCACGCCGCCCCGCGTCCGCCTTCCGCACGGCCGCGGTCGCGTCGGCGAGCTCGCGCTCGACGTGGGCGGCGAGCTCCGCCCATTCGCGGGGAGAGACGCCGCGGACCGCGAGGTTCTTCGCACGCTCCTCGGAGTAGGTCGACCGGAGCGACTCGACGAACTTCGCTCGCGCCTGGGCCACGCGGCTCGCGTCCTCGAGCGCGCGGTCGTCGTCCTGGAGCCGCTCGAGCCGCTCCTCGAGGGCGCGGGCCTCCGCCGTGACCGCCGACTGCGCGGTCACGCGCTCGACGCTCACGCCGAACACGCGCGCGCGCGCAGCGCCCTTCCCTTCCACGCGGATGGAGTCGTCGTCGAGCTCCTCCGGGAGCCCCTCGAGGATGACGCGACTCGCGCCGGCCGGGAGCTCGACGCGGGCGACGCGGGTCACGCGGGCGGACTGCAGGTAAACGGTGACCGCGTCGACGCGGGACGGGGGGGTCAGGGTAGGCGCGGCGGCGGCGAGGGCGGGGACGGCGAGGATGGCGAGGACGAGAGCGCGCATGCGAGGGCATCTCCTTTGAGCGCTCCTAACGCACGCGCGGCGGGAACGATCTACGGACGCCGGCGCCATGACGCAGCGACTTGGTCTTGCGGCGGGAGGCTTCTCGTCGTCTATTGCGCCGGCCTGGCGAGACTCCCGGCTCCAGTCCGCCGAGGCCGAGAATCGATCATGCCCGCACACACGCACGAAAGACGCGACGCCTTCGCCTCGACGCTCGGCGCGTTCGCCGCCACCGTCGGCTCCGCCATCGGCCTCGGAAACATCTGGAAGTTCCCGTACCTGACCGGCTCGAACGGCGGCGCCGCCTTCGTCCTCACCTACCTCCTCGCCGTGGCGCTCGTCGGCGTCCCGGTGATGGTCGTGGAGCACGTCATCGGGCGCAGGATGCGGCTGAACGCCGTCCACGCCTATGGACGGGTCGTCCCGAAGCAGCCGTTCTGGTCGGCCATCGGATGGGCTGGGCTCGTCTCTGCCGTCCTCATCATGGCGTTCTACACGGACGTCGCCGGGTGGGTCTTCGCTTACGTCTTCAAGTCCTTCGGCGCGATGGTGTCCGGGAGGACCCTCACGCCCGAGACGTTCGGGGCCCTGGCGAGCGGGACCTGGGAGCCCCTGTTCTGGCAGGTCGTCGTCCTCGCCGTCACGACCGCGATCATCGCCGCCGGCGTCTCGAGGGGCATCGAGAAGGTCACGAAGACGCTGATGCCGCTCCTGTTCGTCCTCCTCGTCGTCTGCGACCTCCGCGCGCTCACGCTGCCCGGCGCCTCCGATGGCGTCGCGTACCTGTTCAAGCCCGATCTCTCGAAGCTCACCGGGGCCGTCCTGCTCTCCGCGCTCGGGCTCGCGTTCTTCAAGCTCTCGCTGGGAATGGGCACGATGACGACCTACGGCTCCTATCTGCCCGACCAGATCCGGATCGTGCCGAACGCGACCCGCGTGGCGCTCGCGGACACCCTCGTCTCGCTGCTCGCGGGGCTCGCCATCTTCCCGACCGTGTTCGCCCTCGGCGGAACGCCGGCGGGAGGCCCGGGGCTCCTCTTCAACACCATCCCGCTCGTCTTCAGCCAGATGCCGGGCGGCGCGTTCTTCACCGTCCTCTTCTTCGTGCTCTCGGCCATCGCGACGATCGGCGCGATGGTGAGCCTCATGGAGGTGCCCGTGGCCTGGATCATCGAGAAGGGCCACGCCCGGCGCACCGTCGCCGCGGTCATCACCGGCGGGACCATGTTCGCGCTGGGCGTCCTCGCGACCCTCTCGCAGGGCCCCGTCCTCGGCGACGTGAAGCTCTTCGGGAAGACGTTCTTCGATCTCTTCGACTTCCTGTCCTCGAACGTGCTCCTGCCGGCCGGCGGGCTCGCCATCGCGATCGTGGGCGGCTGGCTCGTGTCGGGCAAGGCGTTCAAGGACGAGATGAACAAGGGCCACGCGGAGACCCCCTGGTACGACCGCGTGGTCTACGCGTTCATCCGCTTCGTCGCCCCGGTGCTCATCCTCCTCATCTTCCTGAACAGCCTCGGCGTGATCACGCTGGCCTAGGCGCCGTTCTCGTGGAGCGCCGCCCGGTCGCGAGCGCCGCAGCCAGCCGGTGTCGATCCCGCGCAGTCGCGCGCCGACTAGCCGCCTCGAGCGAGCTTCGCAGCCAGCGCCGCGTGCCTCGCGCCGTTTCCGTCGATCTCGACGTGCCGCACCGAGGGCGCCTTCGCATCGTGCGAGAGCGTCAGCGTGAGCCGCTCCGCGGGCAGCGCCGCCGGGATCCGATCCGCCCACTCGACGAGCAGCGCGCCCTCCCCGCCCACGAGGTCACCGAACCCGGTGCCGTAGAGCTCGTCCTCGTCGGCGATCCGGTAGAGGTCCGCGTGGTGCACCGGGATGCGGCCGCGGTAGGTCGCGACGATCGCGAAGCTCGGCGAGGACACCTCCTCCATCGGGACCGCCGCCCCCTCGCAGGCGCCGCGGACGAGCTGGGTCTTGCCAGCGCCGAGCTCGCCCACGAGGGCGACCACGTCGCCGGGCTGGAGCAAGCCGCCGAGCTTCTTCCCGAGCGCGTAGGTCGCGCGCGCCGAGCGGGTCGTGCGGCGCGCGCTGAACCGCTCGACCGTCATCGACCCCACTCCGCCCAGACCTCGCCGATCGCCTCGCCCAGATCCCCGGCGAGGAGCCCGCGCTCGCCGAGCCGCGCCGCGACGAGATCTCCTGCGCGCCCGTGCACCCAGGCGCCCACGCGCGCCGCCGCGGCGGGCGCGAGGCCGCCGGCGAGGAGCGCGCCGACGAGCCCGGCGAGCACGTCCCCGGTGCCGCCCGTCGCCATCCCGGCGTTGCCGGTCGGGATCACGGCCGCAGGCCCGTCCGGATCCGCGATCACCGTGCGCGACCCCTTCAGCACGATCGTCGCCCGCCACTCGCGGGCCTTCGCGACCGCGAGGTCGATCCGGTCCGCCTGCACCGCCTCGATGGTCGTGCCGCACAGACGGGCCATCTCGCCGGGATGAGGCGTGAGCACGAGCGGCACGCCGAGGCCGGGAAGGCGCGCGGGCTCCTCCGCGAGCGCGTTCAGCGCGTCCGCGTCGAGCACCGCCGGCAGCCGCGCCCGCTCGAGGAAGGCGCGCAGCAGCTCGCCCGTCTCCGCGCCGCGGGGAATGCCCGGTCCGATCGCGAGTGCGTCCACGCCCTTCGCCGCGGCGAGGAGCGCCTGGAGATCCGCGCGGCCGAGCGGTCCGGTCCCCGGGAGTGCGACGCTCATGGCCTCCGGGCGTCCGGAGAGCGCGAGCGGCAGCGCCTCGGGGCGGGCGGCGAGCGTGACGAGGCCGGCGCCGCCGCGGAGCGCGCCCGTGAGGGCGAGGTGGGCCGCGCCCGTCTTCCCGGGCGAGCCCGCCACGACGAGCAGTCGTCCTGCGTCGCCCTTGTGCGCGTCGGGCCGGCGCGGCGGCAGGAGCGCCCGCGCCGCGGCGGCGTCGAGGACCTCGCACCGGACCGGCACGCGCTCGGCGGCCTCGGCAGGGATGCCGATGTCCGCCACGCCCACCTCGCCCGCGAAGGACGGACCGGGGTGGAGGACGAGGCCGCGCTTCTGGAACGCGAAGGTGACCGTGCGATCCGCCCGGACGCAGGCCGCGCCGAGCGGCCGGCCGGTGTCGGCGGAGAGGCCGGACGGGACGTCGACCGCGAGGACGCGCGCGCCCGCGGTCCGCGCCGCGTGGATCCGCTCGATCGCGCGCGCGAACGCGCCCTCGGGCGCGCGGGATAGCCCCGTCCCGAAGATCGCGTCCACGACGACGTCGCCCGGTCCGGCGTCGAGCCCGCCGAGCTCGCCCGCCTCGTCGACCGGTACGCCCGCGCGCTCCGCCTCCTCCCGCGTCGCGCGCGCGTCCTCCGAGAGCCTCGCCGCGGGGACGAGCGACACGACGCGCGCGTCACGACCCCCGGCGCGCAGCACGCGCGCGGCGACGTAGCCGTCTCCGCCATTGTTGCCGCCGCCGCAAACGACGACGATCCGGCCGCCCGGCGCCGCGAGCGTGCGCGCCGCCTCCGCGACGGCGCGGCCGGCGCGGTCCATGAGCGCGAGCGACGGGATCCCGAAGGACTCGATCGCGGCGCGATCGATGGCGCGCATCTCCGCGGAGCCGACGAGCCTCATCGCCCTCCCTCCCCCTCGAGCACGACTGCCGCGGCCGCGAAGCCGCCGTCGTGCGTGAGCGTCACGAGCGCGCGACGCACGCCGAGCCGCGCCGCCGCGTCCGCCGCGACCCCGGCGAGGACGAGCGCCGGCGCGCCCTCGCCGCGCACCACCTCGACGTCGGTGAACCCGATCCCGCCGGGCGCGCCGAGCGCCTTGGACGCGGCCTCCTTCGCCGCGAAGCGGGCCGCGTACCGCGTCGCGCGATCGCGCGCGGAGTCGCAGTAGGCGCGCTCGGCGGGCGTGAAGCAGCGCGCGAGGAAGCGCTCCGCGCGGGCGGGCGGACCGGCCAGGATCCGCTCGATCCGCGCCACCTCCACGATGTCCATGCCGAGCCCGAGGACCACGATGCCTCCCCACGAACGCCCGCCGTCCGCTCATCCTGAGCCTGCCGAAGGACGACAGGCTCAGGGCGAGCGGATCGCCCCTACGGCCGCGCCCTCGCGATGAGCTCGCGCATCTCGCGCACCGCCCGCTCCATCCCGACGAGCACCGCCCGCCCGACGATCGAGTGGCCGATGTTCAGCTCCTCGATCTCCGGGATCGCGGCCACCGGCAGGACGTTCTGGTAGTTGAGGCCGTGCCCGGCCGCCACCTCGAGCCCCAGCTTCGACGCCGCCTTGCAGGCGTCGACGAGGCGCGAGAGCTCGCGGCGGCGGTCGGAGGCGAGCCGCGCGTCGCAGTAGCGCCCGGTGTGGAACTCGACGGTGGCGGCCTCGGCGCGATGCGCCGCCTTCACCTGGTCGAGGTCCGGGTCGATGAACAGGGAGACCTTGATGTCCGCGTCGCGCAGCGTCTTCACGACCTTGCGCACGTTCTCGCGCCCGCCGAACACGTCGAGGCCGCCCTCGGTGGTGAGCTCCTCCCGGCGCTCCGGCACGAGCGTCACCACGTCCGGCTTCACCTCGTAGGCGATCTTCACCATCTCCTGCGTGGCGGCCATCTCGAGGTTGAGCCGGGTCGAGACGGTGCGGCGCAGGATCTGGAGGTCCCGCTCCTGGATGTGCCTGCGGTCCTCGCGCAGGTGGATCGTGATCTGGTCCGCGCCGCCCAGCTCGGCGAGCACCACCGCGGCGACGGGGTCCGGGTACGTCGTGCGGCGGGACTGGCGGAGCGTCGCGACGTGGTCGACGTTGACACCGAGGCGGGCGGACATGGCCGGGAATCTAACCCAAACCGGCCGGCCCCGCGGAAGCGTTGTGTGCTGGCCGAGATCGTCGAATCGAGCCCGTGCACGAGCCCGCGCCCGCGGCGAAACCGGTCTAGGGCTCGGGCTCGGGCGCGTTCGCGGGACCGAGAGGGGCTACCCGAGCGCCTTGCGCAGCTCGCTCGCGATCTCGTCGGCCTGCCCGCGGATCCGCACGCCGTCCGTGCCCTCGACGAGGACGCGGACCTTGTTCTCCGTGCCGGAGAACCGCACGAGGACGCGCCCTTCCTTCCCGAGCGACTTCTCCACCGCGGCGATCGCCCGCGTCACGTCCGGCAGCTCCGAGATCGGCCGCTTCTCCTTCACCGCGATGTTCACGAGCGCCTGCGGGACCGGCTCGAAGCAACGGGTGAGCTCGGACAGCGGGCGCCCCTCGCGCTGCATCACCGCGAGGACGTTCAGCGCGGCCGCGACGCCGTCGCCGGTCGTGACGTGGTCGAGGAAGATGAGGTGCCCCGACTGCTCGCCGCCGAAGTTGAAGCCGCTGCGGCGCATCTCTTCGACGACGTACCGGTCGCCTACCGCCGTCCGCACGACGCGGCCGCCGGCGGGCGCGAGGGCGCGCTCGAGGCCCAGGTTCGACATGACCGTCGCGACGACCGTCCGCTTCGCGAGCGTCTTCTGGCGGATGAGGTCGCGGCCGACGAGCGCCATGATCGCGTCGCCGTCCACGATGCGGCCCTGCTCGTCCGCGAGGATCACGCGGTCCGCATCGCCGTCGAGCGCGAGGCCGAGGTGCGCGCGGTGCTTCTGGATGGCCTTCGCCATGCTCTCCGGGTGAACGGCGCCGCAGCCGTCGTTGATGTTCTTCCCGTCCGGCTTCACGTTGAGCGGGACGACCTTCGCGCCGAGCTCCTCGAACACCGCGGGGGCCACGTGGTACGCGGCGCCGTGGGCGCAGTCGACGACGATGGTGAGCCCGTCGAGCGTGAGGGCCTTCGGGAAGATGGACTTGAGGAACACGACGTAGCGGCCGATCGCGTCGTCGATCCGCTTCGCCTTGCCGATCCGCGTCGCGGTCGGGCGCAGCGCGTGGAACTCCTCGAGGCCCGTCTCGCCGAGCACGAGCTGCTCGATCTGCAGCTCCACGGCGTCCGGCAG
The DNA here is from genome assembly GCA_035456445.1 of Anaeromyxobacter sp. GTDB lineage: Bacteria > Myxococcota > Myxococcia > Myxococcales > Anaeromyxobacteraceae > Anaeromyxobacter. The sequence goes on from DATIDF010000040.1 coordinate 10,935, forward strand.
CTTGAAGCCGTCGCGCGAGAAGAACTTGATGCCGTTGTCCTGGTAGGGGTTGTGGCTCGCGCTGATCACCACGCCCGCGTCGGCGCGCATCGACTGCGTGAGGAACGCGATGCCGGGCGTGGGGAGCGGCCCCGACAGCATCACGTCCACGCCCATCGAGCAGATGCCGGAGGCGATCGCCTGCTCGAGCATGTACCCCGAGAGGCGCGTGTCCTTGCCGATCACGATCCGGTGGCGGTGCTTGCCGTTGCGGACGACGTAGGCGAGCGCCCGCCCGAGCTGGAGCGCCATCTCGGCGGTCATCGGGTGGACGTTGGCGACGCCGCGCACCCCATCGGTGCCGAACAGCCGGCGGGCGACCGGCGCCGCTGCCTCGCGCCGCGGCGTGCCGTTGCGGATGGAGTGCACCCCGTTGCGGGCAGGACGCGCGCGCGCGGCGCCGTTCACGGGAGGACGAGGGGACTGGCTGGATTCACGGATCGGCATCGCTGTCGCAACCTAGGGTTCGTGAGGATGGGGTTCAACGGAGGTCTCGCCGGAGATCGACCGTCCCCTGCGAGGGGGTGATGGATTCGACGCGCAGGCCGTGCGGGAGGTGCAGCGCCTCGGCGCGCACCCGCCACGCGGCCTGCCCTGCGCCCGCGCGCGTGACGTCGATCCGGACCGGCCCGACGCGAGTCGCGTCGAGCACGCGCAGCCGAGCCCACGGCCCGCTCACCGTGACGGTGACCTCGGCCGGGAGCGTGTCGAGCTGCGGAAGGCGCGGGGCGAGGATCGCCTCGACCGGCACGGTGAACACCGCCGTGACGCGCCGATCGCCGCGCACGACGACGAACAGCGCGAGCGCGATCGCGATCGAGACGAGCGCGAGGGCGAGATCAGATCGCCGCACGGGGCTTCCCCCCTCCTGCCGGCGCGGGTGCCGCCCTCGCCCGGGCGCGCGCGAGGAACCCGCCCTTCCCGCCGCGCTCCGAGCCCGCGAACGCGCCGAACAGGATCGCGCGGAGCGCCTTCTCGTCGAGCGCGCGGTGCAGCGCGCCGTCGAGCGCTACCGAGACCTCGCCGCGCTCCTCCGAGACGACCACCACCGCGGCGTCGACCTCCTCGGCGAGCCCGATCGCGGCGCGGTGACGCGTGCCGAGCTCGGGCGCCACGGGGGCGGCGGAGAGCGGGAGCAGGCACGCGGCGGCGGCCACCCGGCTGCCCTGCACGACGGCGGCGCCGTCGTGGATCGGGCTCGCCGGCTGGAAGATCGCGACGAGGAGCTCGGGGCTGACCGCCGCGTCCAGGCGCCGCCCCGACCCGACGACGTCGGAGAGATCGGCGCTCCGCTCGACCACGACGAGCGCGCCGACGCGCCGCCGCGCGAGCTCGAGCGCCGCCTTCACGATCGCGTCGATCACGCCGAGCTGCGCGGCGCGATCGTCCTGGCCGAGCCGCGCCACGAGCCGCAACAGGCGCGACGAGCGGCCGAGCTCGGCGAGCGCACGCCGCAGATCCGCCTGGAACAGGACGATGACGCCGAAGATGAACGAGTAGCTCAGGAAGTGGCCGAGGAGCCACGACAGCGTGGCGAGCCCGGCGCCCTCCGCACCCGCATAGGCGAGCCCGAGCAGGGACAGCCCGACGAGGATCGCCGTCGCCCGCGTGCCACGGATGAAGCGGAGCACGTGGTAGCAGACGAACGCGACGACGGCGACGTCGACGAGCGCGAGCAGCGCGTCGCCGGCGGTGGCGCCCGGTCCGATGAGGAAGGTGAGGACTGAATGCAACGGAGGTCTCCGCGCGAGAGAGTCTACCCCGAGGGCGGACCTAGCGCCGAGGGCTCGTCACCACGTCCGCGCGGCGCCCCGGATCTCCGCCGCCACCAGGGCAGCCTGGCGGGCCGCTGCGACGTCGTGGACGCGCACGATCTCCGCGCCAGCGAGCACCGCGGCGGTGACGGCCGCGAGCGTCCCGGGCAGCCGGTCCGCGACAGGCGCGCCGGCGACCTTCCCGATGAAGCTCTTCCGGGAGGGGCCGACCAGGAGCGGGCGCCCGAGCCGCAGCTCGCCGAGACGGGCGAGGAGCTCGATGTTCTGCTCGGCGGTCTTCGCGAAGCCGATCCCCGGATCGAGGATGGTCCGCTCCGCCGGGATGCCCGCCGCCTCGGCGCGGAGCAGCGCCTCGGCCAGCTCGGCGCGAACCTCGGCCGCGACGTCGCGGTAGGTCGCCCGCGACTGCATGTCCTCCGGAGTGCCGCGCATGTGCATGAGGACGACGGGAACCCCCGCGCGGGCGACGACCCGCGCGAGCGCGGGATCCGCGAGGCCGGCGATGTCGTTCACGAGGTCGGCGCCGGCCGCGAGCGCGGCGTGCGCGACCGCGGCCTTCGTCGTGTCGATCGAGATCGGCAGCGCGAACCCTCGCGCGCGCAGCCCCTCGATGACCGGGACGACGCGCCGGATCTCCTCGTCGTCCGCCACGCGCGGCGCTCCGGGCCGCGTGGACTCGCCCCCCAGATCCACGAGGTCCGCGCCCTCCTCCGCGAGCCGGAGCGCGTGGGCGATCGCCGCGGAGGAATCGAGGAAGCGGCCGCCGTCGGAGAACGAGTCCGGGGTCGCGTTCACGATCCCCATGATGAACGGGCCAGGCCCGTCGAAGAGCCTGGCCCCGATCTGCATCCGCATGAAGGTCCGTCCCGCGCTGGCCCGCTTCGCGGGCAGGGAGGAAGGCGCCCGCCCCGGCCGCGCGGCCGGGGCGCGGCGCTAGGCCTTGCTCGCGGCGGGCACCGCCGCGGCGGCGGCGTCGAGGATACCCGCCTTCTTCTTCTCGGCGGCGGCCGCGGCGAGCGGCTTCGGCGGCGGCGGCCGGCTGATCACCCCGCCCGAGATGATGACGTCGATGTCGGACGCGTCGAGCGTCTCGTACTCGATGAGCGCGTCGGCGATCTTGGCCAGCACCGGCCCGTTCTCGAGGAGCACGCGCTTCGCCCGCTCGTACTGCTCGGTGACGATGCGGTGCACCTCCGCGTCGATGTCGCGCGCGGTCTGCTCGGAGAACGTCTGGACCGTACCCATCTCGCGGCCGAGGAAGACCTCGCCCTCCTTCTTGCCGAAGGCGAGCGGACCCATCTTCTCGCTCATGCCCCACTCGCACACCATCGAGCGGGCGAGGTTCGTCGCGACCTCGATGTCGTTCCCGGCGCCGGTGGTCTTCTGGCTGAAGGTGATCTCCTCGGCGAGCCGGCCGCCCATGAGGATCGCGATCTGGTTGAGCGCGAACTCCTGGGAGATGTTGAGCCGGTCTTCCTGCGGGAGCTGCTGGGTGAGGCCGAGCGCCCGGCCGCGCGGGATGATCGTGACCTTGTGGACGGGATCGGTGCCCGGGAGGACCTTCGCGACGAGCGCATGGCCGGCCTCGTGGATCGCCGTCGTGCGCTTCTCCTTCTCGGAGATGATCATCGAGCGCCGCTCGGTGCCCATGATCACCTTGTCCTTCGCGAACTCGAAGTCGTCGATCGCGAGCTTCTCCTTGTTGCGCCGAGCCGCGTAGAGCGCCGCCTCGTTCACGAGGTTCTCGATGTCCGCGCCGGAGAACCCCGGCGTGCCGCGCGCGATCTGGGTGAGGTCCACCGCGGAATCGAGCGGGGTCTTCTTGGTGTGCACCTTCAGGATGCCGAGCCGACCGTTCAGATCGGGGCGAGGCACCACGATGCGTCGATCGAAGCGGCCGGGGCGGAGGAGCGCGGGATCGAGCACGTCGGGCCGGTTCGTGGCGGCGATGAGGATGACGCCGTCGTTCGACTCGAAGCCGTCCATCTCGACGAGCAGCTGATTGAGCGTCTGCTCGCGCTCGTCGTGGCCGCCGCCGAGGCCGGCGCCGCGGTGGCGGCCGACGGCGTCGATCTCGTCGATGAAGATGATGCAGGGGGCGTTCTTCTTGCCCTGCTCGAACAGATCGCGGACGCGCGAGGCGCCGACGCCCACGAACATCTCGACGAAGTCCGAGCCGGAGATGGAGAAGAACGGCACACCCGCCTCGCCCGCGACCGCGCGCGCGAGGAGCGTCTTGCCGGTGCCCGGCGGGCCCATGAGCAGGACACCCTTCGGGATTCGGCCACCGAGCCGGGTGAACTTCTTCGGATCCTTGAGGAAGTTGATGATCTCCTCGAGCTCGTCCTTCGACTCGTCGATGCCGGCGACGTCCGCGAAGGTGACCTTGTTGTGGTGCTCGGTCATGAGCTTCGCCTTCGACTTCCCGAAGCTCATCGCCTTCCCGCCGCCCGACTGCAGCTGGCGCATGAAGAAGAAGAACAGGAGGAAGAGGAAGACGAGCGGAAGGTACTGGAGCAGCACCGTCACCCAGAGCGAGCTCTGCTCCGGCTTCTCGAACGAGAGGTTCACGCCCTGCTGCCGGAGCTTCTCGGCGATGGTCGCAGAGGCGTCGATCGGGCCGGTGGTGGCGAACTCCGAGCCGTCGCGGAGGTGGCCGTAGTAGTCGAGGTCCTTGATGCGGACCTCCTTCACCTCACCCGCCTCGACCTTCTGCATGAACTGCGACCAGTTGTAGGTCTTCGCCTGGGCGCCGCGCTGCTGGAACAGCTGCCAAAGCGCGAGGAACATCACGATCAAGAAGACCCAGAGCAGGGCGGTCTTGTAGGACTGTCGCAAGGCTCTCTTTCCCTTCAGTGGAGCGTCAGATCGTCGGAACCGACGGGAATCGCCGCATCTTCCGCGACGGGCTCCCGCGGCGTGCTCCGGACCAGGCGGACCTTATAACAGCCCCTCGCCCCTTTTGCAGTGCGACCAGCGGTCCTACGGGGTGCTCTCCAGCCGTACGACGAGGCCCACGCCTGCAGGGCCGAGGCCGTCCGAAACCGCTGCGAGCTCCGGGATCGCCACGATGTCGCTCCCGCGTGCGAGCACGACGAGCGCATCACGCCGCTCGCGCGGCACCTTCCGGTCGATCAGCCACCGTTTCAGGCTCTTCGAGCCGCTCCCGCCGACCGGGCGCCAGCGGTCGCCCGGTCGCCGCGTTCTGAGCGCGAGCGGCCAGGGCATCGTTCCAGCGCGAGCCACCGAGATCTCGACCGCGCAGCCGCGGTCCGGGAGCGCATACCGCCCGGGGCCTCCGACCTCCACCGGCGCGAAGGCAGCTGGAGCGACCGCGTGGGGAGCGATGTTCAGCCTGCCATACCTGCAGCGCGCGACGAACCCATGCGGCAGGGTCGCGCTACCCGGTCGATCGCGCCGCACGAGCGCGAGGATCGCGTCGACGTGGTGCAGCTCGAGCCCGCCCCGTCGCCCGGTCGCGCTCATCCACAGCCGGCGCACGACGCGTCGCGTCAGCGCAGCCGGCGTCGATCGGATCGCGTCGAGCGGCACGCTCGCCCCGTCACCCGCGATGTCACGCGCACGCCTCGCGAGCGCACGTTCGTCCTCCCGGGCGAGATCGGCGGCGCGCGCGATGGCGCGTTCGGCCGCCGGGGCGAGGGAGACGAGCGCCGGCCAGACCTGGAGCCGCAGGCGGTTCCGCGCGTAGCGAGGCGTCGCGTTGGTGGGATCCGTGCGCCATGGGATGCCGCGGACTTCCAGGAACCTGATCCCCTCCTCTCGAGACCGATCGATGAGCGGCCGCACGATCGCGCCGCGCCGGGGCGGGATCCCGGAGAGGCCCCGGGCTCCCGCTCCGCGAAGGAGGCTCAGGAGGACCGTCTCCGCCTGGTCGGTGCGGGTATGGCCCGTCGCGATGCGCGTCGCCCCGACCCGAGCGGCCGCGGTCTCGAGCGCGCGGTACCGGGCGCGACGTGCCTCGGCCTGCACGTTTCCTGAAGCGACCGAGACCCTGACGGTCTCGAACGGGACTCCCAGCCGGTTGCAGAGGGCGGCGGCATGCGACGCGTCCTCCGCGCTGTCCGGACGAAGGCCGTGGTCGACGTGGAGCGCATGGAGTCCCACGGGCGAGAGACAGCCGGAATCACGGAGCTCCGCGAGGGCGACGAGGAGGGCCGTCGAGTCTGGACCAGCGGACAGGGCCACGAGGACTCGGTCACCGGGGGAGAGCAGGCGACGACGAAGGACCGTCTCGAGGATTGCCGCCGGGTAAGGATGGAGTTTCTTGCGCACGTTGGGGGGAGCGCGACCGAGCGCGGACCTTCATATTAGGCGAGCGATCGCGCTCTGGGGCGACCGGCGACGATCGCCGGGAATGAACGGCTCGGGCGGGAGGTTATGAGGGCAAAACACGCGAGGAGGCAGGCCGTACCGACCCGCGCCCGAGTTGCGTTTTCCAAGCGGGAATGAGATGTTGGGTGCGAGACGTTGACCGCGGCGGGGCGTGAGACAAGTTACAGGCGCTGGGCCTAGGGGTCCCCCCCCTCCCCCTCTGGGCCCACGGAGAGCCGGCAGCGATGCCGGCTCTCCTCTTTTCTGGAACCGGTTCTCTCGAACCGGATCGCGTGGACCCGCCGCGCACTCTCTGCGCCAACCTCGTCCGATGAACTCAGCTCGGCGTTAAGGCGTCGATCCGCGGTGACGTGGAGCGCACGACTCCACGCATCCACCCTCCGTGCAGCCTACTTACCCGGCAGAGGTGGACGAGCGCTTGACCCCAGGAACGGGGCAGCGTACAAGGACGCGGTTGTCCCACAGCCTGGAGTCGCGATGGCCGGCACTGACAAGCGCAAGCAGTCTCTGTACTTCCCCGAGGACATGCTGAACGAGATCCAGGCGGAAGCGAACCGGCAGGACCGTTCGCTGTCGTGGATCGTCCAGCAGGCCTGGCGCATCGCCCGCGGCGAGATCATGCGGTTCCCGTCGGTGAATGACGTCCTGTCCGGCGTCGCCCGCGAGGATGAGCGCGAGGAAAAGGGCGGGTAACGAGCCCTCTTCGGTTTTTGGCAGTGTTTCACAACGCGCCCGCGCCGGGTCTCCGGCACGGGCGCATTCCGTTTTGTCGCACTTCCTCGCGCAGGGAGCTACCCTCGGCGGGTAGCCTACCCTCCCGCGCCGATGCCCAGAGCCCCCTTCGACGACCCGCCCGTAGCGTCCGATGAACCGCTCTCCGGCGAAGGTCTTCACGACCTTCCTCCGGAGCTCGGCGACGAGGAGTTTGACGTCGTCGACATCCCGCGCGGGGATGAGCCGCTGCGCGCCGCCGGGAACACCCGCGCGCGGATGCTCGTCGCCGGCCTCGTCGCGGCTGCGGTGACGCTCGCGGCAGGCGCGCTCGTCGGCTACCGGATCCACCACCGGCGCGTGGTGCTGCGCGACGGCCTCGCACGCGCGAACGCGCTCGTGCGCCTCGACACCGCAGCAGGGTACCGAGGCGCTGCGTCGCTCCTCGAGCCGCTCGCGCAGCTCGACCCCCTCGAGGCGGGCGCCGCACGCGCGTTCGCCCTCGCGATGCTCGCCGCGGACTACCGCGACGTCGCCGCCGGGCGCGCCTCGGAGGCGCTGCTCGTCGAGCCGATGCGCGCGGACGAGGTGCCCGCGCGGGCGAGCGCCGCCGCCGCCGCGCTCGCGCTCGGACGGCGAGAGGCCGGCGATGCGATGACCGCGGCGATGCGCGCCGGCGGGCTGCCCGAGGCGCGCGTGATCGCCGCGCGGATCGCCCTCCTCGCGGGCAACATCGCCGCCGCGGCGGAGCCGGTCACCGCCGCCGCCGAGGCAGGGGCGCCCGCCGCGCTAGCGCTCCGCGGGGACGTCCTGCGCCGCACCCGGCAAGATCTCGGCGCCGCGCGCGCGGCGTACGGCGCCGCGCTCTCCGCCTCGCCAACGCACCCGCGCGCCACCTACGGGCTCGCAAAGCTCGCGCTCGCGGGGCACGCGACCTCCGCGGAGGCTGAGGTCGCGCTGCGGCGCCTCCTCGCCGACGTGGAGGGGACCCCCGCGCCCGAGCGCGGCCGCGCGGCGCTCCACCTGGCGGCGCTCCGGCTACGCAACGGCGATCGCGCGGGGGCCGGCGCGGCGCTCGACGCGGCGACGCTCGACACCACCTCGCGGAGCTGGGCTGAGCGCGCCGCAGCCGTCGCAGCGGAGCGCCGCGGCTCGTATCACGCGGTGGAGGGGGCGCCCGCCTCGGTGAGGAGCGCGAGCGACGACGACCCGCCCGTGCTCGCCGCCGGCGCGCTTGCGCCTACTGCGCCTGCCGCCGCGCCCGCGCGTGCGGCAACGAGACCGACCGTGAAGCACTCCGCCAAGCAGCCGGCGTCGAAGGCGAAGGCGGTGTCGGTGAAGCGGCCGAAGGCGATTGCCAGCGCGTCGCGCGCCGGGGCGAAGAAGAAGTCCGCGACGCCGGCGAAGCGTCCCGCGAGCCAGACGACGACGCGGCGGCGCTAGGCAGCGCCACCCGGCGCGAGGATGCGGCCGGACGATGCCTCGCTTCGCACCCCCGCCGGAGTAACCCCGCCCGCCTGACTGCTGCTCGCCAGGCGGGCCAGGCAGTGCCGTCGCGCCGTGCACGGCGGCGCGCGTCCACCATCCTTGCTCGTGCTTTCGGCAGGCCGATGCCTCTCGTACGGGCACGAGCTGGATCGCCCCCGCGGAAATGCTCGATTCCCAGGCGATCCCTGCCCGGCATGTCGTCTGCACTACGGGGCCCTCCGAACGGTACCCGCCTCGGCTCTACGCCAAACGCTCACCGGAGGATGCCTTGAAAAAGCTGCTCTTCGCCGTCACTGCCGCGCTCCCCGCCGTGGCGTTCGCGGCCGACGGGATCGACACGGGCGACACCGCGCTCGTGCTCGTCAGCGCCGGCCTCGTGATGCTCATGACGCCCGGTCTGGCCTTCTTCTACGGCGGGCTCGTCCGCGCGAAGAACGTCGTCCACACCATGAACCTGTCGATCGTGGTGATGGGGATCGCCGGCGTCCTGTGGGCGCTCGTGGGGTACAGCATCGCGTTCTCCCCCGGCGGCGCGCTCGACAAGGTGGTCGGCGGGCTCGGCTGGATCGGGCTGCGCGGGGTGGGCGGCGCGCCCGAGCCCTCGCTCGCCGCGACCATCCCCCACTCCGCGTTCATGCTGTTCCAGGCGATGTTCGCGGTGATCACGCCCGCGCTCATCTCGGGCGCGATCGTCGAGCGCGTCCGGATGAAGCCGTACATCCTGTTCGTCTCCCTCTGGAGCCTCGTCGTGTACGCGCCGGTCGCGCACTGGGTCTGGGCGCCGGGCGGCTGGCTGCGTGGCATGGGGGTCCTCGACTTCGCCGGCGGGACGGTGGTCCACATCAACGCCGCCGCCGCAGCGCTCACGGGCGCGTTCCTGCTCGGGAGGCGCCGCGGGCTGCGCACGCCGACGGTCCTGCCGCACAACGTCCCCTTCGCGATCCTGGGCATGGGGCTGCTCTGGTTCGGCTGGCTCGGCTTCAACGGCGGCAGCGCGCTCGCGGCGAACGGCCTCGCCGGCACTGCCTTCGTGAACACGTTCTTCGCGCCCGCCGCCGCGGCGCTGACCTGGGGCCTCGTCGAGCTCTTCCGCCACGGCAAGATGTCCGGCGTCGGCCTGGCCTCGGGTGCGGTCGCCGGCATGGTGGCGATCACGCCCGCCGCCGGGTTCGTCCCCACGATTTCCAGCCTCGCCATCGGCGCCCTCGCGGCGCTCGCCTCGTTCGGCGCAGTGCGCCTGCGCCCGCGGCTCGGGCTCGACGACTCGCTCGACGTCTTCGCCGTCCACGGGGTCGCCGCGACGCTCGGCGCGCTCCTCACCGGCGTGTTCGCCTCGACCGCCGTCAACTCCGCCGGCGCCGACGGCAGCCTCGCGCTCGTCGCCAAGCAGGCGGTGGGCGTGGTCGTCACGATGCTCTACTCGGGCGGGCTCTCGTTCCTCCTGTACAAGCTCGTGGCCGCCATCTCGCCGCTCCGCGCCGACGAGCAGGACGAGTGGACCGGGCTCGACCAGTCCGAGGCCGGCGAGCGCGGGTACATCACGACGGACCTCGAGTCCTCTCCCGGCACCGGCGCCGACGCGCCGCACCACGGCGTGCCCGTCCCGAGGCCCCATCCTGCGGGACCCACGCCGGCGTAGCGTCCCCCTCCCTCGCCCGGCCGGTCTCGACGGCCCGTCCCGCTCGCCGGGGCGGGCCGTTTTCTGTGAGTGATCAGGGGGCGACGCGCGAAGCCCGCGCGATGGCGCCAGGCTCGGCGCCGCCGCCTCCGGTGCCTTCTCAGCGAGCGGCGGACGCTGCGCACTCGGCACGCAGCACCTTGCCCGACCGCCGCGCACGCCGAGCCCCCGGCCACGCTGAAACGACGCGAAAAGCGCCCGTTCGGGGGTCGGCACGCACGGTGCACTGAGCCTGGTGGTCGTTCACTCACCGACCTTCCCGGAGGACATCTCGATGAAGACCGCTGTCAGGGCGCTCGTCGCCGCCGCGCTCCTCGCCGCTGCGCATGGCGCTCGCGCGACGCCGTCCACCGTCGTCTGGACGCCCGCGACGACGTACACCCAGCCATATCTCGTCCCGCACCTCACGTACGACACGTACGTGTCCGAGAAGAGCGGCCTGCTCAACACCTACGGCCTCACGCTCGGCGTGCTCCCTCCTTCCGCCGTGCTCCAGGGCGAGATCGGGTTCGACCTCTTCTACCCGGGCATCACCACCGCGGACGGGCTGCAGCTGAACGGGAAGCTCACGCTCCCCGAGGGCATCGCGGGCAGCTGGCAGCCGTCGCTCTCGGTCGGCATCGCCAACGCCGGGTTCGAGAAGGACGTGTCGGACTACCATCTCCTGCACGCGACGCTGGGCAAGGCGACGCCGATCGGCACGCTGGGCGTCGGCGGCTACTACGGCGCGGGCAGCGAGGCGCTCTGGACCGGCTCGAAGGGCGTGGAGCGTGCGGGCTTCATGGCGAGCTACGTGAGCCCGGACATCAAGCTCGGCCTCCCCGGGGTCGACAAGCTTTCGGTCCTCGCCGACCTCGCCACCGGCGACAACTGGAACGGCGCGGTCAGCGGCGCGCTCGCGATCTACTTCACGCCGAACGTGTCGCTCCTCACCGGTCCGGTCTTCTTCCTGGATCAGGACTATTACAACGCCGCCTACGGCCAGGACTGGATGTGGACGGCGCAGCTGGACGTCGACATCCCGTTCCTGAAGTAGAGCTTCCGCCGAGCGGCGGGCACTCGCGGGGCGCTCCGGGCAACGGGGCGCCCCGCTTTTTCTCACGGTGCGAGCTGCGCGAGGAGCGTGTCGAACACGAACAGCTCGACGCGCTCCTTGTCCTCGGGCGAGAGCCCGAGCATCTGGAACGAGACGCGGACGTTCCCGGTGTGCGGCTTCGCGTCGGTGACGCGCGCGCTCCCGGAGAGCGCCTCGGCGCCGGGGAGCCGCAGCGTGAAGCGCGCCTCGTCGCCGAGCGGCGGCGACTTCGCGAGGAGGCAGGAGAAGCCTCCGGTCGAGAGATCGAGCGTGACGGCGCGCTCCCGCGAGGTGAGGAGGTCGAGGTCGAGCTGCAGCGCGCGCGCGACGCGGATCGCCTGGCGGGGTGGCTGCCCCAGCGGAATCGTGAGCCGCTGCGCAGCGAGGAGCGCGCGCGCGAGCTCGTCGCGGCCGGCGCGGTAATCGCCGAGCTCGTCGGAGGAGAGCGCGCCCTTGCGGGCCTTCTCGTGCAGGGCGCGGAACGCGGTGAGCCAGGCGGCGAGGGTCGTCACGGCGGATCCCCTGGAGCGCACGCTCCGGTGAGAGGGCGCGAAGCTAGCCCCGCCTCCGCCGAGGCGTCAAGCCACGCGCCTGCCCGACACCGGCGCGCGCGGCGACCACCGCCACGCACCGTCACGCACAGTCAGCGGATGCCGAGGATGCCCCGTGCCTCGGCGGGCGTCGCGGGCTCGCGGCCGGCGCGCGCGGCCAGCTTCACGGCGAGCGACACGAGCTCGTCCGAGCCCTTCGCGAGGACGCCCTTCGCCGCGTACAGGTTGTCCTCGAGGCCGACGCGCACGTGCCCGCCGAGGGCGAGCGCGAGCTCCGCCATGGGGAGCTGGAACCGGCCGACGCCGGCGATGGTCCAGTGCGTCGGCTCCGGCAGCCCCTCGAGCAGGAAGCGGACGTTCCGCTCGCTCGCGGACATCCCGCCCGGCACGCCGAGCACGAGCTGGACGTGGTAGGGCGCGGTGAGGTGGCCCTTCTCGAGGAGCCAGCGCAGCGTGTCGAGCATCCCCGCGTCGTAGACCTCGCACTCCGGGACGAGCCGTCGCTCGCGCAGCCGGCTCGCGATCCGGACGATGTCGGGCCGGGTGTTCTGGAACACCTCGTCCCCGAAGTTCATCGTGCCGAGGTTCAAGGTGCCCATCTCGGCGCCGTCCACGAGCGAGCCGAGCCGCTCGTCCACGGACATGCCGACCGCGCCGCCCGTGGAGCACTGGACGACGACGTCGCTGCCGGCCTCCCGGATGCGGTCGATGATCTCGCGGAAGTGCTCGGGCCGCTGGGACGGGCGGCCGTCCGGCCAGCGCGCGTGCAGGTGGACCGCCGCGGCGCCGGCGCGCCACGCGTCCACCGCGGCCTGCGCGATCTCGGAGGGCGTGTACGGCACCGCCGGGTTCTGCTCCCGGGTCACCTCTGCGCCGACCACGGCGGCGGTGACGATCACCTTCTCGGCCATCTCCCTCGCCTCCTCATCTCAGGGGCGGCGCCCCGGCTACCGCGGAATCCGCTGCTTCTCCTTCGGCACGACGCAGGTGCCGGTCGCCCGGCAGACCACGACCGGCGTCGCGAGCACCTCGGCGGCGCTGTCGGACAGCTCGGGCCGGGGCGCGACCACCTTCCGCGCCTCGAACCGCATCGCGCGCGAGGTGACCCCGGCCCTGACGATCTCGCCCTCGGCCTCGACGTAGTCGCCCGCGTGCACCGGGGCGAGGAACTCGACCGCGTCGTACGCGCGGAAGAGCCCCTCGTCGCCGTCGTGGCGGATGAGGAGCTCGGTCGCGACGTCGCCGAACAGGGCGAGCATGCGCGCACCGTCCACGAGCGCGCCGCCGTAGTGCGCGTCGCCCTGCGACATTCGCAGGCGGATCGTCACCTTCTCGTGGAGCGGCATCAGTGCATCTCCTTGCCCATTCGCTTCAGGACGGCGCCGACGATGAAGTTCGCCACCTCGGACGGCTTCGTCCCCGGGCCGAAGCCGGCGTCGTAGCCGAGCTCGACGGCGAGGCGGTGGTCGATGCGCGGGCCGCCCAGGATCGCGGTCACGCTCCGGCGGATGCCGAGCCGCTCGAGCTCGCCCAGGAGCTGGCGGGCGTTCTCCTTGTGGACGTCGCGCTGGGTCACCACCTGCGAGACGAGCACGGCGTCCGCGCCGCGCACGGCGCAGGTGCGCGCGAGCTCCTCGTTCTCCACCTGCGCGCCCAGGTTCGCCGCGTCGAAGCAGGCGTAGCGCTCGAGCCCGTAGTCGCCGGCGAACCCCTTCATGTTCATGATCGCGTCGATCCCCACCGCGTGCGCGTCCGAGCCGGTGCAGGCGCCGATGACGACGATGCGCCGCCCCACCTCTCGCAGCGCGTACGCGTTCAGCTCGTCGAAGCTCTTCTTGCGAACGACCACCTCGGGGACGGAGAGGGCGCCGTAGTCCACCGACACCGCCGTCCGTCCGTACACGACGAAGAACGTGTAGCGCTCCGCCGCGGGCTCCATCGCCGCGACGTGCACCTGCTCCATCCCCATCTTTCGGGCGAGCTCCGCCGCAGCCTCCCGCGCACGCTCGCCGGGCGGCACCGGCAGGACGAACGAGAGCTGCACGACCCCATCGTCGCGGCGGTCGCCGTATGGGCGGACGATCTGCCCGGGCTCCCAGTCGCGCGGCCTCATGCCTGCCCCCCGACTCTCGCGCTCTGCACGAGCGTGCGGTACGCCTCGACCGCCTCCGCCGGCGCCGGCGTCCGCGCGGTGAAGAAGAGCTGGTACTGGGTGCCGCCGTCGCAGGCGGCGTACGCCCACACGTGCCAGCCGCCGGAGTCGCCCTCGAGCGTGACGGCCGGAACCCCGGCGAGCCGGGTCGGGTGCCGGCGGACGCGCTCGAGCGCCGCGCCGCGCTTCAGGAACTCCTCCGCGCCGGCGAGACACGCCGTCTCGTCTGCGTAGCTCGTCCCGGGCGTCGAGATCTCGAACCACGCCGTGCCGTCCGGCGCCTCGAGCTTCACGTGCTGCTGGCCGCCGGACGCGCGCCACGCCGCGGGCGCCTCGAAGCGGAACGCGTGCACGGAGTAGACGAGCCAGCCGTCGCGGCCGCTCGGGGCGCCCTTCGGCGCGGGCGAGAGCGCCTGCCGCAGGCCGGCGCATCCCGACAGCATCGAGACCGCGACGCAGAGCAGTGCGGCGGCTGCGCGGGCGCGGCCCTTCGACGGGGAGCGGCTCATCTCGCCTCCAGGATCTCGAGGAACGGGTTGAAGTAGGCGGGACCGCGCTCGACGACGCCGGCGAGACCCTTGCCGCCGTTCTCCTCGCGCGCGACGTCGCCGAAGCGCGCCTTGCCGATCGCCTTCATGAGGCCGTCGCGGGCGACCTCCTCGAGGAGCGCGAGCGCCTCGCGGAGCGTCTCCTGCGCGCGGCGCTCCACCAGGCCACCCGGCCGGAACGTGATCTCCGCGCCCATCGAGCGCCAGGCCCGGTACACGTAGTCGGCGCTCTTCAGCGCGACGTAGCGATCCATGAGGAAGGGGTTGTGCATCGCCTCGGTCATCATGCCGAGGAGCTGGATCCCCTGCCCCGTCACCCAGCCGACCACGTCCGCCATGACGTCGTAGGCGTGGCTGAAGAAGATGTCGCCCTGCTTGTGCTTCGTGGGCGGCATGTACTTGATGGGCGCCTCGGGGAAGAGCGTGCGGACGAGGAGCGCCTGCGCGAGCTCTCGCGCGATCGTGTCCTCGCGCGCGGGGTCGATCTCGAACGAGTGCCCGAGCCCGATGAGCCGGTCGGGGAGCCCGGCGCGGTGGGCGAAGCTCTCGTTCACGAACTGCGAGGCGATGACGGTGTGGGCCGCCTCGTCGGCGTCGGCGGTGGTGATGTAGTTGTCCTCGCCGGTGTTGATGACGACGTCCGCGAGCGCGCAGATGCTCCGGGAGAAGTGCTGATCGCACAGCGTCCGCTTCATGTTGATGTCGCGGAAGAGGATCCCGTACATGGCGTCGTTGAGGAGCATGTCGAGCCGCTCCCACGCCGCCGCGAACGCGATCTCCGGCATGCACAGGCCGGAGGAGTAGTTCGTGAGATGCACGTAGCGCCGGAGGCGGCGCGACTCCTCGTCGAGCGCCTCGCGCATGATGCGGAAGTTCTCTTGCGTCGCGTAGGTGCCGCCGTACCCTTCGGTGGTGGCGCCGTGCGGCACGTAGTCGAGGAGCGACTGCGCGGTCGAGCGGATCACCGCGATGACGTCCGCGCCCGCCTGGGCGGCGGCGAGCGCCTGCTCGACGTCGTCGTGGATGTTGCCCGTCGCGACGATGAGGTACTTGTGCGGCCGTGGGCCGACGCCGAGCTCCTCCTTGAGCTGGTTGCGGCGCCGCACGCGCGCGAGGAGCTCCTGCACGTTCGCGCGCGCCTCGCGGCGCATCTCCTCGAGCATCGCGCGCTCCTCGGCCTCCGGGAGCGGGTCGGGGTGGGCCGGCAGGGCGACGAGGCGCTCCACGACGCCCATCGGATCGGTCGCGCCGCGCCGCAGCGCGTAGCCCATCCAGTAGGCGGCGCCGCGACCGAGGAGCTTCCTCTCGTGGAGCGCGTCCACCGCGAGGTTCACGAGCGGTACGCCGCGAGGGCCCGCGTCGTGCAGACCGTAGAGCCGCAGCACGGTGCGCTCGATGGAGACGGTGGTGTGCCGGCGGACGAGCTCCAGGACCTGCGCGGTGACCTCGTCCGCGACCGCGCGACAGCGATCGACGACGGCGCGATCGAGCGCGAGGTCGGGGACGTGGCGGCCGTCGGCGAGCAGCATGGCGATGGATTAGGCCGGACGCGCGGCCGGGGCAAGGTTCCGGCCGGGCCTCAGCCGGGCCGTCACGCGGGGTGCGGGCTTCGGGCCTCGGGCTTCAAGCCTCGGGAGAAGCCCCGTTCGCGATGCTTCCCTGAGGTCTGAGGCCGCAGAGGCCGCAGCTCTCAACGGACCGGGATTCGCACTCCTTCGCAGACCTCGCCGTCGTGACCCTCGACGCGCACGCGCGCGAGCGCGCCGCGCTCGTCTCCCGCCTCCGGGGCCGCCTTCCAGCGCACCGTCGCGTACTCGCGCGCCGTGCCTCGCGCGACCCCATCCTTCACCCGCTCGACGACGACCTCGACCTCCCGGCCTCGGAGCCCGTCGAGGAATCCGCGCCAGCGGCGCTCCGAGAGGGCGATGAGCTCGGCCGCGCGCGCCCGCGCGACCGCGGCGGGCACGGCCCCCGGCAGCGCCGCAGCCTCCGTGCCGGGCCGGGGCGAGAACGGGAAGACGTGCAGGTACGAGAGCGGGAGCGCCTCGACGAGCGCGACCGTGGCGCGGTGGTCGGCCTCGCGCTCTCCTGGAAAGCCGGTGAGGACGTCCGCGCCGACGCAGGCGCCCGGGAGGCGCCGCGCCGCCGCGAGAACGACGTCGCGATATCCGGCCGCGCGGTAGGGCCGGCGCATCGCGCTGAGGAGCCGATCCGAGCCGCTCTGGAGCGGCAGGTGGAGGTGCGGACAGAGCGCGGGCGCGACGTCCGGGTCCGCGAGGAGATCGAGCGGGAGCTCCGGGGGCTCGATCGAGGACAGCCGCAGGCGCGCGCGCAGGCCTCCCGCGACGGCGGCGCGGACGAGGTCCGCGAGCGTGCGGCGGGGCGCGAGATCCCGCCCGTACGCCCCGAGGTGAACACCGGTGAGGACGACCTCCGTGTGTCGCCCGCCGAGGAGCGAGAGGCGGCGTAGCGCCTCGTCGAAGTGGAGCGAGCGCGAGCCGCCGCGTGCGAGCGGCACGACACAGTAGCTGCAGTGGGCGTCGCAGCCGTCCTGGATCTTGAGGAACGGCCGCGTGTGGCGGGCGAGGACGAGCGGCGCCTCCCCCCAGCCCGCCGCGTCCCCGTGGGGCGCGCCGAGGCCGACGAGCCGCGCGACCGTCCCCGCGACCTCCGCCTGCGCGCGCGCCCCGACGACCGCCGCGACCCCGGGCAGCGCCGCGAGCACGTCGGGTCGCAGCTCCGCGTAGCAGCCGGCAGCGACGATGCGCGCGCCGGGATGCTCGCGCGCGGCGCGCCGGATCGCCTGCCGCGCCGCGGCGTCGGCGTCCGCCGTGATCGTGCACGCGTTCACCACGACGACGTCGGCGCGCTCGCCGTCGCGTGCGATCGACACCCGGTCGCCGAGCGCGCTCGCGACCGCGTCGGCGTCGCCGCGGCTCACCCGGCAGCCGAGCGCGACGAGCGCCACCCGCGGCTTGGGCCGAGGGCGCTCAGACGATGCGGCCACCGCCGAGCACCTCGTCGCCATCGTAGAAGACCGCCGCCTGTCCTGGCGCGACCCCGCGCACCGGGCGCGCGAGCCGGACCTCCGCGCGCTCCTCCGCGGGCGACACCGTCCCAGCCTCGCCCTCGTGCCGGTGCCTCACCTTCACGCGCGCGGCGATCGGACCCGGCGGCGGCGCGCCGGCGACCCAGCGCACCTCCGTCACCGCGAAGCGATCGCGCGAGGCCTCGTCGGCGGTCCCGACGACGACGCGCGCGTCCTCCGGCTCGAGCCGGACGACGTAGCGCGGCGCGGGACCGGCGAGCCCGAGCCCGCGCCGCTGCCCGACCGTGAAGCGGTGAACCCCGTCGTGCCGCCCGAGCGCCTCGCCCGCGGTGGACACGATCTCGCCGGGCCGCACCCTGTCTGGAGCCTGCAGCGCCACGAAGTCGGCCGCGTCACCTCGAGTGACGAAGCAGATCTCCTGCGACTCGGCCTTCTCCGCGTTCGCGAGCCCCGCCCGCGCCGCCGCGGCGCGCACCTCGCGCTTCGCGAGCGCGCCCACCGGGAAGAGCACGTCGCGCAGCGCGTCCTGGCCGAGGCCGTAGAGGAAGTAGGTCTGGTCCTTCGCCGGATCCCCGGCGGTGCAGAGCGCGAGCCTGTCACCGCGCCCCTCGACGCGCGCGTAGTGGCCGGTCGCAAGCTTCGCGCCCAGGGCGCGCGCGCGCGAGCAGCCAGTCGAACTTCACGTCCGAGTTGCAGGCCACGCACGGGTTCGGCGTGCGGCCCTCGACGTAGTCCCGCACGAACGGCTCGATCACGCGCTCGCGGAAGCGCGCCTCCACGTTCGCGACGTAGAACGGGATCCCGAGCCGGCGCGCCGCCGCGCGCGCGTCCTCGAGGTCGTCCGGCGCGCAGCAGGAGCGGCCACGCCGGGCGTCCGAGTAATCGGCGACGCGCATCGACACCCCGATCACCTCGTGCCCCTCGGCGACGAGGAGCGCGGCGGCGGTGGAGGAGTCGACTCCGCCGGAGAGGGCGACGAGGACGCGCATCGGAAAGGTCCGGGGGCGGTGTACCCGCGCGGCGGCCGCGGATCAAGCGAGCGAGGCGGCGGACGAGGCCTTCCCGGCCGTGGGCTGGTCCATCGGACGGAGCGGGATCTCGAGCACGAACTTGGAGCCGGTGAACTGGCGGGCGAGCGAGCCCGGCTGCGTACGCGGAGGGCTCTCGACCCAGACGCTCCCGCCGTGCGCCTCGGCGATGCGCCGGGCGACCGGCAGCCCGAGCCCGGAGCCCGGAGCCCGCGCGTCGTCGGACCCGCGCACCCGCGCGTGGTGGAGGGGCTCGAAGATGCGGTCCTGCTCCGCGCTCTGGATGCCGGGCCCCTGGTCGTAGATCGTGTAGCGAAGCTTCTCCCCCTGGCGCGAGACCTCGACGAGCACCTCGCCCCCGTGCGGCGAGAACTTCACCGCGTTCGAGACGATGTTCGCGAGCGCCTGACGGAGCTTGCGGGGATCGGCCACCACGGCTCCACCGCCGGCGTGCTCCACCGTGACGTTCAGGCGCGCGTCCTTGATCATCGGCCGCAGCTCGGCCACCACGTCGTCGGCGAGCTGGTCCGGATTCACCGGCCCCTCGAGGATCGGCGACTCGCCCGCCTGGAGGCTCGCGAAGTCGGAGAGGTTGTCGACCACGCGGGAGAGGCGCGTCACCGACTGGATCATCGAGTCGACGACCCGCTTCTGCTGCGGCGACATCGGCCCGAGCTTGTCCGAGGAGAGGATCCGCAGGTACCCCGCGAGCGGCGTGAGCGGCGTCGAGAGCTCGTGGGCGAGGTTGTGCATGAACGTGCTCTTCAGCTCGTCGAGCTCGACGAGCCGCGCGTTGGCGCGGCGTGCGCCGGTGAGCGCCGATTCGAGGTGCGAGGCCATCATGCCGGAGAGCATGCGCCAGCGCTCCCGCTCGCCCTCCTCGGGCAGCCGCTCGCGCTTGCCCTCCAGGTACTCGCGCAGCTCCGAGCCCAGGCGTCCGTCCTCGCAGTCCCGCTCGACGAACCCGTCGGCACCGCCGGCGATCGCGACGTCGTGCTCGTCGCGGGAGTCGCCGAAAGCGACGATCGGCACGTTCTCGAGGGCCTTCTCACGCTTGAGCCTCGCCGCGAGCTCGAACCCCTCGATGTCTGGCAGGTGGACGTCGGACACGATGAGGTCGGGCCGC
This sequence comes from Anaeromyxobacter sp., assembly GCA_035456445.1. Lineage (GTDB taxonomy): Bacteria > Myxococcota > Myxococcia > Myxococcales > Anaeromyxobacteraceae > Anaeromyxobacter. Next base: position 30,508 of record DATIDF010000040.1, read on the forward strand.
GACGAGAGCGCGCGCTCGATCCCGTCGAGGCCGGACGCGGCGGTGTCGACCGTGAACCCGTCCTGCTCCAGACAGGCCTTGACCCGCGCCCGGACGGCGGCGTCTCCCTCGATGTAGAGCACTCGGCGGGGCATGATGGCCTCGCCCTTGATTATAAGACTTGGCCTCGCGCGTCCCACCATCGACGGAGCGCGATCGTGAGCTGCTCCTCGCGATTCTCGCCGGGATCCTCGAGCACCCGTTCGAGCAGTTGGCGCAGGGCCTCGCCGACGTGAGGCCCGGGGGCGGCGCCGAGGATCCGCATCACCGCTCGTCCGTCGAGGGCGAGATCCTGGGTCGTGAGCGGATCGCGATCGCGCCGGATCCGCGCGATCGCCTCTGCGAGATCCTCGACCTCTCGACGCGCGGCCTCGGCCTCCGTCGGGCTCAGCGCGGCGGCCTCGGCGCGAGAGAGGTCGACGAGCGACGCCGCGCGTTCGGGGCCAGCGCCGGAGAGCCAGCGCCTGACGTCTGCGGGCGTCGAGGGGAGCGCTCGACCCGTGGCGAGCCGGCAGGCGTGCGCGCGCACGAGCGCCGCGGTCTCGTCGGAGACACGCCGTGACAGACGGAGCTCGAGGAGTGTCCGACCGACCTCGTCCGCGGCGAGCCCGTGCAGCAGCCCCGCGAGCCGGAGCGCCGGCTCGGCCGGCGTCGCGGTGAGGACCGAGATCGCGTGCTCGATCTCCTGGGCCGGCCGCGCCGCAAGCGCGGGGAGCACGATCGCGAGGAGCCCAGTCGCGCGCATGAGCTGCACGCCGCGCGCAGCGTCCGGCGCGATGACGAGGCGAGTCAGCTCGTCGGCGACGCGCTCGCGCGAGACCTTCCGGACGACCGGGAGCGCGCCTGGGATGGCGTCCTGGGTGGCGGGGTCGAGGTCGTAGCCGAGCTGTGCGGCGAAGCGGACGGCGCGCATCGGCCGCAGGCCGTCCTCACCGAAGCGGGCGACCGGATCTCCGACCGCGCGGACGAGGCGCCGGCGCAGGTCGGCCTCGCCGCCGAACGGGTCGCGGAACTCGCCCGCGAGCGGGTCGAGCGCGAGCGCGTTCATGGTGAAGTCGCGCCGGGCGAGGTCCGCCTCGAGGTCCTCGTGGAACGTCACCGACTCCGGGCGCCGCCCGTCGGTGTAAGCGCCCTCGCCCCGGAACGTCGTCACCTCGATCGGCTCGCCGCTCACGAGCACGGTCACCGTCCCGTGCTCGATGCCGGTCGGGATGACCTTGGGGAAGAGCGCCGCGACCTGCTCCGGCAGGGCGGGCGTCGCGACGTCGAAGTCGTTCGCGTCGCGCCCGCGGTGAAGCAGGAGATCACGGACCGCGCCGCCGACGAGCCACGAGCGGTACCCCGCGGCGCCGAGCCGGCGCAGGACGTGGAGGACCTCCTCCGGGAAGCTGGCGCGCGCGAGGGCGTCCGGGAGCGGCATCGGTCAGTGCGTGTGACCGCGCTCCTGCTCCGCGCGATCGAGGAGCCGGAAGTAGAGGCGGATGAGCGCGAGCCGCGCCTCGGGCGCGAGCCCGTCGACGGCGATCCGGGCGACGTCGAGCGGATCGCGGCAGATCGACAGGAGCACCTCGCCGACCTCGTCCGCGTCCTCGCGCGCGACCGCGCGATCGGCGATGACGAACGCCTCGCGGATCTGCTCGGGATCGAACAGCGGGTGGTGTCCCCGGAGGCCTTCCTGGATGCGCCGCGACAGGTGCCCCGGCGCGTTCGAAGCAAGCTTGTCCATCGATCGAGATCCCCTCCCGCCTGGGCGCCACCATGCCGCCCCGCGGGAGCCCGTGCAAGCGCCGAAGATCGCGGACGCGAGGTGGTATCGGCCGGTTTCGCAGGCGGCACGCGCGGCAACTGACGAGGAGCGCTCTCCTGTGAACCGTCCAGGAGGGGGAGGTGCTGCCTCGGCTGAGGACGGACACACAGGGATCTAGGCTTCCGCCCCGCGCGGAGGGCCGAGGCTCCACGATCCGACGAGCACGAC
>DATIDF010000041.1:0-14525 GCA_035456445.1 Anaeromyxobacter sp.
CACGTTGGCCAGCAACGGGGCAAAGTCGTTCGCGAGCACCTCCCGCGAGATCCCGTAGAGGTCCTCGGCCGCGGGCGTGGTGAACGGCATGCACGCGGTGCCATCGGGCCGGAGCCGGTACGAACAGATGACGCCGGGCACGCTCGCCGCGACCTTCGCGAGCTGATCCTTCAGCGCGCGCTGCTCCTCGGCCACCTCCGCCTCGCGCTTGCGGGCGGCGACGTCGAACGCCTGGAGCGCGTCCTGGTGCGGGCCTCCCTGGAGCACAGTGTCGAAGCGGAGCTGGTGCGGGTGCACCGACTCCACGGGCTCCGCCGCCTCCCGCGCGACGTCTCGAGCGGTGATCAGGATCCCGGTGCCGTTCTCCAGCGGGACCGGCGAGAGCTGCCCCTCCCACCACACCTCGCGACCGAGGATGCGCTCTCCGTGGCGAGGGAGGTTCACGGTCTCCCCGCGCTGCGCTCGCTCGAGGAGCGAGAGGAAGAGGTCGCGCGTGTCCGGGAACATCGCGAGGACGTCCGCGCCCTCGATCCGCTCGGAGGCGTATCCCGTCAAGCGGAGCCACTCCGCGTTCGCGCGCAGCACCGTCAGGTTCGGCGCGACGAAGCAGAGGCCGACTCCCGCCCGTGCGAACAGGAGGCCCAGCACGTCGTTCGAGATCGTCGGCCGATCTTCGGTGACCATGGTCGCACCTCTCGAGCGACGCCAGCGGCTCGTGAGGCCACTCGCTGACCACGGGGTGGCGCGCCGCCGCTCGATGCTAGCGCGTCGCGGTTCCGACTGGCGCGAAAGTACCGAATGGGCGAGCGTCGAGGGCATCTCCGCACGGGGGCTCGCTGGACCGGCTGCCTCCCAGGGCCGCGCGTCTCCCCGCACGAAATGGAGCGCTGGTTCTCCACGCCAGGACGGGGCCGCTTTCGGTCACGCGGTCGCTCCGCGGCGCACCGCCTCCTGCTCCCGGGAGCGGACCGCCGCGTCGGCGCGGTGGTCGCGGGCGATGAGGAGGTAGATCGCGGGCACGAAGAAGATGGTGAACGCCGTCCCGATCGCCATGCCGGTGACGAGCACGAGTCCGATGCTGTTGCGCGCCTCCGCGCCAGGCCCCGTCACGAGCGTCAGGGGGAAGTGGCCGCAGACGGTCGCCACGCTCGTCATGAGGACCGGACGCAGTCGCGTCACCGCCGCTTCCTTGACCGCCTCGAGCTTCGAGTGCCCCGCCTCCTGCAGCTTGTTGGCGAACTCGACGATGAGGATGCCGTTCTTCGACACGAGCCCGACGAGCGTCACGAGGCCCACCTGGGAATAGACGTTGAGCGTCGTCGTCCAGCCGTCGGTGAAGAACGGGATGTTCGGGTTCGGCATCTTGAGGAACGTCATGACGAGCGCGCCGAACATGCCGAGCGGCACCGAGCCGGCCAGGATCACGAACGGATCGCGGAAGCTGTTGAACTGGGCGGCGAGCACCAGGAAGATCATCACCACCGCGAGCAGGAAGGCCGGCACGAACCGCTCTCCCTCGGTGCGGAGCTGGCGCGACTCGCCCGTGTAGTCGATGGCGTAGCCCCTCGGCAGGATGCCCGCAGCCTCGTGCTCGAGGAACGTGAGCGCTTCGTCGAGCGGTCGCACCGCGACGCCGGAGAGCTTCACGGCGTTGAGCTGCTGGAATCGGTTCAGCGAGCGTGGCTGGACGGAGTCGCGGATCCTCGCGATGGAGGAGAGCGTGACGAGCTGGCCGTTCGGGCCGGTGACGTGGAGGTCGCCGAGCTGCTCCGGGTTCAGGCGCTCCGCGCGGGTGAGCTGGGCGATGACCTTGTAGCTGCGGCCGCCGACGCTGAACCGGTTCACGAAGTTCCCACCCACCGCCGCCGCGAGGTCCTTCCCCACGGTCTGGAGGTCGACGCCGAGCTCCGCCACCTTGTCTCGGTCGAGCTCGATCTCCGACTGCGGCTGATCGATCTTGACGTCGATGAGCGGCGGGAAGGCGAACAGCCCGCTCGCGGTGGCCTTCTCCTGGAGCTTCTGGGCGAAGCCCAGGATCTCGGCGGACTCGGCGGTCGAGGCGATCACGATCTCGACCGGGAACGTGCCGCCGCCGGGCAGCGCCGGAGGCAGGATGGGGAAGGTCTGGATGCCGGAGATCCGCGCGAGCCTCGCCTGCACCTCGGGCAGCAGCTCGGACGCCGTGCGCTCCCGCTCCTCCCACGGCTTGAGGCCGTCTCCCCAGAACCCGCCGTTCGGGAACGTGATCTGGAACGTGAAGCCCGACTCCGGGATCGACGCGAGCGTCTTGTGCACCTCGCGCACGTACGGCATGACCTGGTCGATCGTCGAGTTCGAGGGCGTGTCGAGGATGCCGAAGATGACCCCCTGGTCCTCGGTCGGGGCGAGCTCCTTGGGCGCCTGCGTGAACATGACCAACGCGAGGACGCTCACCACGACCCACGCGACGTAGATCGCGCGGCGCCCGTGCAGCACCGTCTCGAGGTGTCGCCCGTAGATCGTCTTGAGTCGGTCGAACCCGCGGTTGATCCGGCCCGAGAGGCCGCGCTCCTCCTGGCCCTTCTTCAAGAGGAACGCCGACATCACCGGCGAGAGCGTCAGCGCCACGATCCCCGAGATGGTCACCGCGCCGGCGAGCGTGAGCGCGAACTCGCGGAAGAGCGATCCCGTGAGGCCGCCCTGGAACGCTATGGGCGTGTAGACCGCGGCGAGCGTGATCGTCATCGCGATGATGGGCCCGACCAGCTCGCGGGCGCCGCGGAGCGCCGCGTCCACGGGCGCCATCCCCTCGCGCAGGTGGCGCTCGACGTTCTCGACCACCACGATGGCGTCGTCGACCACGAGTCCGACCGAGAGCACGATCGCGAGCAGCGTGAGCAGGTTCACGGTGAAGCCGAACGCCTGCATGAGGAACACCGCACCGATGAGCGACACGGGGATGGCCACCATCGGCACGAGCACCGAGCGCAGCGAGCCGAGGAAGAGGAAGATCACCAGCACCACGATGGCGAGCGTCTCGGCCAGGGTCTGCTCGACCTCGCTGATCGCGTCCTTGATGTAGGCGGTCCCGTCGTAGGCGATCCGCGCGTCGATCTGCTCGGGGATCTCCTTCTGAAGCGAGTCCATCTCCGCGCGGACGCGCTGGATGACGTCGAGGGAGTTCGCGGTGGGCAGCGCCCAGACCCCGATGAACACCGCCGTCTGCCCGCTGAAGTTGACCGCCGCGTCGTAGTCCTCCGCGCCGAGCACGACGTTCGCGATGTCGCCGAGCCGGACCAGCGCGCCGTCCCGCTCGCGCACGACGAGCCGCTCGAACTCCTTCACGGAGCGCAGATCGGTGTTCGTGGTGAGGTTCACCTGCACGAGCGAGCCACGGGTCTGCCCGACGGCTGCGAGGTAGTTGTTCGACTCGAGCGCCTTCCGGACCTGCGCGGGGCTCACGTTCAGCGAGGCCATGCGATCGGGCTTCAGCCAGATCCGCATCGCGAAGGTGCGGGCGCCGAGGATGTCGGCGCGCTGCACGCCCTCGATCGCCGAGAGCCGCGGCTGCACCACGCGCACGAGGTAGTCGGTGATCTCGTTCTGCGCGAGGAACTGCGACGAGAAGCTCAGGTACGCGGCGGCGAACTGCGTGTCGGCCGACTCGATGTTGAGGATCGGGACCTCCGCCTCGGGGGGGAGATCGCCGCGCACCTGGTCCACCTTCGAGCCGATCTCGGCGAGGGCTCGCGTCGCGTCGTAGTTGAGCTTCAGCCGCGCGGTGATGGTCGAGAGGTTCTGCTTGCTCTGCGACTCGATGTAGTCGATGCCGTCGGCGGCGGCGATGACGCGCTCGAGCGGGGTCGTCACGAAGCCGCGCACGAGGTCGGCGTTCGCGCCCACGTAGGTCGTGGTGACGGTGACGGACGCGTTCTCGCTGCGCGGGTACTGGCGGACGTTCAGCGAGCGGATCGCCTGCACGCCGGCGATCACGATGACGAGGTTCACGACGATCGCGATGACCGGGCGCCGGATGAAGAGGTCGGTGAGCTTCATGGGGGCGTTCCCTCGATCCGGGCGTCACTGCTCCGCCGGCTTGGGGGCCAGCTCGGCGTCCGGCGCGAGCGTGTTGTCGACCGTCACCGCCGCGCCGTTGCGCAGCTTGAACGCCCCGCTCGACACGACCTGCTCCCCGGCGGAGAGCCCCGAGGCCACCGCGACGTAGTCGCCGCGGCGATCGCCGAGGCGCACGAACTTCTGGCGGGCCACCGTCTGGATCTTGCCGGCCTCGTCCTTCTTCTGCTCGATCGCGAAGACCGAGTCGCCGTGCGGCGCGAAGATGACCGCGGTCGCCGGGATGATCAGAACGGGGTTCTTCTCCGGGGAGACCGCCTCCACGTTCACGAACATCCCGGGGCGGAGCCGCCCATCGGAGTTGGGGAACGTCGCCCGGACGCGCACGTTGCGGGTCGCGACGTCGACCTCCGGGTTCACCACGGTGATCCGGCCGTCCCAGCGCGCGTCCGGGAACGCGTCGGTGTGCAGGTGCACCTGCAGGCCGGGCTTCAGCTCCCCGAGCGCCCGCTGCGAGACCCAGAAGTCCGCGTGCATGGGATTCACGGACTGGAGCGAGGCGATGGGGGTCCCGGGCACGACGACCTGCCCCAGCTCGACCTGCCGGATCGAGATGCGCCCGTCGAACGGCGCCCGGATGGTCTTCTTGGCGATCGTCGCCTCCAGGCTCGCCACCGCGGCGTTCGCCTGCTTCGCGCGCGCCTGGGCGGCGTCGAGATCGGCCTGCGCGTTGGCCTCGCCCCTCCGCAGCGCGTGGGCGCGCTCGAGACTGATCCTCGCGAGGGCCGCGTCGGCGGTGGCGGCCGCGAGCTGCGCCTGTTCGCTGGAGGTGTCGAGCTTCACGAGCACCGCTCCCTTCGCGACCTGCGAGCCGGACTCGAAGGCGATCTCGCGGACGGTCCCGGGCACCTCGGCGCCGAGCGCCACTCCCCGCTCCGCCACGAGCGTTCCGATCGCCTCGCGCGTCGCCGCCCACTCCACCCGCTCGACCGTGGCTGACGAGACGGGCTCGGGGGGCGGGACGAGGGACTCCCCGGCCTTGACCATCTTGACGATCTGCCCGGCCTTGATCGCCACCAGCACGGCGACGAGCACGATCAGCCCGGAGATGACGCCAATCCACAGCTTCGTCTGGGACTTCATCGGGGTGCTCTCGAGATCGGGAGAAGCGAAGGATTAGCGGAGAAGCCTACGGCCGCTCGCGAAAGACAGGCGGGCCCCGCAGGGGCGAAGAGGGCCGCTGGCCACGCCCGGAGCGTCGCGCACGGGCCCGCGCGCACCTTTCCCCTCCACCCGTTCAGCCCGTTCCGGCTGCGCGTGGCCTCGAGCCGGCGCTCCAGGGTAAGAAGGGGGCCATGTCCCAGCAGACCCGTGCCGCCGAGCGCCTCGCCACGTCACCCGACCCGGCCGTTGCGGCGCCGTCATCCCGCCCGCGGCACCGGTTCAAGTTCTACCGCGCCGGCGGTCTGGACCAGGTCGCGCTCGAGTCGAGCGACGACCTCCTCGCGCTCGAGCAGCTCGATCAGAAGCTCTGGATCGCGCTCTCCTGCCCGACGCGCGGGCTCGAGCTGGACCCGCGCACCCTCGACCTCCTCGACCTCGACCGCGACGGGCGCGTGCGCGCGCCCGAGGTCCTCGCGGCGGTCCGGTTCTGCGCGGAGCGGCTGCGCGACGTGGGCCTCATCCTCTTCGGCGCGGACGCCCTCGCCCTCGAGGCGATCCGCGAGGACACGCCGGAGGGGAAGGCGGCGCTCGGTGCTGCCCGGCACGTGCTCGCCCACGTCGGCCGCCCGGACGCGACGGCGATCCGCGTCGCCGACGTCGCGGACACCACGAAGGTGTTCGAGCAGACGCTCTTCAACGGGGACGGCGTCGTGCCGCCGGAGGCCGCGGGGGAGCTCGAGACGCGGCAGATCCTGCTCGACGTGATCGCCACGATGGGCGGCACGGCGGACCGGAGCGGCAAGCTCGGCGTGGACCGGGCCCGGGTGACGGCGTTCTTCGCGGAAGCGGCCGCGTTCGCGGACTGGTGGCGCCGCGGCGAGGCGAGCCCCGGCGTCATGGTGATCGGCGAGCGCACGCCGGCGGCGCACGCCGCGCTCCAGGCGGTCCGCGCGAAGGTGGACGACTTCTTCGTCCGCTGCCGGCTCGCCGCCATGGAGCCTCGCTCGGCGGCCTCCCTCAACCGCAGCGAGCCCGAGTTCGCCCTCCTCGCCGCGAAGGATCTCGCGGCCGCCGGCCAGGACGTCGCCGCGTTCCCGCTCGCGCGCGTCGAGGCCGATCGCGCGCTCCCGCTCGCGTCGGGCGTGAACCCGGCCTGGGCGACCTCGATCGCCACCCTCGCGCGGGACGCCGTCGCGCCTCTCCTCGGCGCCGGGAAGCCCTCCCTCACGTTCGAGGAGTGGACCGCCCTCGTCTCGCGCTTCGCGCCCTACGAGGCCTGGCTCGGGACGAAGACCGGCGCGAAGGTCGAGCCGCTCGGGATCGCGCGCGTGCGGGCGATCCTCGCCGGTGCCCGCGAGGCCGGCATCGACGCGCTCCTCGCGAAGGACGAGGACGTCGCGCCGGAGGCGGCCGCCATCGGGGAGATCGTCCGGCTCGTCCACTACCAGCGGGATCTCGGGACGCTGCTCAAGAACTTCGTCTCGTTCGCGGACTTCTACGATCCGCTCCGTCCCGCGGTGTTCCAGGCGGGCACGCTCTTCCTCGACGCGCGCAGCTGCGATCTCTGCATCCGCGTGGACGATCCGGCAGCCCACGCGACGCTCGCGACGCTCTCGCGGATGTACCTCGCCTACTGCGACTGCCGGCGCCCGAACGGCGAGACGTTGAGGATCGTCGCGTGCTTCACGCAGGGCGACGCCGACTACCTCATGGTCGGCCGCAATGGCGTGTTCTACGATCGCAAGGGACGCGACTGGGACGCGACGATCGTGAAGATCGTCGAGAACCCCATCAGCATCCGCCAGGCGTTCTGGGCGCCGTACAAGAAGGCCCTGAGGTTCGTGGAGGATCAGGTCGCGCGCTTCGCGCAGGCGAAGCAGAAGGCCTCGGACGAGCACGTCGAGACGACGGCGGCGCGGGTGACGGACACCGCCACCGCCGGCAAGCCCGTCGCCCCCGCCCCCGTGGACGTGGGCCGGATGGTGGGAATCATCGCGGCCCTCGGCGTCGGCATCGGCGCCCTCGGCACGCTGCTCGGCGGGTTCGTGACGGGGTTCATGGATCTGCGGCCCTGGTGGGCGAAGCTCGCGGCGGTCGCGGCGGTGGTCCTCGTCGTCTCCGGACCCTCGGTGCTCATCTCCTGGCTCAAGCTCCGCCACCGGACGCTCGGGCCGATCCTCGACGCGAACGGCTGGGCCGTGAACGGCCGCGTGCGCATCAACCTGCCGCTCGGGACGGCGCTCACCGAGCGCGCGGCGCTTCCGGCCGGCGCGCGCCGAACCCTCGACGATCCCTACGCGGACGAGAGATCCCGCCGCCGGACGCGCCTGTTCTGGCTCGCCATCGCCGCGGCCGCTGCCGCGCTCGGCGCCGCGAGGTATCTCGGACTCTGGCCGTTCGGCCCGCCGTTCTGGCGCGGGTGAGCGGCTCGTCCGGGAGCTACCCCTCGAACTTGAACGAGACCTTCAGCTTGGTCCGGTAGGCGGCGATCTTCCCGCCGTCGAGGTGGATGTCGAGCCCGGACACCTCCGCGACGCGCAGATCGCGGAGCGACTTCGACGCCGCCTCGACTGCGGCCTGGGCCGCTTTCTCCCACGAGTCCGGGCTCGATCCGACGATCTCGATCACCTTGTAGATGCTGTTCGGCATCGCGGCTCCTCCTCGCCGCGATCTCGCTCGCGGCGCTCACTCCGGCACGCATCTGCCATGCGCAGGTCGGGCTCGTCGGCGGCGCGAAATGATGGGGCCACCCGGGACGGGTGCCGCACGGCGCTCGCTCATCGAGGTGGTGGCCCCTTATCTCCACCGATAAAGGGAAGGCGGGAGCCGTCATGGACCTCCGCAAGTTCGTCACACCGGAGATCGTGCACGGATCGGGCGCTCGCCACCTCGCCGGAACGTACGCGAGGAACATCGGCGCGACGCGCGTCCTCGTCGTCTCGGATCCCGGAGTGGTCGCGGCGGGATGGACCGCCGAGGTCGTCCGGTCGCTCGAGCGCGAGGGGCTCGTGACGCACCTCTTCACGGGAGTGACGCCGAACCCGCGAACGACCGAGGTGGCGCTCGGTGCGGAGCTATCGCTCGAGCACGAGTGCGACGCCATCGTGGCGGTCGGCGGCGGGAGCCCGATGGACTGCGCGAAAGGGATCGGGATCGTCCTCGCGAACGAGCGGCAGATCCTGGAGTTCGAGGGGGTCGACCGAATCACGAGCCCCATCCCGCCGCTCCTGTGCGTCCCGACCACCTCGGGGAGCGCCGCGGACGTCTCGCAGTTCGCGATCTTCACGGAGCGCGAGGAGCGCTTGAAGTTCGCGGTCATCAGCAAGGCGATCGTCCCCGACGTCGCGCTCATCGACGCGGACACTACCCGCACGCTCTCGCCGTACGTCATCGCCTGCACCGCGATGGACGCGTTCGTGCACGCCATCGAGGCGTTCGTCTCGAACGCGAGCTCGCCGCTGACCGACGCATACGCGCTCTCCGCCGTGACGCGCACCGTCGAGAGCCTCCCCGGGGCGCTGCACGACCCAGCGGACCTCCTCCCCCGCGGCAGCCTCATGGTCGCGAGCCTCGAGGCCGGGCTGGCGTTCTCGAACGCCTCGCTGGGAGCGACGCACGCCATGGCGCACGCCGTCGGGGGGCTCGTCGACAACCCCCACGGCGAGGCGAACGCGATGCTGATCGAGCACGTCATCGCGTTCAACTACGCCGCCGCCCCCGAGCGCCACGATCAGATCGCCGCTCGCCTCGGCGTCCGCGTCGCCGAGCTCTCGCCGAATGCCCGCCGGCACGCGCTCATCGGCGCCGTCCGCGGGATGAAGAAGGCGATCGGGCTCGACCTCCGGCTCCGCGATCGCGGCGTCACGCGATCGGACCTCCCGGTGATGGCGCAGACAGCCTTCTCCGACCCGTGCATGGCGACGAACCCGCGCCCGGTCACGGTCGACGACGTCGAGTGCATCTATGAAGAGGCGCTCTGAGCCACCGAAGCCGCCCGAGACGGTCCGCGACGAGATCATCGGTCTCGGCAGCCGCTCGCTCCGCAAGAACTACTTCGGCGCGCTGCAGAAGCACGTCGCGGACCTCGCGCGGTTCCGGGAGCTCCTCGACGTCGCGGCAGACGCGATCGTCGTCGTCGAGGTCTCGGGGTACCGGGTCGTCGACGCGAACCGGGCCGGCCGCGAGCTGCTCGCTCCGAGCACTGAGCCGCCCGATGGACGTCCGCTCCCGTCCTTCTTCGCCCCGCCGGTCTGGAAGCGGCTCGAGCGCTTCATCCTGAGGCCGGAGAGGGGCGCCGATCCGCCCATCGTCCGTGCGGGCGGTCGCGGCGGTCGAGTGCTCGAGATCGCCTCGCGCGAGCACGCCTTCGGCCCGAGGCGCTACCTCGTCCTCGTCGCCCGCGACGTGACCGAGCGCCAGCGCGCGGCCCGGGACTTGATGCACGCGAAGGAGGAGGCCGAGCGCGTCGCGCGCGCGAAGTCGGAGTTCCTCTCCATCGCCTCGCACGAGCTTCGCACCCCGATCACGTCGCTGCAGCTCAGGCTCCAGCAGGCTCGGCGTGCCTCGGAGGGAGGCGCCCCGCCGGTCGAGAAGCTCCTCGGGCCCGTGCAACGCCTGGCCGCGATCCTCGACGAGCTGATCGACGTCTCCCGGCTCGAGCGCGGCGACATGCGGCTGTCGCCGGCCCGGGTCGACCTGCGCCCGCTGGTCGCCGACGTGGTGGACGATTTCCGCTCGCGCTTTGCGCAGCACCGGCTCGACCTCGCCGACGGCCCTCCCGCCCTGGCGCTGGCAGACTCCGCTCGCGCCGCACAGGTGGTGGCGCAGTTCCTGGAGAACGCGGTCAAGTTCACGCCGCCCGGCTCGGCGATCGAGGTGCGCGTCTGGAGCGGGCGGCGGTTCGCACGCGTCGCGGTGGCGGACCACGGACCGGGGATCCCGGCGTCCGAGCGGGAACGCCTGTTCACGCCGTTCGCGCGCCTCCCGGGGACGCGCACCATCGCCGGGCTCGGGCTCGGGCTCTACGTCTCACGCCAGATCGCGCGGATGCACGGCGGCGACATCGTCGCCTCGGACACGCCCGGTGGCGGCGCGACGCTCACCGTCTCGCTGCCGGTGAGCGCGGCGGAGTGACACCCGGGCGACTGTCTCGAGATCGCCTCTCTCGCGGCGCGCGTGAACGCGAGCGCACATGAGCGCAGATCGCCCTCCTTTGCGCGTCCCTCGCGCGCGGTACAATGCGGGTCCTTTCCTTCACCGGAGGTGTCTCCATGCGCTCCGTCCTCGTCGTCGCACTCGTCGGGCTCACGACCGCCTGCGTCTCGCAGGGGAAGTTCCGAAACAAGGCCGCAGAGGCCGACCAGCTCCGATCGCGCGGGGATGAGCTCGAGGCCGCGCTATCGAAGAGCCAGGGCGAGCTCGAGAAGGAGCGCGAGAACGCGCGCGCGCTCCAGGCAAAGCTCGACGACCTGTCGAGCGCGAAGGGCGCGCTCCAGTCCCAGGTCGACGAGCTGGCCAGCTCGAAGACCAAGCTCGAGTCGGTGAAGGCGGAGCTCGAGAAGAAGAGCGCCGAGTACGAGAAGATGGCGAGCGCGCTCCGCGGCGAGATCGACGCCGGCCGCGTGGAGCTCACCGAGCTCCGGGGCAAGATGACCGTCAAGATGAAGGACAAGATCCTGTTCTCGTCGGGCTCCGCGACGCTCGGGAGGCCCGGCAAGGACGCGCTGCGCGCGGTCGCCGAGGTGCTGCGCGGCATCGAGGGCAAGGTCATCCGCGTCGAGGGGCACACCGACAACGTGCCGCTCGGCCGCGGCTATGCGACGAACTGGGACCTGTCGGTCGCGCGCTCACTCGCCGTCGTGCGGTTCCTGCAGGAGTCGGGCGTGGACCCGACGCGCCTGGCCGCCGCGGGCTATGGCGAGCATCAGCCCATCGCCTCGAACGACTCGCCCGAGGGGCGTTCCCAGAACCGCCGCATCGAGATCGTGCTCGCACCGGGCGAGGCGCCCGCGCCTCCGCCGGCGCCGGCGCCCGCCGAGATGTGACCTAGCTCCGAGCCAGTCAGTCAACCGCTGCGGCCTCGGCGTCGGACCTCGCCTCAGCGAAAGCATCGCGTGGTCCGGCTTCTCACCGAGGCCTGATGCCTGGGGCTACCTAGAGCGAGCCCGGAGCCGCGGCGGCGCGCGGCGTCGCCCGCGGGTCCGCGGGCGCCCGCCGACGCCGAGCGCCTTCATCTCGGACTCGATCCTCGCCACGAGCTCCGCGGGCTCTGCGAGGACTGCCACGTCGGCGCGCACGCCCACGCGCAGCGCGCCGGCGTAGCTCAGGACGCTCACGCCGAGCCCGAGGTTCGCCGGGTGCGGCACCCAGAACATCATGTCCGCGAGCGGCCGGCCGGCCAGGTGGACGGGCTTCCTCGGCCCGGGGACGTTCGTGAGCACGAGCGACGCCTTGCGGGCGAAGAAGCGCGTGAGCGCGTGGTGGACCGCAGTGGGCGCATACCCGGTGAGCGCGAGGACGTCGTGCGTCACGAGCGCGCCCGCCCCCGCGCGGAGCGCGGCGACGCGCGCCCGGACCGCCTCCAGTCGCGCGCCGGGCGTCCGCAGATCCACCGGGAGCTCCAGGAACACGAGCCCGAATCGGTTCCCGAGTGACGCGTCGGCGCCCAGGTCCGGACGGCCAGGGCGGAAGTTCACGGGGATGAACGCCCTCACCGGGCGCGCGGGGCTCCCGCGCGCGGAGCGCTGAGCCCGAAGCGCGCCCGCGATCGCGGCCACCATCACGTCGTTCACCGTGGCGCTCGCACGGTGGCCCGCCTCGCGGATCGCATCGAGCGCCAGGCCGGCGGACCACGCCACCCTCCGCACGCCGGAGAGCGTCACCGCGGAGAGGTCGGGCGGATCGTTCGGCATCGCTGCGAGGCGCGCGAGCGTCACGCCGAACGCTGCGGCGTCGCGCGCGGCGGCGAGCTCCTCGCTTCCGAGCCAGGCTCGGCGCCGGGGCACCGCCTCCATGCGGGCCCGTGGTGCCTCCTCCGCGGCCGGGCCGTCCGCGAGCGCGAGGAGCAGCGCGACGAGCGCGAAGCCGTCGCCGAGGGCGTGGTGGAGCTTCGCTACGATGGCGCTGGCGCGCCCGCGCTCCTGCGCGATGTGGATGCGCCAGAGGGGGTGCGCGGGATCGAGCGAGGACGTGGTCACCTCGCCGACGAAGTCGCGGAGCGTGCCGGGCGCGATCTCCACGTGCACCAGGTGCCGCCGGAGCGAGAACCCGGGGTCGAGCTCCCAGCCCGGCGCGCCCGCGAACCGCGGCACCGCGCGCTGGCGGAACCGCTCGAACGGGAGGAGCCGCTCCTCGACGAGGCGCTTCACGCGGCCGAGCCCGAGGGGACCGCGGAAGGAGAGGAGCGCGACGACGTCGGTCTCGTTCCTCGGCCGATCCATGCGGTACCAGGCCGCGTCGCCCGCCGTCATCCGCTGCATCGCCGGTCTCCCCGGCCGACATTCGAGACACCCAGCATCCCGCCGAGACGCCGTCAGCGTATCGCTCTTGCCGGCGGGCTGACGCGCCCCTGCAGGTTCCCCAGAACAGCCGGAACGCGGGCGTGGTGTCGGATCGGCGGCGTCCGCCGCCGCGGTCCCGCCGGGTGCCGGCTTTCGGCTCCGGTCCCGGGCGTCGTGGCCCGCGGTCTCCCCTACTCCGGCGATCGAACCGGCGGGATCCGGGCGGGCAGCCTCGCGATCGTGTTCCTCGTCACCTGTGCGGTCCACGGAGAGTCGACCGACCCGAACGAGGGGCTGAACAGCCGGAGATCGAGCGCGAGGTTCGTCACGAGAAGCGAGTCGCCACTGAAGCGCAGGCTCGCAGGGAAGAGCAAGCCCACCGGCGCGCCCTTCTCGCCGAGGCCGCCGAAGTCTCCGAGCTTCGCGATGGCGCGCCCGCTCGGATCGACGACGACGATCTCGTCCGACTGGTTCGCGACGACCCAGAGGTTGTCGTCCGCGTCCACGGCGACGCCATCCGCGCCGTTGATGCCCGTCACGAAGACCTCGGGCGTGCCCGCCGCGCCGCCGCTGCCGGGCGGCCCGCCGACCACCGGCACCTTCACGACCGTGTCGTTGCCGGTGTTCGCCACGAAGAGCGCCGACTCCTCCCGGTCGAAGCGCAACCCGTTCGCGCCGAACGGGGGGACTCCGGCCGTGCGGAGCAGCGGATCGTTCACCCAGACCGTCGCGACGCCGCCGGCGCTGGTCGTCCTCCAGACGACGCCCTGGAAGGAGTCCGAGACGTAGACGTTCCCGGCGCGATCGAACGTGATGTCGTTGAGGCTCGCCCCCAGCGCGGGCTGGGGGAGCGCCGGGAGCGTCATGAACACGCTCGAGGCGCCGGTGTCGGGGTCGACCGCGAGGACCTGGGCGGCGCCGAAGTCGACGACGAGGAGCGCGCCCGTCTGCGGGTGGAACGCGAGGCCGAGGAGGTTCGGGCTCGACCCGGCGACGGGGACCTGTCGGACGAGCCGCCCGGCGCGGCTGAAGACGAGGAGCTGGCCGCGCCCCTGGACCGGACCGGCGGGCGTGAACCCGAAGGTCGTCACGTATGCGTTCCCGTCGGCGTCGACCTCGAGCCCCTCCGCGACGGGCGTGCCGTCGGGCAGGGTCGCGAAGGTCCGCGCGTGGAGTCGATTCCACGCGACGGCGAGAGCTGGGATCGTCATCAGTGCGACTGCGAGTACACTCCGGGCGGCTCGGCGCATCTTGCGTCCTCCTCGAGCGAGGAGGATAGGAGGGCGGGTTCCGAGCGGCGGGGTCCACGCGGGGTGCTACGGACCGAGGGTGCCGCTCTCGCGCCGGGCGGACGTGCGAACGCCCGCGTGCCCTCCCATCTGCGCCGAGCGCCGATGCTCCCTGTGCGCCGGCTCCGCAGATATTCATGGCGGCGGCCTCGACGTTGCGTGACGAGGTGCCGCGACCGCGATGGCGTGGAGCGCTGCGCCCGAGCCGGAGGTGGCCGGTGAAGCAGGAGAAGAGCGAGGGAGGAACACGCAGCGTCGTCTCGATCGTGTTCACGAGGGCCCAGGACCTCGTGTACGTCGCGCTCGGCGTACTCCTCGCCCTGAGCGCCATCGCCCTGGTCGTGCATGGCGGGATCGACTTCGTCCGCGCCGTCCTGCAGGGGGTGGACGCCGGCGCGATCGTGACGCTGCTCGACCGGATCCTGCTCGCGCTCATGGTCGTCGAGCTGCTCTACACGGTGCAGGTGTCCTTCAAGGAGCACGCGCTCGTGCCGGAGCCGTTCCTGCTCGTCGCGCTCAT
>DATIDF010000042.1:0-2775 GCA_035456445.1 Anaeromyxobacter sp.
GCGGATCAAGGCGCAGCGGAAGGGACCCGCGTGAGGGCGGTCGACGTCGTCCAGAAGAAGCGCGACGGCGGCGAGCTCAGCCGCGAGGAGATCGACTTCTTCGTCCGCGCCTACACGAAGGGCGAGCTGCCCGACTACCAGGCCTCGGCGTTCACGATGGCGGTCTTCTTCCGGGGAATGACGCCGGCCGAGACGGTCGCGCTCACGGAGTCGATGATGCGGACGGGCGAGGTGCTCGACCTGCGCGAGCTGCCCGGACCCAAGGTCGACAAGCACTCGACGGGCGGCGTCGGCGACAAGACCAGCCTGATCCTGGCGCCGCTCGCGGCCGCCTGCGGCGTCTACGTGCCGATGATCTCGGGCCGCGGGCTCGGCCACACCGGCGGCACGCTCGACAAGCTCGAGGCCATCCCGGGGTTCCGGGTGGACCTGCCCGTCGAGACGTTCCGCGCGCTCGTCCGCGAGGTCGGCGCCTGCCTCATCGGCCAGACCGCGCGGCTCGCGCCAGCGGACCGGAAGCTCTACGCCCTGCGCGACGTCACCGCGACGGTGGAGTCGATCCCCCTCATCGCCGCGTCGATCATGTCGAAGAAGCTCGCCGAGGGGATCGACGCGCTGGTGCTCGACGTGAAGGTCGGCTCGGGCGCGTTCATGAAGCATCTCGAGGACGCCCGCGCGCTCGCGAGGACGCTCGCCGGGATCGGCCGCGGCATGGGCAAGCGCGTCTCGGCGCTCCTCACGCGCATGGACGAGCCGCTCGGGCGCGCGGTCGGGAACGCGCTCGAGGTGGAGGAGACGGTCGCGCTCCTCTCCGGCGGCGGCCCCGCCGACCTGCGGGAGGTGACCGTGGAGCTCACCGCCGAGATGCTGGTCCTCGGCGGCGCGGCCCCGGACCTCGAGGCCGCGCGTGCGCGCGTGCGTGCGGCCATCGCCGACGGCCGCGGCCTCTCGAAGCTCGAGGAGATCGTGCGGGCGCAGGGCGGCGACCCGGCCGCGCTCCACGATCCGGAGCGGTTGCCGCGGGCGCCGTTCCGCTACGTCGTCGCCGCGCCCGCGGCCGGGTTCGTCACCGAGATCGACGCCGAGGCGATCGGCCTCGCGGCGGTCGCGCTGGGGGCGGGGCGCGCGCGCGTGGACGACCGCGTCGACCCGGCGGTCGGGATCGTCGTCGCGAAGAAGCTCGGCGAGCGCGTCGAGGCGGGCGAGCCGCTCTGTGCGGTCCACGCGGGCGATCGGAGCGAGCCGCCAGAGCGGATCGCCGCCCGGATCGCCGGTGCGTACCGGATCGGCCCGGCCGCGCCGCCCGCGCGGCCGCTCATCCTCGAACGCCTGTAAGGGACAACGCCATGCCCCATCGCGCCGACCTGTACACGCGCCTCTCGTACGCCCTCGC
The DNA here is from genome assembly GCA_035456445.1 of Anaeromyxobacter sp. Classification (GTDB taxonomy): domain Bacteria; phylum Myxococcota; class Myxococcia; order Myxococcales; family Anaeromyxobacteraceae; genus Anaeromyxobacter. The sequence continues at coordinate 1,394 of DATIDF010000042.1, forward strand.
CTGGATCCGCGGGAAGACCGACGTCGCGCCCGCGGCGGGGCTCGTCCTCGGCTCGGGGCTGGGCGGCCTCGCCGACCGGCTCGAGCGGGCAGTCGCTATCCCCTACCAGGAGATCCCGTCGTTTCCCGTCTCGCGCGTCCCCGGGCACGAAGGGCGCCTCGTCGTGGGCGAGCTCGTCGCGCCCGGCGGGCCCATCGCCGTCGCCGCGATGCAGGGACGGGTGCACGGGTACGAGGGGTGGAGCGGCGAGCAGGTGGCCTTCGGGACGCGCGTGCTCTGCTCGCTCGGGGTGAAGCTCCTCCTCGTGACGAACGCCGCCGGCGGAGTGAACCCGGCGTACGGGCCCGGCGATCTCGTCCGCGTCGTCGATCACCTGAACCTATCGGGGGTGAACCCGCTCGTGGGCGAGAACGACGAGCGGCTCGGGCCGCGCTTCCCAGACATGTCGGAGGCGTACGATGTGCGCCTCGGGGCCCTGCTCGACGAGACCGCGGCCCGACTGGGCGTGCCGCTCCGGCGCGGCGTGTACGCCTGCATGCCGGGACCGTCGTACGAGACCCCTGCCGAGGTCCGCATGCTCCGGGTGCTCGGCGCCGATCTCGTCGGGATGTCCACGGTGCCGGAGGTGATCGCCGCGCGGCACATGGGTGTCCCGGTGGTCGGTCTCTCCGTCGTCACGAACCTCGCCGCCGGCCTCGGCCGCCGGCCGCTCTCGCACGAGGAGGTCGCGGAGACTGCTGGGCGGGTCAAGGACCGCCTGGCCGCCGTCGTGGAAGGGTTCCTCCCCTCGGCGGTTCGTTGAAGCGGGTGGCCCGGCGCTGCTAGCCTCGCGCCAGGAGGGCCGACCATGGACGATCGTCACCCGTCGATGAACGCCGTCGCCGACCTTGCCGGACCGGAGCGCGACGCGGACCGACGCGACAGCGAGCGGATTCCGATCCACCTGCTCGTGCGCGAGGCCGCGCTGGGCGGCTCGTTCGAGGCGTGCGAGGGCAACCTCGGCCTCGGCGGCGTGTTCTTCGATGGGCTGCACCCGCCGTCGGGGAACCGTATCGAGGTCCGGTTCCTCATCCCAGGGACGAGACGCGAGATCGAGGCGACCGGGGAGGTGCTGCGGGTGTCGCGCGAGGGCGCGCGCTTCGGCACGCACGTGAAGTTCGTGGACATGCCGCTCTCCGCCGAGCTCGCCATCGCGCGCTTCCTGCAGGACGAGTGACCACCCGCCCGAGGAAGACCGGCGACGCCTCCGCGCTCGCGCGCGCTGCCCGGCGTGCGCGCAAGCGGGCGTACGCGCCCTACTCGCGGTTCCGCGTCGGCGCGGCCGTACGCGCCGGCGGCGCGATTCACGAGGGGTGCAACGTCGAGAACGCGAGCTACGGGCT
>DATIDF010000043.1:0-16914 GCA_035456445.1 Anaeromyxobacter sp.
ATGGACGAGGAGGTCGCCGCGGTCATGATCACGAACCCCAACACGCTCGGGATCTTCGAGAGCCACATCGCCGAGATCGCCGAGATCGTGCACGCCAAGGGTGGCCTCGTGTACGGCGACGGCGCCAACATGAACGCCCTGCTCGGCGTCGCGCGGCCGGGCGACATGGGATTCGACGTCATGCAGTACAACCTGCACAAGACGTTCGCGACCCCGCACGGCGGCGGCGGCCCGGGCTCGGGGCCGGTCGCGGTCAAGGCGAAGCTCGCGCCCTTCCTCCCCCTGCCGATCGTGGTGAAGGAGGGCGACCGCTACCGCCTGGTCGTCGATCCGAAGGAGCGGCCGCAGACCGTCGGGAAGCTCCGCGAGTTCTGGGGCAACTTCGGGATGTTCGTCCGCGCATGGGCGCTCATCCGCGAGTACGGGCCCGAGGGCGTCGCGCAGACGGGCAAGCTCGCGGTCCTGAACGCGAACTACCTCCGCAAGCTCCTCGAGGGCACCTACAACCTGCCCTACGAGACCGACTCGCTGCACGAGGTCGTCTTCGACGACAAGCTGCAGAAGGCGCACGGCGTCACGACGATGGACGTCGCGAAGCGGCTCATCGACCACGGCTTCCATCCGCCGACGGTGTACTTCCCGCTCGTCGTATCGGGGGCGCTCATGATCGAGCCGACCGAGACCGAGTCGAAGGAGACGCTCGAGCGATTCGCAGCGGCGATGAAGGCGATCGCCGAGGAGGCGCAGACCGATCCGGACGCGGTGAAGGCGGCGCCCGTCCGGCCCTTCCGCGCCCGCCTGGACGAGACGCGGGCCGCGCGCAAGCCCGTCCTGCGCTGGCGCCCCGGGATGAAGGTCGAGTAGCTCCGGCGAACGATCCCGGGCCTGCGGCGGGCGTCCTCGCTCCCTGCGCCTGCGGCGCACTGACAGGCGCCGCTGTGCGCGGCTCCCAGAAGAGGATCGCCTCGGCGCGCGTCGCTGCGGGTGCCCGCCTCGGCTCCGGTCTCGTTCGCCTTCGACACGAGAGCGAGATCGCGCGCCGGCGCGAGGCTCAAGCCTGGCCGCCCTGCTTCCGCGCGCGCAGGAACGCCTCGCGTCGCGCGCCGTGGTCCTCCACGAGCCGCTCATACTCTCCGTGGAACAGGTCCGAGGCGACGATGAAGTCCGCCGTCGCGCGGTTGCACGCGGTCGGGACGTTGTAGAGCACCGCGATCCTGAGGAGCGCCTTCACGTCCGGATCGTGCGGCTGTGGCTCGAGTGGATCCCAGAAGAAGATGAGGACGTCGAGCTCTCCGTCCGCGATCTTCGCGCCGACCTGCTGGTCACCACCCAGCGGTCCACTCTTGAAGCGGGTGACCGGCATGTCCGTGGCCGCCTGCACGAGGCCGCCGGTGGTCCCGGTCGCGAAGAGCCGGTGCTCGCAGAGCACCGCGCGGTTGTACTTCACCCATGCGAGGAGATCGTCCTTCCGGCTGTCGTGGGCGATCAGGACGATGTTCTTCACGCCTTCCATCTTGACGCGCTGCGTTGTGACCATCGCGTCCGTATACCCGAGGCACGCACCCGGCGCCAAGCGCGGGGGCGTTACGATCGCGCGGAGCAGCGTGCGTGCGAGCGCATAGGGCCCCGCTTCCCGAGAAGATGGGGCGTCAGCGCGGTTTCACACCGGGCAACGCGAGGCGCGGGAGCGCGTCGCCCCAGGCGAGCTCGAAGCGCCAGCGCGCGAGCAGGATGCGCCCGTCCTCGCCGACGAGCGCGCGCGGCGGGTTCGGGAACGGCGCCGCGGCACGGATCGCACGCACCACTTCCCGGTCGTAGAAGTCGATGCCCGAGCCGTGCACGACGCGCACGTCGCGGAGGTCGCCCTCGGGGTCGAGCACGATGTCCACGACCGCGCCGCGGGTGCGGCGCCCGTACCGCTGCGCCGTCGGATCGCGGGCGTCCCACGCGCGGTTCGGGTCCCACTCTCGCGCGATGGCGGACTTCACGCGCAGGAAGAACTCGGCGAAGCGAAAGCGGCGCGTGTTGAGGGCCGTCGCGTCCCCCTCCTCGACATCCGAAAGCCGCTCACCGGGCCCCCCGGCGAGTCGCTCGAACGTCGACGCGTTCGGGAGGAGGCGCGGGTCGTATCGGCCCGCCTTGCGGGCGCCGCCCTCTCCCGGCGTCGGCGCGGGTGCCTCTCCCGCGGCGACGTCGGGCCTGCCCGTGGACGCCTCCCCGTCGGGGGAGGGCGCGAGCGCGCGACGCGCGCGGGCGATCGCGTCCTCGGGGGTCTCCCGTGCTGCGGACGCGCCAACCCTGCCTGGCGCGGACGCGTCGGACGTCCCCTCCTCGCCGCGCTCCGGCAGGCCCTGCGCGCCCTGCGGTCCGGGTGTGGCGCGCGCGAGCGGCGTGTCCCAGCGGCGCTTCCCCGCGTCGCGCGACTGCACGTCGCGACGGGCGCGGCCGTCGTGGTCGGAGAGGAACCTCCAGCGCTGCGGCGTCCTAGGGTCCGGCGACGGCGGCGCGGCGACGACCTCGCCGCGCGGGTCCGGCCGTGTAGCGATCTGGCGCGGGGTGGGGCTCGCCGCGGGCGGCGGCCCGGGCTCGGGATCGACAGGCTGGCCATCGATCGCGCGGTTCGCCCGCCAGCGCTCTCCGGAGACGGCCGCAAGCCCGACGCGCGCGGCGGACGCGGCCCGGGCCGCCAGCGTGAACGCACCCGCGGAGTGGAGCGCCGCGAGCGCCGCTGCATTCACCGCCGCCGACACGACCAGCGCGGCGATCGCGCGGAACGCCGGCCGCTCGCGTGAGCCGCGGCCTCCCATGCCTGACGACGGGCTCTGCACGCGCGGTGTGAACACCGCGCTCGGTGCGATCCTGCCCGCTGAACAGAAGGCGGCCGGGGCGCGCCGCGCAGCGCCCTCCAGCCCTCCCAGGCCTGGGACGCGCGGGCGTCCGCCCGGTCAAGGCCCCGGGCGCTGCCACATGACGAACGGGCGCCGATCCGACGAATAGAACGTGAAGCCGAACGGGAACTGCGTCGTCTGCTCCGACCCGAAGAGTCCGCCAGGCGGGTTCGGGAACGGCTCCGCCTGCCGGACGGAGGTCATCGCCACGCGGTCGAAGAAGTCGACGTTGGACGACTGAAGCACGGAGAGATCCGTCACGTGGCCAGCGCGGTCGAGCGTGATGCGGAGGACGACCGTGCGGTCCTTGTAGAAGAAGTGCTTGCCGTCCGGGTCGCGCTCACGAGCCGCGGCGTCCACGCGCGGATACCAGTCCGCGCCGATCTCGCGCCGGACCTGGTTGAAGAACGTGGCGTACTTGAACTCGCGGGTGTTGAGGGCGGTCACCTCCCCCTCCTCCGCCTCGCGGTAGCCGTCCATGTTCGGACCGCCCGAGAGCCGCGCGAGCGCGTCGTTCCCTAGCGAGAGATCCGGCCGCTTCGGCCCCTGGAGCCTGTCGGCGCCGCCCGGGCCGCCCGGGGCGCCCGGGAGCGCCGGCGACGCGCTCTCGACGTGCTCCTGCCCCCGCTCGAGCGGGAGCTCACCGTTCGCGCTCGGCGCGAGCGCGAGCTTCTCCTTCTCGGCCTGCCGACGCGGGCGCGCACGCTCGGCGCCGGTGCCCTTCTGGCCGGGCGCGCCCTCCTTCGCCTCGGTCTTGCGCTCCGCGCGCCCGCCCTCCCCGGACGTCTCGCGCCCCGGCGACCCGGCCGACGGCTTCGAGAGCAGGTTCGGCGAGTTGCCAGCGTACCGCGAGACGGTCTCCTTCTCGACGCGCCGATTCTTGTCCGACAGGTAGCGGCCGTCCTTCGGCACCGCGTCCTCGCCGGGCGCGTCCGGGGCGAGCTCGACGATCTTTCCGCCCGGAAGATTCTCCTGCGGAGGTGGCGTCGCAACGCGCGGGTGTGCGGGGGGCGGCTGGCCCGTGACGGCGCGGTTCGCGTCCCACTCCGACTGCGACAGGTGCGCGAGCGAGACGGGTCTCGCCGGCCCCGGCGCACGGAACGCGAACGCGCCCGCCGAGAGGAGCGCCCACAGGAGGAGCGCGTTCGCCCCGAGCGAGAGGGCGACCGCGAACAGCGTACGCACGCCGAACCGATCGCGGCGGATGCGTCGCCGGAGGCGTGCGCGAGTCGTCGTCATGCGTCTCGGAGAATGTAACAGAGCACCTCCTCGTTTCCTCCCGTCGGAAGGAGCGACTCGACGCGGGTGCGATTGACCTCCCGGACGCAGGCCGGTAAACAGCGCGCGCGGATGCGCACCGAGCGAGACATGCTGCCGTCGCCGGCCCGGCCTCCCGCAAGGGTATGGCGCGCGACCCGGATGGCGCTCGTGATCCTGCTCGGTGCCTATGCCGTGGCGCAGGGGATCGTCCGCCTGCCCGCCTTCGACCGCTGGGCGCGCGAGCGCGTCGCCGGGGAGCTCCGCGCGCGCGTCGGCGAGGCGACGATCGCGGCGGGCGTGGCGGTCGATCCGCTCTTCCGGGCGGCCTTCGGCCCGGTGACCATCCCGGGCGCCAGGGCGGGTGAGCCGCTCGCCCGCATCGAGCGGGTCGACGTCCGCCCGAGCCTGCTCGCCCTCCTGGGCGGCCGCCTCGAGCCGGCCTCGATCCGGCTGACCGGGGTGCGCATCGCCGCGGGGACGCGAGGGCGCGCGCTCCGCGCGCTCCTGGATCGCCGCGCGCGCCGTGGACAGGCCGTCTCCGAGGTGCGTCCCGTGGGCGCGCCGCGCGCCCGCCCCGCCGCGCGCGCGTCGTTCCCGGCGATCCACATCCGCGGCCTCGTGGTGGCGCTCCCCGCCGGCGGACACACGGTGGAGCTCGGCCCCGTCGACGCCGAGGTCACCGGCTCACGCGTCGCAGCCGCGACGTCGCTTGCGATGACGCTGCGGCTCCCAGGCGGCGGCGAGGGCGAGATCACGGCCCGGGATGCCGGCGACCGCTGGCGCGTTCGCCTCCGGTTCGCGCGGCTCGGCCCGGCCCTCCTGCCGCCATCGTGGCGCGACGGACCCGCGACGCTCGAGGACGGCACCGTCGCGCTCGAGCTGGACGCCGAGGCGGACGACGATCTCGCGCGCGTCGAGGCGAGGCTGCGCGCGACCGGCGAGCGGCTGTTCGTCTCGGGCGAACGCATCGCGGACGCGCCGCTCGGCCCCTTCCAGGTCGCCGCGGAGGGCACCGTCACCTGGGACGCGACGGAGCGGCGGGTCGCGTTCCGCGACGGCGTCGTGTCGCTCGGAGCCGCGCTGCGCGTGGCGACGGCGGTGGAGGCCCGGCTCGGCTCCGGGGTGCCCTTCAGCGCGACGTTTCGCGCGGACGACGTCGACTGGGCGGCGCTCGTGGCGGCGCTCCCGCCTGCGCTCGCTCCGCCCCGCGAGGCTCCTCTCCCGCGCGGCACCTTCGACGCGAGCCTCGACGCCAGCGGCCCGCTGCTCGCGCCCGAAGCCTGGACGCTCGGCGCCGCGCTCGACCTCGGACGCATGCGCGAGGCGTCGCGCAAGGGCGAGCCGGTCGGCTTGCGCAGGCCGTTCCCGTACCAGCCGGTGACCGGCGACGGGGAGCGCGGCCGCGCGTTCGAGATCGGGCCGCGGAGCGCGAGCTTCGTGCCGGTCGCTGAGCTCCCCGAGCACGTGGTGCGCGCGGTCACCACGAGCGAGGACGCGGGCTTCTTCGGCCACCCCGGCTTCGACTTCGCCGAGCTCGCCGACGCGTTCGCGCGCGGCGCGGAGGAGGGACGCGTCGTTCGTGGCGGCTCGACGATCACGCAGCAGCTCGCGAAGAACCTGTACCTGTCCCGCGAGAAGACCCTCGCCCGGAAGATCCGCGAGGCGGCCATCACGATCGCGCTCGAGGCGACCGTGCCGAAGGCGCGGCTGCTCGAGATCTACCTGAACCTCGTCGAGTGGGGCCCGGGGGTGTTCGGGATCGGCGCCGCGGCGCAGCACTGGTTCGGCAAGGACGCCCGCGCGCTCACCGCGAAGGAGGCCGCCTTCCTCGCCTCCATCATCCCGAACCCGATCCGCTACCACGGCATGCGGGCGCGTGGCACCCCGAGCGACGCGTGGGAGCAGCGGGTCGACGACATCCTGCTCAAGATGACCGAGCAGGGCACCCTCTCCGGCGAGGATTTTCTGCGCGCGCTCTCCGAGCCGATCGTGTTCCGCGAGGGCTGATGGCGCCGATCACTCGAGTTGAGCCCGTGAACGCGCCCGCGCCCGACTCGAAGCCGGGCGCGGGCTCGTTCACGTTCACGGATCCTCCCTATCGGTCAGCGCCGATGCTGGCCGAACGCTGGGGCTACCCCGCCGGCGGGATGTTCTGGTTCCGCCGGAACAAGTTGCCCGGGTCATACCTGGCCTTCAGCTTCGAGAGCCGCTCGTAGTTGGGCCCGTACGCGCCGCCGCTCACACGCTGGGCCTCGTCCTCGGGCATGAAGTTGACGTACACGCCGCCGGTGGCGTGTGGCGCCATCCGGTCGAAGAATTCTCGCGTCCAGCCGATACACGCCTGGTCCTGGGAGGCATCGCCCCAGCGCGTATGGATGTTCATCACGAAGTTCACGTCGCGGTGGGGATACGCGGTCGAGGTCGCCGGCACCCGGTTCACGGCGCCGCCGAGTTGCGCGATGAAGATCTCGCAGTCGGGCGACGGCAGCCGGCCGACGGACTCGATCATCAGATCGATCGCCGCATCGCCGAGCTCGACGAAGTCATGGGACTTCCAGTAGTTGCGCTGGCCCGGCGTGAGCAGCGCGTCGAAGGCCTGCTGCCAGCCGACGAAGGGCGTCGGTCCGACCACATCCGCGATCGGCTGACCCAGCGCCCGGAGCGGCGCGACCGCGCTCTGGCCCTTCTCCGGGTCGCCCACGTAGCACATCGCGAGCACCAGGACCTCCTTGCCGTGGACCTCTTTCGGAAGGAAGGGGAGCGGCGGCGCCTTGCGCATCACGACCCAGCAGGTGAGGTCGTCCGGCGCGCTCATCACGACGCGGCGGTAACCCTGCATGACCTGCTTCGCGTTCGAGATCGGGTGGACGATGAGGCCGGCGAGCACCTCCGGTCCGACGGGGTGCAGGCGGAACTCGAATGAGGTGACGACGCCGAAGTTGCCGCCGCCGCCGCGGATCGCCCAGAACAGGTCCTCGTTCTCGTTCTGGCTCGCGTGTACGAGCGCGCCATTCGCGAGGACGACGTCGGCGGAGATGAGGTTGTCCACGGTAAGGCCGAACTTTCGGCTCACCCACCCGAACCCGCCTCCGAGGGTGAGCCCGGCGACGCCCGTCGTGGAGTTGATGCCGAGCGGGGTAGCGAGCCCAAACGCCTGCGCCTCCCTGTCGAACTCGGCCAGGGTCACGCCGGGCTCGACGCGGGCAGTCCGGCTGGACGGATCGATGCGCACCGACTTCATCGGGGAGAGGTCGACCATGAGGCCGCCGTCGCAGACGGCGTTCCCTGCGATGTTGTGGCCGCCGCCGCGGACGGAGAGCAGGAGCTCGTGCTCGCGCGCGACGTTGACGGCGCGCATGACGTCGGCGGTCCCGGCCGCGCGGATGACCGCGGCGGGGCGCTTGTCGATCATCGCGTTCCAGATCGTGCGGGCCTCCTCGTACCCCGGCTCGCCCGGGTAGCAGAGCGCACCGCGCAGCTGGCTGCGGAGTGCGTCGAGGATGTTCGTGGTGCGGGTCGGCTTTGCGCTCGCCGTCGTGGTCGACGTATCCATCTCGTGCTCCTCGTCGCCCCGAGACCGGGGATCGGTCTCTCGTGTCGTGGGGCTTCCTGCGCTTCGCAGGCGCCGTGCCACGGAGGATCCGCGCGCCGACCCGCGTTTCTCGCGGGATTTCGATGCCATGCCACCGACGGAGCCCGACGAGCTTTCGGCGGCGATGAGGACTCGTCGCCAGTGATGTCGAGATCTCGTCGACGAGCCGGAGAGATTTCAGGTTGGAGCGGAGCGAGCGCGCGGCGACCTCCGCGCCGGCTTCGTCGTCCGCTTGCCCATGCTTCGTCTCCCGCGGACGCCTGCACGCCTCGGGCTGTGCGGGCACCGGGGACGGCATACGGTGGAGCGGACGTACACCTACAAGCCGGCTCTGCTCAGCGGCGTGCCGGCTCCACCCGGCCCGCGCTGACCACCCGCCCTGCGCCGCCGCGCCCGGTACCGCTCCCAGGCGAGGGAGATCGCCCACGTCAGCGCTGCCATCGCCGAGATGCCGAAGACGGTCGCCGGGAAGGACAGCGCTCCCTTCAACGGCGAGGCGAGCGCGCCGTACGTGAGCTCGACCGACGCGATGTACGCCACGAGAGACTGCCGGCCGAGCAGCGTGAGCCACCCGAGCCCGCGCTCGGCTGCGTCCGGCAGGAGCTGGAGCGCGCCGGTGAGCCCGAGGCAGACCGCGAGCCGCATGGCGAACCAGGAGGGCGAGGTCCTCCAGAAGTGCTGGTACGCGTAGACCGGCGGCCAGCGATCCGCCCAGGAGCCGAGCGCGAGCAACGCCGCGGCGGCCCCGAGCCAGAGCCACGGCCGCCGCTCGCCGCACGCGAGCGGCGCGACCGCCGCGCCCGCGAGGAGGAACCCGGCCCAGTTGAACAGGTGGAAGTTGGCGCGCGGCCAGCTCGCGTAGAGGTAGGCGAGGAGGACGTCCACGAGCCGGTTCGGCGCCTGTCGCGTGGCCTCGGAGGCGACACCCCCTGTAGGCACGTCGTAGTGGCGGAGGACGTCGGCGACGACGGGTGTCGCGAGCGCGATCGCGAGCGCCGCCGCCCCGGCGAGCAGCGCGCCCGTGCGGGCGGGCCGGCCGACCGACAGGAGCGCGGAGAGCATGAGGCCGACGGCGATGACGTTCAGCACGTCGACGCGGACGAGGTCCGTCCAGCCGTCCGCGCGCCGCCAGGCGCCCCCGACGACGAGCTCGACGGCGCGGAACCCATACGCGACGCCCAGGAGCCAGAGCGCACGCCGGAGCGCCGCGGTACGCCGCGCAGCGGCCGGAACGCCCTTCCGCTCCGCGGCGCGGTCCGCGAGCGCCTGCGACAGCCCCGCCATGTACAGGAAGCCGGGTGCTGCGAAGCCGCCGAGCATCCGGAGCGCGTGGTACGCGGCGCCGCTGCGCGCGTCGGACGCCAGCCAGGCGTCGAGCACGTGCACCTCGATCATGAACAGCACGGCGAGGCCGCGCTGCCAGTCGAGCCAGAGCTTGCGTCGGGGGGGCGTCATCGGGCGCCGCTCGCGTGGCGGCGCAGGCGCCGCGTCACTTGTCGCGGTAGGTGATGCGACCGCGAGTGAGATCGTACGGCGACAGCTCGAGCTTCACCCGGTCCCCCGGGATGATGCGAATGTGGAACTTCTTCATCTTTCCGGACGCGTACGCGAGGACCGTCGGACCCTGGTCCACCTTGACGCGGTACATGCCGCCGGCGAGGGCCTCCTCGACCGTTCCCTGTACCTCGATGCCGGCTTCCTTCTCGCTCATTCAGATCCTTCTTGGTGATTGCCGCGCCCGCACCTGGAAGCGCGAGCGGCCCCGGTGACCCGAGGCCGCTCGATCGTCGCGAAAGCCCGGCTCTTACTACCGCCGGACGTTCGCCGCCTGAAGCCCCTTGGGGCCCTGAGCGACATCGAACTCGACGCGCTCACCCTCCTTGAGGGTGCGGAAGCCGTCCATCTGGATGGCGCTGTGGTGGACGAAGACGTCCTCCCCGCCCTCCTGCGAGATGAACCCGTAGCCCTTCGCGTCGTTGAACCACTTAACGGTGCCGGTCGCCATCGCTTCGCTTCCTTCGTCCTGTCAGCGGGCCGACCGCCGGTCCGCCCGGCAGAGGAGCACGGACCCTCCGCCTGGCCGCGAAATATCTCCGAAACCACGTCGAACCGTCAAGCGATCGCGCGCAAGAACGGCCGCAAAAAAGTGGACTTCGGGGGTCTCTCCGCGCCGCCCAGGTTTCACTCCGAGAGCGCCGCGAGCAGCGCCCGGGCACGCCCCCCGACCTCCGGATCTTCCGCGACCCCCCTGAGCTCGGAACACGCCTCCTCCCGCCCGTCCCCCTGAGCCGTGAGCAGGCTCTCGGCGCGCGTCAGGCGAACGAAGGGATCGAGCGGGGCGAGCGTTGCGGCGACCTCCGCGCAGAACCGCGCCGCGAGGGGCTGGGCCAGGCGGCGGTGCGCCTGCGAGAGGAGCGCCCACGCGCCCGCGTCCTCGTGGTTCGTGACGACGAGCCCCTCGAGGATGGCGCGCGCGGTCTCCACGCGCCCTGCCTCCAGCTCCGCCTCGGCGAGGCACGCGATCGCGTCCCCGATCTCCTGCGGGATCCCCTGGATCTCCGCGAGCGTCCGGCCCTGCTCGATGGCCTCGATGACGTTCATGGCGCGGCTCCTCAGCGGATGTTGCCGATCACCGTGGAACGCGTCTCGTGCTGCATCCGGAAGATCGCCGAGACCATGCTGAACATCTCCTTCTGCTTCTCCTGGAGCTGCTGGAGCTTCATGAGCTCGAGCTGCTGCTCGGACGAGGAGAGCTCCGTCTTCCCGGATGCAGCGCTCGACGCCTTGGACGCGCTCGACGACGTGGATTTCGTCTCCGCGTCGATGGCCTTGGCGAGGTCGAGCGCGCCGCTCGCCAGCTGGGGGCCGAGCTTCATGAGCGCGGGGGCGAGCGCCGGGAATCCGAGGGCCGACGCGCCGGCGGCGAGCACGGGACCGCCGAGCTTCTTCAGGGCAGCCTGGAAGGTCTTGTCCTTGAGGACGTCCACGATCGCTCCCGCGCCCGGGAACGCCTTGCTCACGACGGAGGCGAGCGTCCCGAAGAGCCCGCCCTTCTTCTTCGTCGTACCGGAGGAGCCGCTCTTCGATCCGCTCGTCGTCTTCGCGGAAGACGTCTTGCCGGCCAGCACGTCCATGTGCTGCTTCATCTGCTCCTCGTACCGAGCGTTGAGGTGCGCGAGGAGCTGCATGAGCTTGTCCTCGATCGAGAGCTTCGGGTCGGAGAGGAACGCCAGCGGATCGGCGGACTTGGACGAGGCCTTGGATGAGGCGGTGGAGGTCTTCTTCGCATAGCCCGCGCCCGAGCTCTTCGACGCGGTCGAGCGCTTCGCAGGGGCGCTGCTCGAGGTCTTCGCCTTCGTCGTCTTCGCCGCCTTCGCGATCTGCGGGGCGACGGTGTCGATGGCGAGCTCGGCGAGGCCGCGTGCGGCAGCGGCCGCAGCGGTCCGCAGCACCGAGGAGCGATCCGGTTCTCCGGCCGCGGGAGGGATGGACGCGGCGGAGGCGCCGGCGCCGGAGGAGGTGACGGAGAGCATGTGGGTCCTTTCGTGTGCCGGCGCGGTCCTGGAGGGCGCGGCGGTGTGACCAGCCGGAGCGCGGCCCGTGCCAGCGCGGCGCGCCGTGCTTCCGCGCACTTCCTCGCACCTCGACCGTCCGCGGAACGCGCTCCGCGGCCGCGCTCCGGCCTTTACGACGCGCCCGCAATGATCTGACGGGGGCTGCGCCCCGCCCCCGCCGCTCGCTTCGCTCGTTGGCTGTTCACGGATCATGATTGGTCGTTTACATTCCAGCGCGATGCGCTATCTCGGCCTGGACCTCGGTCGCGCCCGGATCGGCCTCGCCCTCGCGGACGACGTGCTCCGCACTGCGCGGCCGCTGTCCGTCGTGCGGCATCGGTCGCGGGAGGCAGACCTCGCCGCGATCGTCGAGACCGCGCGGGAGTGGGAGGTCGGGACCGCGGTGGTCGGGCTGCCGCTCAACATGGACGGGACGGAGGGGCCGGCGGCCCGCTACGCCCGCGCGTTCGCGGCGGAGCTCGCGCGCCTCGCAGGCGTGCCTGCGGAGCTCTTCGACGAGCGGCTGTCGACGTTCGAGGCGGAGTCGCGACTTCGCGACCAGGGCTTCTCCGCGAAGGACCTCCGCGCTCGCGTCGACGCCGAGGCGGCAGCGGTGATCCTGCAGGGCTGGCTCGATCGGAGGCACAGGTGAAGCGATTCGTCCTCGCCCTCGTCCTCCTCGCGCTCCTCGCCGCGGGCGCGGCGGCGGCCCTGGCCTGGCGCGACGTCACCGTGTTCCGCGACACGCCTCACGGCGGTCCGGAGGAGAAGGTCGTGGTGGTGCCGCAGGGAGCGAGCGCGCGCGCCGTGATCCGGACGCTCGCGCAGGGGGGCGTGCTCTCCGACGAGCAGGCCGCCTGGCGCTATTTCCGGTTCGTGAAGCGCGACCGGCGCGCGTTCCGGGCGGGCGAGTACGCGTTCGCGGGGCCGCTGCGGCCCGACGAGGTCTTCGAGCGCGTCTTCCGCGGCGAGGTGAAGCTGTATCGCTTCACGGTGCCCGAAGGGCTCCGCATGGAGGAGATCGCCGCGATCGTCGGGCGGAGCGAGCTCGCCGGCGAGGCCGAGTTCCTCGCGGTGGCGCGCAGCCCGGAGGTCGCGCGGTCGCTCGGCCTTCCCTTCGCGAACCTGGAGGGGTTCCTTTTCCCGGACACCTACAGCTTCCCCCGCGGGGCCTCCGCGCGCGCGATCGCCGGCGCTATGGTCGACCGCTTCCAGGAGGAGTACGCGAAGGCGGACGCGCTGCGGGCGCCCGAGGTGACGCTCGACCTGGGGCGCGTGGCGACACTCGCGTCGATCGTCGAGAAGGAGACCGGGCGCGAGGACGAGCGGCCCCGGATCGCGTGCGTGTTCCACAACCGGCTCAGGCTCGGGATCCCGCTCCAGACCGACCCCACCGTGATGTACGCGACGATGCTCCGCACGGGGCGCTGGTCGAGGAACATCACGCGAGCGGACCTGCTCGCCCCCCACCCGTACAACACGTACACGACCGCGGGCCTGCCCCCCGGGCCGATCGCCAGCGCGGGGGCCGCCGCGCTCCGTGCCGTGCTCTCCCCGGCGCAGTGCAAGGACCTGTACTTCGTGTCCCGGAACGACGGCTCGCACGTGTTCTGCCCGGACCTCGCCTGCCACAACGCGGCGGTGAAGCGCTGGCAGGTGGAGTATTTCCGCCGCGGCACGCGGTGAGCCGCACGGTCCGTCCCGTCCGGAGGCTCTAGTCCTCCAGAGAGGCCGCGTCTCTGCACCGCGCCTCGCCGGACCTTATGCTCCCTTGAGCCCCCGCATCCCGGGCGGCGCAAGCTCGAGGGAACGAATGCGAGACGTTCGTGAAGTGACGGTGTCGAACTGGGTGTCGCGGATCGCGGCGCTGCAGGATCGCGAAGGCTATTCGGAGCAGCACTGGGAGGGCTCCTTCGAGGAGTACCTCGCCCTCGTGCGGCAGAACCCGAAGGTCACTCGGACCGCCTTCCAGCGCGTCTACGACATGATCCTGTCGCACGGGAAGACCGAGTACATCGACAACAAGAAGAAGCTCATCCGCTACAACTTCTTCACGGATCCGGACTTCGGAGGGAAGGACGCGATCTACGGCCTCGACATCCCGCTCATGAAGCTCGTGAACGTCTTCAAGAGCGCGGCGCAGATGTACGGGACCGAGAAGCGCGTCATCCTCCTGCACGGCCCGGTCGGCTCGTCCAAGTCGACCATCGCCCGCCTCCTCAAGAAGGGCCTCGAGGCGTACTCGAAGACGGCCGAGGGCGCCCTCTACACGTTCGCGTGGGACATCGAGCGCACGAACCTCGAAGGGCAGCGGCGGCGCGAGGTCATGCCTTGCCCGATGCACGAGGAGCCGCTGCACCTCGTGCCGCACGAGTGGCGCGCGAAGGTGTACTCCGAGCTCGCTCCGCCCGAGTCCGGCCACACGATCCCGGACACGGGCGATCTCTGCCCGGCGTGCCGCTTCGTCTTCAAGGACCTCATGACGGACTACAAGGGGGACTGGGAGAAGGTGATGGGCCACGTCCGCGTGCGCCGGCAGATCCTCTCCGAGAAGGACCGCGTGGGCGTCGGCACGTTCCAGCCCAAGGACGAGAAGAACCAGGACTCGACCGAGCTCACCGGCGACATCAACTACCGGAAGATCGCCGAGTACGGCTCCGACTCCGACCCGCGCGCGTTCAACTTCGACGGTGAGTTCAACATCGCGAACCGCGGCATCATCGAGTTCGTGGAGATCCTGAAGCTCGACGTGGCGTTCCTCTACGACCTGCTCGGCGCCACGCAGGAGCACAAGATCAAGCCGAAGAAGTTCCCGCAGACCGACATCGACGAGGTCATCATCGGGCACACGAACGAGCCCGAGTACAAGAAGCTCCAGTCGAACGAGTTCATGGAGGCACTCCGGGATCGCACCGTCAAGATCGACATCCCGTACATCTCCCGGCTCGACGAGGAGGTGAAGATCTACGAGCGCGACTACAACAGCCACAAGATCCGCGGGAAGCACATCGCCCCGCACACGCTCGAGATGGCCGCGATGTGGGGCGTGCTCACCCGCCTCGAGGAGCCGAAGAAGCACAACCTCACGCTCGTCCAGAAGCTGAAGCTCTACAACGGCAAGTCGCTGCCGAACTTCACCGAGGACAACATCAAGGAGCTCCGCAAGGAGGCTGCGCGCGAGGGCATGGAGGGCATCAGCCCGCGCTACGTGCAGGACAAGATCTCGAACGCGCTCGTGTCCGACAAGGGCGAGGGCGGCTGCGTGAATCCGTTCATGGTGCTGAACGAGCTCGAGTCCGGCCTGCGCCAGCACTCGCTCATCTCGTCGGAGGAGCAGCGCAAGCGGTTCCGGGATCTCCTGACCGACGTGAAGCGCGAGTACGAGGACGTCGTGAAGAACGAGGTCCAGCGCGCGATCAGCGCCGACGAGGACGCGATCACGAAGCTCTGCGCGAACTACATCGACAACATCAAGGCGTACACGCAGCGCGAGAAGGTCCGCAACAAGTACACCGGCCAGTACGAGGAGCCGGATGAGCGGCTGATGCGGTCGATCGAGGAGAAGATCGACATCGCGGAGAGCCGGAAGGAGGACTTCCGCCGCGAGATCATGAACTACATCGGCGCGCTCGCGATCGAGGGGAAGACCTTCAACTACCGGACGAACGAGCGGCTCCACAAGGCGCTCGAGCTGAAGCTCTTCGAGGACCAGAAGGACTCGATCAAGCTGAAGAACCTGGTCGCCTCCGTGGTGGACCGCGACACCCAGGAGAAGATCGACGTCGTGAAGCAGCGGCTCATCAAGAACTACGGGTACTGCGAGGTCTGCTCCACGGACGTGCTCAACTTCGTCGCCTCGATCTTCGCGCGCGGCGACGCGAAGGACTAGCGCCGTTCGGCACGCTCAGGGTGAACGGCCCTTCGACAGGCTCAGGGTGAGCGGGAAAAGAGGTCTGCGGGATCCATGACCCTCAAGATCAAGCAGGACCATGCCCGCTTCCGCGACATCGTGCGCGGCCGCATCAAGCGCAACCTCAAGAAGTACGTCCAGAAGGGAGAGATGATCGGGAAGAAGGGCAAGGACTTCATCACCATCCCCGTCCCGACCATCGACATCCCGCACTTCCGCTTCGGCGAGCGCTCCCAGGGCGGCGTCGGCCAGGGCGACGGGGAGCCGGGTGACCCGCTCTCTCCGAGCGACGGGCAGCAGGGCTCGGGGCAGGCCGGCCAGGGCGAAGGGCAGCACATCCTGGAGGTGGACGTCTCGCTCGAGGAGCTCGCCGACATCCTCGGCGAGGAGCTCGCGCTGCCCCGGATCCAGCCGAAGGGGAAGGACCGGATCGTCGCGACGAAGCTCAAGTACACGGGCGTCTCGCCCGCGGGCCCCGAGTCGCTGCGCCACTTCAAGCGCACCTACAAGCAGGCGCTGCGGCGGCAGATCGCGAGCGGTTCGTACAACTGGAGGAGGCCCGTCATCGTTCCGGTGCGCGAGGATCGGCGCTACCGCAGCTGGCGCCAGGTACCGCTCCCGGAGACGAACGCGGTCGTCATCTACATGATGGACGTGTCGGGCTCGATGGGCGACGAGCAGAAGGAGATCGTGCGGATCGAGTCGTTCTGGATCGATACCTGGCTGCGCAAGCACTACAAGGGCCTCGAGACCCGCTACGTCATCCACGACGCCGTCGCGCGCGAGGTCGACCGAGACACGTTCTTTCACACGCGCGAGTCGGGCGGGACCATGATCTCGTCCGCCTACAAGCTCGCGCTCGAGATGATCGAGAGCGACTACGCGCCGGGCAGCTGGAACGTCTACCCGTTCCACTTCTCCGACGGCGACAACTGGAGCGCGGACGACACGCGGCTCTGCGTGGACCTGCTCCAGAACCGGATCCTCCCGGCGGTGAACCTCTTCGCGTACGGACAGGTCGAGAGCCCGTACGGCTCCGGCCAGTTCATCAAGGACCTGAAGGACGCGATCGGCGCGCGCGACAACGTGGCGCTCTCCGAGATCGCCGACAAGGACGGGATCTACGGATCCATCAAGACCTTCCTCGGGACGGGCAAGTAAGGGGCGGCATGGACCACAAGACGCAGCTCCCGGCCCATCTGCACGACATCCGCAAGCGCGTCGAGGGCTACGCGCGCGCGTACGGGCTCGACTTCTTCGACACGATCTTCGAGGTCCTGAACTTCGACGAGATCAACATGGTCGCCGCCTACGGCGGCTTTCCGAACCGCTACCCGCACTGGCGATTCGGGATGGACTACGAGCGGCTGTCGAAGGGGTACGAGTACGGCCTCTCGAAGATCTACGAGATGGTCATCAACAACGACCCCTCGTACGCGTACCTGCTCGAGTCGAACATGGACGTCGACCAGAAGCTCGTGATGGCCCACGTCTACGGCCACGTGGACTTCTTCAAGAACAACTTCATGTTCCGGCACACCAACCGGAAGATGATGGATCAGATGGCGAACCACGCCACGCGTGTCCGCCGCTACCAGGACAAGCTCGGCGTGGAGCTGGTCGAGGACTTCATCGACCGCTGCCTCTCGCTCGAGAACCTCATCGACTACCAGTCGCCGTACGTGAAGCGCCGGCCCGACCACCCGGAGG
>DATIDF010000044.1:0-25211 GCA_035456445.1 Anaeromyxobacter sp.
GAGCTGGAGAACGCGATCGAGCGCGCCGTCGCGGTCGCGAAGGGGCCGAAGATCGAGCTGCGCGATCTCCCGCCCGACGTGAAGGGCACGCAGGAAGGCGCGATCCCGGGCGAGGTGCTCGCGAAGATGCCCTACCGCGAGGCGGTGGATCTCGCGCGCGACCGGGTCTCCCGTGACTACCTGACCGTGCTCATGCGCGAGCACGAGGGGAACGTGACGCACGCCGCGCAGCGGGCGGGGATGGAGCGCGAGAGCCTGCACCGGCTCCTCAAGCGCTACGGCATCCGGTCGGACGACTACAAGAAGCGGTGAGCGACCCCACCGCGCGGAGAGACGGCACGACCCGGCGCCAGGACCTCGGCGCCGGGCCGCATCCCGTGAGTCCCGGAGACGACTACGGGATGAACACCACGCCGCTGATGTGATCCATGCCGCACGCGTAGCGGATCTCGCCGGACTTCGCGGGCACGAACTCGACGGTGACCGGCTTGTCGAGCGGCAGCGGCTGGTTGATGCCGTGGTCCTTGATCACGATCTCCTTCGCGCAGGTGCTGTCGGTCTTGCGCGTGACGACGAGGCGCACCTTCTCGCCCTTCTTCGCCTTCACCATCGACGGCTCGAAGCCGTTGTCGGTGACCGTGAGGTTCACCGTGCGGACGCCGTTCTTGAGCGTCCCCTCGACGATCCCTTGCGCGGCGCTCGCGCCGGACGCGCCGTGGTGCGCCCCGCCATGCATGGACATGTGATCGTGAGCGTCGCCGTGCTGGGCGAGCACCGGCGTCGCGGCGAAGGCGAGCGCGGCCGCGGCAGGCAGGAGGAAGGACTTGGCGATCATCTAGAGGTTTCTCCGGTCGTTGGGCGTCCGCCTGGCGGGCGCGGTTCGAGACGGGTGGTAGCAGGACCCGTGCCTGCCACAACGCAGGTGAATGGGCCGGAATTCGCGACGACCATGCCGCCGCCTCGGTTGGGCGCGGCCACACTGTGACCGGCGCGGTCACGCGTCTCGCAGCCAACCCTGACCTCGGTGTGCGTCCGCTCGCCCTCCTGTCCGGCTTCGAGCACCCCTTGTTCCTTGGCCGAGTCCTCGCGAACGCGGGCGAGGCCTGCACGCCATGCGGCCTCCGAGGCTGCACCGGCGTCTCGCGGCGGGCGCCGATGTCGTTACAGAAACCCGGCCACGGGCGGCTCCGGACTGCTGCGTCCGAGGAGAACGTTGGTTTGCCAACGAAACCGCTCGTCCCCGTGATCGACGCGTCACGATTCCGGCGAAGGGACCTCTGGTGGAGAGCGACCCCGCTCGAGTCTGCACGAGCGGGAGGCGACCGAGCGGAAGCCGGGGCCACTGCCCAAGGATCGGACGATCGGTCCGAACCGCTTCCCGGGGCAGCGGCTTCTCACGTCTTTCGGAGGACGCGCAGATGGCTGCCCCAGGCGACCTCGTGCATTGCCACCTTTCTCGCGGGAAGAGAGGCCACACGATGAAACGCTTCGACATCGACGGGCGGGGCAGGGCGCGCAACATCGCGGCGACCGCCCTCGTCGCAGCGGGACTCCTCCTCGCAGCGTGCGGTGGGGGCTCGACGAGCGGCAGCAGTGCCGGAGATGGCGGCGGGGGAGGGGGTGCGACCCCGACGACGAACGGCACGATGGACGGTACCGCGATGAAGGGGCCGGTGTCCGATGCGACCGTCACCGCGTTCGCCGTGACGAGCGGCGCGAAGGGAGCCCAGCTCGGGACGGCCCGGACCGACGCGCAGGGCCACTTCACCATGGAGGTCGGAAGCTACTCGGGCCCGGTCCTCATGGAGATGCGGAGCGGCGCCTACATCGACGAGGCGACGAACGCGACGATGCCGATGGGCGCCACGGACGTGATGACCTGCGTCGTCCCGAGCTTCGCGGCAGGGTCGTCCACGACGGTCGCGGTCACGCCGCTCACGTCGATGGCGCAGGCGATGGCCGAGGCGATGCCGGGCGGCATGACGGTGGAGAACATCGCCGCCGCGAACGGGATGATCGGGAGCTACTTCTCGGTGGGCGACATCCTGCACACCATGCCCATGGACCCACTCGTCGGCGGATCCGGCGCCGCCGCGACGCAGGAGATGAAGAACTACGGGATGATGCTCGCGGCGATGTCGCAGTACGCGAGGACGCTCGGCATGACGACCTCCTCCTCGGGCATCGTCACGGTGATGATGGAGGACGCTACCGACGGCGTGATGAACGGCATGATGGGAGCGACGCCGATCTCGATGAGCGGGATGGGCGGGATGATGGGCGGCACGACGATGATGCCGACGACGAGCGGTACGTCGGGACTCGCCACGGCGATGGCGCAGTTCGTCCCGTCCAGTATGAACCGGTCCGGCGTCTCCATGGCGGACATGCAGCCGCTCATCGACAAGCTCGCCGCGTCGTCGGGCGCGATCCGGTAGACGTGTCCTGCGCGTCGACCGTCGTCGCCGCGAACGGGCCGGAGTTTGTCGATCGTCGACGATGGGGCGTCGCTGGTTCGACGGTGTCGAGGTCGAGCCTCCACCGACTGTTCCAGTCGTCCTCCCCCCATCGGCGGCGGTGAATGCCAGAGGCGCTCACTGACCGTGCAGTCGGGTCGCCCCCGGGGAATCGCTTCCTGGCTCCCCGCGACGATGACGGGTTGCCATCAGTAACCGGGACCAACCCAGTACGTATCTCGAGGGTGGAGACTCGGCATCATTCGAGGCCGGTCACTGCCACGCTACCCGACCAACACGAGCAGACGAAATGTACCCATAGTGCAATGCTGGAAAGCCGGATGTGAGCAACGCTCGTCCGATTTCAGCGAAGGAGCATGCAACCATGAAGAAGACGGCCGCTGCCGCCTTTTGCCTGCTATCGATCTCGGTGGCAGTCGCAGCTCCCCAGGCTGCGTACGCGCAGGGCAACACCTCAAAGTACTTCGTTCCTCCGGCCGTGTTCCAGGCGGCCGGGCCGACCGCCGCGTCGATCCAGGGCACGGTCGACGCGTACCGCGCTGCTCTGGGAGCGCCCAACAACGCCAACAACGCAGGGCCGCTCGCCAGCGGTCGCCGCGAGATCAACTGGGACGGCGGCGGCGGGGTCGACGCGACCACGCCACCCGTCACGCCGTTCAACGTGTTCCTGAACACCCGCGGCTCCCAGTTCACCACGCCGGGCACAGGCCTTTCGCAGGCTCCACCATCGGGCGGGCCTCAGGGCGGCCTTGCGGGCCTCTTCGGCAACCCGACCTACGGCACGATCTTCAGCACCTTCAGCCCCCTGCGGCTCTTCACACCGGTGGGCAGCAACGTCACCGAGACGCTGTTCTTCATACCCGGCACGAACGGGGCTGACCCGGCAACGGTCAGCAGCTTCGGCGCGGTCTTCACGGACGTCGACCAGCCGGATGGGAGTGGTCCTGGCCAGAAGCGCGGCAACCGCGGGTCCAGCACGCTGATCGAGTACTACGGGGTCGACGGCGAGCTGTTGTTCAGCAGCTTCGTCCCCGCCTCGCCGGGCGATGGGAGCCAGTCCTTCTTCGGCGTCGTGTTCGACGAGGCGCGCATCGCCCGGGTGCGGATCACGAGCGGCGACGTCGCGCCGGGGCCGGATGATGATGGGAAACATGACGTCGTCATGATGGACGACTTCATCTACGGCGAGCCACAGCCCCTTCCCTGACCCGCTTGGCTCCCTCTTCGCAGGGTTGAACCCGCCGGTCTCGAGCTCCCCGACGTCGTCGGGGAGCTCAGACCGCTGGCGCGGAGCGCACGCTGGTTCGCGCCGCGCGCGTGCCGATCAGGAGCGGCGTCATCCCGAGATCCACGCCGTCGAGCCGCGAGGCGACGACGAGCCAGTCGCCGCGCTCGAACTCGAGGAAGACCTCCCGAGCGCCGTGGTTCTTGAGGACGATGGCGTGGAGGAGGGCATCCCGGCCCGGTGCGTGGCGCACGGACACGGGGTGCGTTCCGAGGAGCGCACCCTCCGAGTCACCGGTGCCCTCGATGCAGCCGAGGCCTTCCGCGGTCGCGAGGCCGATGAGCCCCATCCACCTCCGCCGACGGGCGCTTGCGCGGATCTCGCGCGGGGAGGCCGCGCGATCGTCGGTCTCGGAAACGGGTAGCGCCACCACCGATCCGCCGATGAGGCCGGTGGGGCGTGAGAGCAGGTAGCGTACGCCCGGGTGAGCGGGATCGTCGGTGCCGTACATCGCGGCGGCCTCCTCGCGGGCGCTGCGGACGAACGCGTCGGTCACCGCGATGGTTCCGCGGAGCCGGCCTTGCTCATCGCGAAGCGCGGCTGCTCCCATCCGCAGGGCCGATGCAAGCTGCGGGAGCGTGACCGCCAGCGTGAATGGCACCGGCCAGGGCGTGCCGTTCGCGAGCCGCAGGCGGCAGAGGACGCTCTGGTAGTCGCGAACGCCCAGGAACCCGGTGAGCGGGCTCGCCGCGCCCGTCGCGATGAGCTCGAGGTCCGAGAGCTCCCGCGCATCGAGGGTGATCTGCGGTAGGCGCGCGGCTCGCCTTTCGAGCTCGGGCGCCTCGTCCTCGGCGACGAAGCGGTTCACCAGGGCGCCGCCGTGCGGCTCGGACAGACGGAACATGGCTCTCCTCCTGCTTCGGTCGCGCGCCGCCGCGGCGGAGGCGACCGGCGGCGATAGCCGCCCGGTAAAGTGGAATGGAAGGGTGAGGAGCAGGCCGGGAGTTTCGGTTCCGGCCGTCTACCGCCGGGCGCGATCAGCCGCGGACGGACGCGCCCGACGGCTGGCTACAGATGCACGACGCGAACTCCGCCGCGTCGAGACAGCGCCAGTTCCGGGAGGGACGCATCATCGAACAATAATCCTAGACGCCTCGCGAGCGACCGGTCAACGGGTGGACCGGAGCATCCCCACGATCACCCAGGTCCATTGGGTCGAGCGTCCCCTCCGCGAACGCGAATGTCGCCCTGCTGGCTTCGAAGGCGGATGCGAGGTGAGCGTTTGCGGATCCCTGCTCACGTCTTGCGCAATCTGCGCGACGTGGAAAAGCTCCGTTGGGCACGCGCCGCGCATGCGCTCGGCGATCCCCCGCTGAGTGTCAGGCATGGAGCGACTCCTCACATCCGGCCCGGAACTTGCGGAACGTCCGAGCACGATGATCGAATTCGCCCGCCTGCGGCCCCCGATGGCTTCGCGACCGGTCGAGGCGGAGGTGCCCGCGCAACGGGGCCTGCGATGGCCCCGGCGCGAAGAGGTCTTCCCCCTCGCGTACTACGCCGTCGTTGCGGCCGTGCTGGCGGCCACCGGCTACCCCCTCTGGCGGATCGGCGTCCTGGCGCTCGCCGCCACGGTCCAGCAGGTGAACTCGCTGACGTGCCCGATGCGGCGCAACCTCAAGCACTGCGTCAACGCCGATGCGGAGACGACGGCACGGATCGTCGTCTTCTCGCAGCTCGTCCTCTTCTTCACCACGGGTCTGACCGTGGCCGTCACGGGCGGCGTCCGGAGCCCGCTGCTCGTCACGTTCGTCGCCGCGTACTTCGCCGCCGTCTGGGCGGCCGGCGACCGGCGCGCGACGCGCGTCCTGCTCGGCGCGACCGTCCTCGGCGTGTGCGTGCTCGTGCTCCTGCCGCGGGCCGTCACCGGACCCGAGCTCGAGGGCGCCATGCACGGCGTCCTCACGGCGGTGAGCGTGCTCGGCATGGCCGCGCTGCTCGCGCCCGCCCTGGCCGGGATGAGCAGGAGGCGCGACGCGTTCGTCCGCGCACGCAAGGAGATGGCCGCGGATGCGCTCGCCCGCGCGCAGAGCCTGGAGGAGATCGGATCGAAGGTGGCGCACGAGCTCAAGAACCCGCTCACCGGCGTGAAGGCTCTCGTCCAGCTCGGGCTGCGGAGCCCCGCGGAGGCGTCCTCTCACGAGCGGTTCGAGGTGGTGGAGCGCGAGGTCACGCGAATGCAGGAGATCCTCCAGAACTACCTGTCGTTCACCCGCCCGCTGCAGGGAGTACGACCGCGGCGCGTCGAGCTCGCGCCCCTCGTCTCCGACACGCTGGTCGTGCTGTCCGGGCGCGCGGACGACGCCCGCGTCCGGCTGTACGCGCAGGGGGACGCGACCCTCGAGGCCGATCCGCGCCGGCTCAAGGAAGCGCTCCTCAACCTCGTCGCGAACGCCATCGAGGCGACCCCGCCCGGCGGAGAGGTGGTGGTCGACGTGCGGCCGTCGGGTGACGAGGCCGAGATCGTGATTCGCGACACCGGGCGCGGGATGCCGCCGGAGACGCTGAGGCGCATCGGCACGCCGTTCTTCACGACCCGCGACGACGGCACCGGGCTCGGCGTGGTGCTCGCGCGGTCGGTGATCGCGCAGCACGGCGGCGCGCTCCGCTACGAGAGCGAGCCGGGACGGGGGACGCGGGTCAGGATCACGCTCCCCCGCATTGCGACGGGTGCCAGCACCGATCCGTGTGCTTGTCGTCGGTGACGAGCGTTCGCTGGGCGTCGCAACGCGAGAGCTCCGCTCGCATCATGCGCCCGCTGCAGCATCCCCGCCCCATGTCTCCTGCTGAGCTCCCGCAGGGTACAGGGCGCTCGCACGCGGCAACCGCACCGTGAACGTCGTTCCCCGCTCGCGCGTGGACTCGACGGTGATCGCGCCGCCGTGGGCCTTCACGATCTCGCGGACGATGTACAGGCCGAGGCCGAGGCCGCGCGCGTGAGAGGCGTCCCTGAGGGCGGACCCGCGACAGAACGGCTCGAACATCACGGCCATCAGCTCGGGCGCGATCGGTGCCCCCTGATTCTCCACCTTCAGGGCCACCTCCTCGTCGTCCCCGCCGACCGAGACCTTCACGGCTCCGTGCTTCGCGCCGTGCTCGAGCGCGTTCGCGACCAGGTTCGAGACGACCTGCGCCATCCTCGCCGGATCCCAGCTGCCGCGCCCGTCGTCCGAGAGGTCGAGCTCTATCCTCCGGCCCGGCTCCGCGGCGAGCAGCTCGTCGACCACGCGGCGACACACCTCGTCGAGGTCCATGGAGACTTGAGAGATCGGCATGCCGCCCTTGAAACGACTGTGCGTGAAGTCGAGCAGCGTCCCGATCATCTCGAGCATGCGCTGGCCCGCGCGGTCGATCTCCGTGAGGCACTCGCGTACGTCCTGCGGGAGGTCCTCCCGTCGCTCCAGGATCGAGGCCAGCGCGCGCACGGCGCTGAGCGGATTCCTGAGGTCGTGGCCGAGGATCCCCATCACCTGCTCGCGGAACACGAGCGCCCGCGCGAGCTCCTCCTGCGCTCGCTTCTGATCCGTGATGTCCGTGGCGGCCCCGATGATGCCTGCGGTCGCGCCCGAGGGATCGCGCAGCGGCTCTTGCGTGACGAGCAGATGACGGGTCTCGCCTCCCGGCGCGGAGATCTGGACCTCGTCCTGGATGCGCTCGCCGCTCTCGAGGACGGCGCGATCGAGGGCGCCCAACCTGGCAGCTTCCTCGGGGGAGACGAGCTCGGAGTTGGTCTTGCCGAGCACGTCGGCCGCGCGGAAGCCGAGCGGCGGGTTGTAGATCCAGCGATAGCGCAGCTCCTCGTCCTGCTCGAACAGGGTGATGTTGGAGTGGGCGAGGGCGACGCGGAAGCGCTCCTCGGTCTTCCGGAGCTGCTGGTGCATCCGCGCGTTGTCGACGATCTGCGCCGCGCGCCTCACCAGCTCCTCCGCGAGAGCGACGTCCTCCTCGCCGTACCTGCGCGCCGACTCGACCGTCGTCAGGAACGTCATGGTGGCGAGCGAGCTCGACAGCGTGACCGGGATCACGAGCACCGAGAGCACGCGGAGTCCGCGGGCGAGCTCCAGGTACTCGCCCTCGGTCTCCTCCTCCAGCATCTGCTCGGTGTAGTCGGGGATGACGACCGGCCGCCCCGCCTGCAGCGCCCGCGCTGCCGGCAACCGGCGGCGCGCGGCGTGATCGAGCGGAAACGCGCGTAAGGCCTCTGCGAGCCACGCCTTCGCCGGATCCCGATGGGCCACCTCCATCCGGCGGACCTCGTGATCGTCCACGACATCGACCACGCACCAGTCCGCCAGCTCCGGGATCGACAGCCGGGCGACCGCCGAGAGCACCTCCTCGTAGTCGAGGGTGCCGGCGAGTGCACCCACCTTCGAGAGGAGCGACAGCCGCGCAACGAATTTGCAGCTCGGGTCCCCTGCCAGCATTCGTCAGAGCCTCGGTGGATCTCCTCCGCGACGCCTCACGGCAGCGCGGCGCTCGGAGTCTGATAGTGATCCGCGCGGACCGGGACCAGTCGATGAACGTGAAACCTGGACGAATGCACCCTCGTGCGTCCCCGAGCTTCCGCGCTTCTCCGCTGAGGCGGCCCCGCTCAGACCTCACGCGACCCGCGCGACCGCCGAAGAACCCGGTTGGGCCGCCGACGGTCGAGGCGGCGAGATCGCGTTAAGCGAGGAGCATGGAGAGAGTCGTCGCGTTCGGCCCGGAACTTGCGTTAGCCGTCACGCGGATGCAGGGGATCCTTCAGAGCCAGGGGGCTCGCGATGCCGCGTGTGCTGCTCGTCGATGACGAGCCCTCCGTACGCGCTGCCCTGAGGGAGCTCGTCCAGGGCCGCGGCTGGGAGCCGCTCCTCGCGCGCTCCGGCGCCGAGGCGCTCGAGCTCGTGGATCGTGCCGACGCCGTGGTGACGGACTTCTCGATGCCCGAGATGGATGGGATGGAGCTCCTGCGCACCATCCACGAGCGCGACGAGAGCCTGCCCGTGATCCTGCTCACCGCACACGGGTCGGAGCGGCTCGCCGTCCGCGCCATCAAGGCGGGCGCATACGAGTACGTCACGAAGCCGTTCGACGTGGACGAGATGCTCCTCGCGATCGAGCGCGCGCTGGAGGCGCGCGCGCTGCGCCAGCGCAATCGCCAGCTCATCGCGGAGCACGCCATCGGGCGTCGCGTGGTGTGCGAGTCGGCGGCCATGCGCCACCTCCTCGACGCGACGTCGCGCGTCGCGACGAAGGAGATCACGGTACTCGTGCGCGGCGAGACGGGGACCGGGAAGGAGCTCATCGGATCGCTGCTCCACGCGCAGAGCCGCCGCGCCGAGGGTCCGCTGGTCCGCTTCAACTGCAGCGCGATCCCGGCGGAGCTCGCGGAGGCGGAGCTCTTCGGGCACACCCGCGGCGCGTTCACCGGGGCCGCCCAGGCGCGGCCCGGGTTCTTCGCCGAGGCGAATCACGGCACGCTCGTCCTCGACGAGGTGGGCGAGCTGCCCCTCGCCATCCAGGCCAAGCTCCTGCGCGCGCTGCAGGACGGGGAGATCCAGCCGGTGGGCTCGGGGCGCGTCGAGAAGGTGGACGTGCGAATCGTCGCGTGCACCAACCGCGATCTCGCCGCCGAGGTCCGTGCCGGCCGTTTCCGCGAGGACCTGTACTATAGACTCGCGGTCGTAGAGCTCGTCGTGCCGCCGCTCAGGGACCGGCGGGAGGACATCCCGGCGCTGGCGCACGAGTTTGCGCTCCGTTACGCGGAGCGATTCGGTGCCGAGGAGGTCCGCCTCGCCCCGGCGCTCGTCGAGCGCCTCTCGGCCGCCGACTGGCCGGGCAACGTGCGCCAGCTCGAGAACATGGTCGCGCGCATGGTCGCGATGAGCGGCGGCGGTGAGCTCGGGCCGGAGTCCTTCGTCCGGACCGGCTCCGCCGAGCCTGCTCCGGAGCGGCCGGATGACGAGCCGGCCGCCGACTCCGCGGACGACCACCACACGCTGCGTGAGCAGCTCGACGCGCTCGAGCGCAGCGTCATCGCGCGCACGATGACGGCGGTGCGCGGCAACCAGTCGGAGGCCGCGCGGCGGCTCGGAATCAGCCGCAACACGCTCACGGAGCGCCTCCGCCGCTACGAGATCGCGGCCGACTTCGGCGCCGGTGGCGCGGGCTGAGCGTCGCCTCCCTCTCCCGCTGCTCGTACTCCGCTTCCTCCTCGCTGACAGCCTCGTTCGCGCGTCGGCGCGTGCTCAGGGCTTGAGCGATCTGCGCTCGTCGACGCTCATCGCCGCCGTCGCGCTGCGAGAACGCCGCGTCGCGGCGCTGGAATCGTCCGTGGCCCGGCATCTGCAATGTCGAACACGCGTCGGCTCCACCGACTCAACGAAGCAGAACACCGGCTCACGCCGGGGAAGGAAGATGGAAGATGCACGCTGCATGGTCGAGGTTCGCTTTCACCGCGGGGCTGCTGCTCGCCGCCGTGCCCGGGATCGGGAGCGCTCAGGGCCACGGTACCGCCGAGTCCCGCGAACTGCTGACGCCGCTCGGCGCGTACGTCCTCTTCGGGGGCGGCGTGACCGACTTCACCAAGAGCGCCGTGAGGGACCGCTTCGACGTCGGCGGGACATGGGATCTCCGCCTCGGGATCGGCAGCCGCTCCTACGTCGGCGCCGAGGCCGCGTACGTCGGCTCCGCCCTGAACGCCATCGGGTCGGGGTCCGATCTCGTGGCGAACGGAGCCGAGGGCGTGCTCAGGCTCCAGTACCCCTACGCCGCGGGGAGCTGGCTCGTCGAGCCCTTCGCCTTCGGTGGCATCGGCTGGAGCCACCTCTCGCTCCGGGACGCCGCGCCGGGGCTGAAGGACAGCGACGACGTCGGGGTCGTCCCGTTCGGCGGGGGACTCACGGTGGGATACGAGCGGCTCATGTTCGACGCGCGGTTCACGTACCGCACGCGCTTCGACGAGGATCTCGCGCTCGGCGTGAACGAGTCTCCGGCGGACCTGGAGCAGTGGGCCGTCAGCGCGTCGATCGGATACCAGTTCTGACGCGGACGGCGGCGCGGCCGCGCGCGGCGCGGCTCGCGGATCTGGGAGGGCCCCGGCCCGTCGCCGGGGCTCCTCCGATCCTGATCCTTCCTCACTTCCAGGGAGCAGTTCATGTCCGTGAAGGTCTTGCTCGCGGCCGTTGGCCTCGCGGGCGCGGCGCAGGTGAGCGCTATTCAGCCGCTCGACGAGTTCCTGGGCGGAGCTCGGACGAGCAGCGTCGACAACGCCGAGGCGCGCGCGGTTCGCAGGCAGCTCGGCGCCGAGGCGGACGCCGAGCTCGGCCGCGCGTTGCCGCGCCTGTCGCTTCGCGGGGAGTACGCCCGCAACCAGTACGACACGACCATCCAGCTCCCGGGTGCCGCCGGCGACCCCGCCACCTCGGTCACGATCACGCCGCACGATCAGCTCGACGGCGCCGCCACCCTCGACGTCCCGCTCGTCGATCTCGCGAGCTTTGCAAGGATCGCCGCGGCCCGGACGGGCGCGAAGGCCGCGGCGACGCAAGCGGCCTCCACCGAGCTGCGGGTGCAGTCGCTCGTTTCGCAGAACTACTACCAGCTCGTGGCCAACCTCGCCCTCGTCGAGGCCTCGCGCGAGGCGCTCGACGTGGCCAGGGCCAGCCTCCGGATCGCCGAGGAGCGCCATGGAGCCGGCACGACCGCGCTGCTCGACGTCGATCGCGCCCGGGCCGAGGTGGAGCGCAACGTCCAGCAGCTCGCGGCCGCCGAGCTCCAGGTGTCGCTCGTCGCGCGCGCGCTCCAGTCGCTCACCGGGATCTCCCCGGAGCTCGAGGGCGAGGGGCCGGTCGCCGACGACCTCCATGAGGAGCCTCCGCTCGAGCGGTTCCAGGCGCCGGACGACAAGATCCCCGCGCTCGCCGCGGCGATCCAGAGCCGCGTCGCATCGGATCAAGCGGCGCGGGCCCAGCGCCTCGTCCTCGTCCCCAGCCTGAGCGCGAGCGTGACCGAGCGGGTGACCAACGCCGAGGGGCTCGCCGGGCGGGATGCCTACTGGCAGTCAGTGGTCGGGCTCAGCTGGTCCCTCGATCTCACCACCCTCGCGGGAATCCGCGCGCAGGACGCGGCGGCGGACGCCGCGCGGGCGCGGGAGGAGCGGGCGCGGCTCGCCGCGCGTGACGACATCCACACCGCCTGGACGACCGTCCGGACCAACATCGCGCGGAGCCGCTCCGCGCGCGTGCAGTCGGAGGTCAGCGCCCGGGCGGCGGAGCTCGCGCTGGAGCGCTACCAGGCCGGCGCGGCGACGCAGCTCGATCTCCTGCAGACGCAGCGCGACGCGTTCGCCGCGGCGGCTGCTCGCATCCAGGCGGACGCCGACCTCGTCAACTCGCGCGCGCAGCTCAGGGTGGCCGCCGGTGAGAGCCTCCTCGCCCAGCCGGCGAGGGGGGCGCCATGACGCACGCCGGCTCTCCCGGCAGGCGATGCTCACGGCTTGAGCGATCCGCTCACGGGCCCGCCTGCGACTCGCGCCGGGGCCGCGCGGTCGCGGCTTCCCTGCGCGCCGGCCGCCTTCTGGCCCAGCGTCTGCAACCCGCGTCGTGTCCGGATTCCACTCGGGGGCGTTCATGAAGAGCAGGACCAGGCAGTGGGTCGTCGTCATCGTCGGGCTCGTCGCCGTCGTCGGCATCCTCGTCGGCGTGAAGGCGGGGCAGATCGTCAGCATGGTGCGGGCAGGGGAGTCCTTCGTTCCGCCCCCGGAGGCCGTCACCTCAGCGAAGGTCGAGGCGACCCAGTGGGAGGCCGCGAGGGAGGCGATCGGGTCGCTCGTGGCGGTGAGGGGCGTCATCCTCAGCTCCGAGCTGCCCGGCACGGTTCGCGAGATCGGCTTCGAGTCCGGCGCCGACGTGAAGCGCGGCCAGGTGCTCGTGAAGCTCGACACCTCCGCGGAGGAGGCGCAGCTCGCCGCGGCCGTGGCCGAAGCGTCGCTCGCCAAGGTCAGCCTCGGGCGCGCGGAGCGGCTGCGGCGCGGTGAGGCCAACGCGCAGGCCGACCTCGACGCCGCCGAGGCGCGCGCCAAGCAGGCTGTCGCGACGGTCGCGAACCTCCGGGCGACGATCGCGAAGAAGACGATCCGCGCCCCGTTCGACGGGCGCATCGCGATCCGTCAGGTGGAGCTCGGGCAGGTCGTGTCGCCGGGGACTCCCATCGCGTCGCTCCAGTCGGTGAGCCCGATCCACGCGGACTTCTGACTCCCACAGCAAGCGCTCGCGGAGCTCCGGGCTGGCCAGCGAGCGCGGCTGCGGACCGACGTGTTCGACGGGGCGAAGTGGGAGGGCGAGATCACCACCGTCAACCCCGAGGTCGACCCCGCCACGCGCAACGTGCGCGTCCGGGCGACGTTCGAGAACCGGGACGGGCGCCTTCGCCCCGGGATGTTCGCCAGGGTGGCGGTCCTCTCGTCGCAGAAGCAGTCGGTGCTCACCATCCCCGCCACCGCGGTCATCTTCGCGCCCTACGGCGACTCGGTCTTCGCGATCGAGGAGAAGAAGGACGACGCCGGAAAGACCACCACCGTCGCCCGGCAGAAGTTCATCCGGACCGGAGAGCGCCGCGGGGACGTCGTCGCGGTGGCCGGCGGCCTCACGGCGGGGGAGACGGTCGTGAGCAGCGGCGCGTTCAAGCTGCGCAACGGCGCCGCGGTCGCCGTGAACAACGCGCTCGCGCCCGACGCGCAGCTCGCCCCGAAGCCGACCGACGATTGAGCGAGGACACCCATGAAGTTCACCGATCTGTTCATCCGGCGCCCGGTCATCGCGATCGTCGTGAGCCTGGTCATCGTCATCGCCGGGCTCCAGGCGATCCGCTCGCTCAATGCGCGCCAGTACCCGCGCAGCGAGAACGCGCAGATCATCGTCACCACCAACTACGTGGGGGCGAACGCGGAGCTGGTGCGCGGCTTCATCACCACGCCGCTCGAGCGGGTCATCGCGGCCGCGGACGGCATCGACTACATCGAGTCGGAGAGCAAGCAGAACGTCTCCACCATCAAGGCGCGCCTGCGCCTCAACTACGACGCGACGCGGGCGCTCTCCGAGATCGGCGCGAAGGTCGACCAGGTGCGCGGTGATCTCCCGCCCGACGCGGAGGTCCCCGTCATCACCATCGAGTCGGCTGACAGCGAGCTCGCCTCCGCGTACCTGAGCTTCTCGTCCGAGGTCCTCAAGCAGAACGAGATCACCGATTACCTCGTCCGGGTCGTCCAGCCGCGGCTGTCTGCCATCGAGGGAGTGCAGCGCGCCGACATCCTCGGTGCTCGGACCTTCGCGATGCGGATCTGGCTCAAGCCCGATCGCATGGCGGCCCTGAACGTGAGCCCGGCCCAGATCCGCGAGGCGCTCGCGAGGAACAACTACCAGGCCGCGGTCGGACAGACGAAGGGCTCGCTCGTGCAGGTGAACCTCACCGCGAACACCGACCTCAAGTCCGCCGGTGAGTTCAAGCAGCTGCCGGTCCGGGAGCGGGACGGCGCGATCGTGCGGCTCGGCGACGTCGCGGACGTGGTGCTCGGCGCCGAGGACTACGACGCAGCGGTGAACTTCAGCGGGCAGACCGCCGTCTTCATCGGAGTGTGGGCCCTCCCGAACGCGAACTCGCTCGACGTCGTCAAGCGCGTCCGCACCGAGCTCGGCTCGCTGCAGAAGGAGATCCCGGAGCAGATCCAGGCTCGTATCGCGTTCGACGCCACCTCCTACGTCCGCGACGCCATCAAGGAGGTGGAGCGGACGCTCGGCGAGACCCTGCTCATCGTCGTCATCGTCATCTTCCTGTTCCTCGGCTCGATGCGCTCGGTGCTCGTGCCGGTCGTGGCCATCCCGGTCTCGCTCATCGGGGCGGTGTTCCTGATGCAGGTCTTCGGGTTCACGGTGAACCTCCTGACGCTGCTCGCGATCGTGCTCTCCGTCGGGCTCGTGGTCGACGACGCGATCGTGGTGGTCGAGAACGTCGAGCGTCACCTGCGCGAGGGGATGAGGCCCGTCGACGCGGCGATCCGTGGCGCGCGCGAGCTCGTCGGCCCCATCATCGCGATGACGATCACGCTCGCCGCGGTGTACACCCCCATCGCGTTCCAGGGCGGCCTCACCGGCGCACTGTTCCGCGAGTTCGCCCTCACGCTCGCGGGCGCGGTCGCGATCTCAGGGGTCGTGGCGCTGACGCTCTCCCCGATGATGTCCGCCTATCTCCTGCGAGGCGATCGGGAGGACCGGGGGCTCCCGGGGCGCATCAACCGGGGGTTCGAGCGGCTGAAGGCGATCTACGCCCGTCGCCTCGAGCGGTCCCTCCAGGCCCCTCGCCCGATCTACGTGGCGTGGATCGTGGTGAGCCTCCTCGCGGTCGCCATGTTCTCGCAGGCGCCCAAGGAGCTCGCTCCCACGGAGGACCAGGGCTACATCTTCGGCATCG
Source organism: Anaeromyxobacter sp. (assembly GCA_035456445.1). GTDB lineage: Bacteria > Myxococcota > Myxococcia > Myxococcales > Anaeromyxobacteraceae > Anaeromyxobacter. The sequence goes on from DATIDF010000044.1 coordinate 15,205, forward strand.
TCGACACTCCCTCGAACTCGACGCTCGACCAGCTCACGCCGTCCATCCGCGAGGTGAACCGGACGGTGATGTCGATCCCGGAGTCGGAGTTCACCTTCCAGGTCACCTTCCCGACCAACGGCTTCTGGGGCGCCGTCTTCAAGCCGTGGGAGGAGCGCAAGCGAACGGCGTTCGAGATCCTCCCGGAGGTCCAGGCCGGGGTCGCGGCGATCCCCGGCATCCGGGCGTTCCCGATCCTCCCGCCTGCGCTACCCGGCGGCGGACAGTTCCCGGTCGAGTTCGTCATCGCCTCGACCGCCGAGAGCACCGAGATCCTCGACTTCGCGAAGAAGCTCCAGGAGAAGGCGACGGCGAGCGGGATGTTCGCGTTCCCGCCGCTCATCGACGTCAAGATCGACCAGCCGTCGTCGGAGATCGAGATCGATCGCGAGAAGGTGGCAGAGCTGGGGCTCGATCTCCGGACGGTCGGCCAGGATCTCGGATCGGCCCTCGGGGGAAACTACGTCAACCGGTTCAGCGTCGGCGGGCGCAGCTACAAGGTCATCCCGCAGCTCCTGCGCTCCGAGCGCCTGAACCCCGAGCAGCTGCAGGACATCTACGTCACGGGGCCGAACGGGCAGCTCGTCTCCCTCGCGTCCATCGCCAAGATGCGGGACGACGTCACCCCGCGCTCGCTCAACCGCTTCCAGCAGCTCAACGCTGTGAAGATCAGCGGCGTGGCGATCCGCCCGCTGGACCAGGCACTCAAGTACCTGGAGGACGAGGCCGCGAGCATCCTCCCCGAGAACTACAAGATCGACTACACGGGCGAGTCGCGCCAGCTGCGGACGGAGGGGAACAAGTTCCTCCCGGCGTTCCTCCTCGCCGTGGTGCTCATCTTCCTGGTGCTCGCCGCGCAGTTCAACAGCTTCCGCGATCCGTTCGTGATCCTCGCCGGCTCGGTCCCGCTCGGCATGTTCGGCGCGCTCGTGCTGGTGTTCCTCAAGATGCCGAACCCGAACCTCCGTTCCTTCACCGACGGCTGGACGACGACGCTCAACGTCTACTCGCAGGTGGGCCTCGTGACGCTCGTCGGGCTCGTCGCCAAGAACGGCATCCTCATCGTCGAGTTCGCGAACAAGCTGCAGGAGCAGGGGCAGACGAAGCTCGAGGCAGTCCGGAACGCCGCGGTCACGCGCCTGCGGCCCATCCTCATGACGAGCGTGGCGACGGTCTTCGGCCACTTCCCGCTGACGCTCGTGACCGGGCCAGGCGCGGAGGCGCGGAACAGCATCGGCCTCGTTCTCGTCGCCGGCATGACCATCGGCACGGCGTTCACGCTCTTCTTCGTGCCCGCCATCTACCTCCTCATCGCCCGGGATCACCGCGCCGAGGAACCCGAGGTCGAGCCGAGCGCCGTCGTCTCGCCGGAGTTCGAGGACGAGCGGGCAAGGGTCCCCGGATGAGAGCGTCTGCCCGCCTCGGGAGCCTCGGGACCCTAGCGTCCGCGGCGCGCTGCAGCGCCACGAGCGGGCAGCGCCGCCGCGAGCCGGCGCACGCCTTCACGCAGCTCGCGCTCGGCGAGCCGGGCGAATCCGACGCGCAGCGCCGGGCGCGGGCGACCATCGAACGCGAGCTCGCTCCCCGGCTGGAAGATGACGCCACCTTCCCGGGCGGCCGCCGCCCAGCGGTCGACGTCGATGCCCGGGGCGGTTCGGCACCACAGGGCGAGGCCCCCCGCCGGAACGGTGAACTGGAGCGCGTCCCCGAGCTCGTCGCGGAGCGCCTCGGCGAGCACGTCGCGCCGCTGGGCGTAGGCCCGCCGCATGCGCCAGACGTGCTGCTGGACCTCGCCGTCCTCGAGGAGCTCGGCGACGGCGAGCTCCATCGCTCGATCGCCCTGCCCGTCGACGTACCGCCGGTGCTCGGCGAGGCACCGCACCACCTCTGCGGGCGCCGCGACGTAGCCGATGCGGAGCGCGGGGGCGAGTATCTTGGACAGCGTCCCCACGTACACCACGACGCCGGCGGGATCGTTGCTCGCGAGCGGCAGCACCGGGCTGCCGTCGTAGTGGAAATCGCCGTCGTAGTCGTCCTCCACCACGGCGATCCGCTGGGCCGCCGCGAGCCTGAGGAGCGCGAGGCGCCTCCCGGCCTGGAGGGTGACGGTGGTGGGGTACTGGTGCTGCGGGGTGAGGTAGATCGCGCGCACCCGCTCGCGCCGGACGAGCGCTTCGAGCGCGTCCACCCGGAGCCCGTCCTCGTCGACCGGCAGCGGCGCGATCCGCGCGCCCACCGCGCGGAAGGCCTCCCACGCCGAGGGGTATCCGAGCTCCTCCACCACCACGACGTCGCCGGGCCGCAAGAGCGCCCGCGCGACGAGCGCGAGCGCGAGCTGGCTCCCGCGCGTGATGATGAGGCTCGCGGGATCGGGGTCGAGCCCGCGGGTGGAGCGCAGCATCGCGCCGATCGCGACGCGCAGGCGCTCCTCGCCGAACGGCTCTCCGTAATCGAGGATCCCGGGCCGACGCAGCGCCCGGCGGTACGCGCGCGCGAGCGCGGCGACGGGGACGAGACGAAGATCGGGGACGCCCCCGCTGAGCTCGAGCGCGCCCGCGACGCGCCCGCCGGCCGCGCGCCGGCTCGGCCCGGGCTCGACGGAATAGCCGGGAACGCGGTCCCCTCGCGCACCGCGGTCCGCGCCCCGCGCGCGGAGCGCCGACGGGATCTCGCGCGACACGAACGTCCCGCGGCTCGGGGAAGTCTCCACCCATCCCTCCGCGGCGAGCTCCCCGTAGGCGGCCAGCACCGTGTTCCGATGGACGCGCAGGATCCGGGAGAGATCGCGCGTACCCGGGAGCCGCTCACCGGGGCGCAGCCGGCCCCCGGCGATGTGGCTCGCGATCGCGCGCGCGATCTGCGCCACGACAGGCGCGGCGTCGTCGCGGTCCACGGGGAGGGCGAGATCCCAGGTACGCACCGGCACATGTATAAAGTCGGAACCGGTACTTTTTCAAGTACCGGCGCGCGGACATCTTCCCGCTGGAACGCAGGCAGGAGGGTCGTCCGATGATGCTTCGTCAGGAACGCCGCGCGGAACAGGAGGCGCCACGCTTCGAGGCGGCGCGGAGCTGGCGGGCGTGGCACGAGTGGCCCGGGATCATGGGGCTCGCGACCGGTCTCGCCCTGTGGGTGTTCGCCGCGATCGGCGTGGTGGCGCCGCTGGCGGACGCGGTGGCGCGGTTCGACTCGCCCGCGCAGATCGTCCCGGCGCAGGTCTGCACGACGACCGACGACGGCACGCTCGCAGCGGGTGGCCAGCCATGCGTGTGCGCGTGCCCGGAACCGCCCGAGTCGCTGCCGCGGCGCGGTTGATCCAACGCCGCGATCGTTCGCTTACGACCCGGGCGATGCCCGTGCATTCGTGCTCGCCCGGCGCGCGATTTCGGCCGCGCCGCGCGCCGGTCCGGGCGCCAGGATCTCTTCCGCGTCGCGAACCGGCGCAGGACGAAAGGAAGCGCAGATGACGACGATGACCAGCCCGGCTCCGAACACCGCCCGCGAGAGGTGGGAGCTCGCCGAGAATCAGACGATGAGCCTGCCGCGCCGTCGCGTCGCGACGGTCGTGCGCGTCGAGCGCGGGACGGTGCTCGTCACGCAGCAGGGTGATTACGAGGATCACGTCCTAGAGCAGGGGGATGAGCTCGTCGTCCGGCGCAGTGGGCTCGCCGTGGCGTGGGCGTTCACGGAGGCGACCATCTCGATGCGTGAGGTGGGCCGGAGCCGGAACCTGGCTCTCGCGCGGGACGAGCGCGCCGAGACGCGCGCGGGCGCCGACGACCTCGAGCACCTGGGCGTGAGGTTCGCGCACGAGCTCAAGAATCCGCTCACCGGGGTGAAGGCGCTCGTTCAGCTCGGGCTGCGCAATCCCGACGAGACGCCCTCCCACGAGCGGCTGGCGGTGGTCGAGCGGGAGGTCACGCGGATGCAGGAGATCCTGCAGCGCTACCTCTCGTTCACCCGCAGGCTGCAGGAGATGAGCCCGGCCCGCATCGACCTCGGGCCGTTCGTGTCCGACACGCTGCTCGTGCTCTCGGCATGGGCCGCCGAGGCACGTGTCCAGCTGATCTCGTATGGTGACGCCACGATCGAGGCCGATCCGCGAGGCCTCCGGGAGGCGCTCCTCAACCTCGTCTCGAACGGCATCGAGGCCACTCCGCCCGGCGGAGCGGTCGTCGTAGAGGTGCGGGCGTCGGGCGACGGGGCCGAGATCGTGGTCCGCGACACGGGCCGTGGAATGCCCTCCGAGACGCTGGCGCGCGTGGGCACGCCGTTCTTCACCACACGCGAGGACGGCACCGGGCTCGGCGTGGTGCTCGCGCGCTCGGTGATCGCGCAGCACGGCGGATCGCTGCGCTACGAGAGCGAGCCGGGGAGGGGAACCACGGTCAAGGCCACGTTCCCCGGCCGGGTGGGCGTGGGTGCGATCGCAGCCGTGGCGTCGTGATCCGCGTCGGGCGCCCTCTGTCGGTGACGCCGGGGCCCATCGCGGCATCCGGAAGGCAGCGGCCCCGGACGACAGAGCGCCCTACGTTCACCGAGGACCAGAACTCCAGATCGGTTGAGGCAGGTGCACCGCGATCTCGATCAGCTCTCCGTGGCGACGCTGCGGACGCTCGCCATGGACGCCGTCCAGAAGGCGCGATCCGGGCACCCGGGCACACCGATGGCGCTCGCGCCGGTCGCCTACGTGCTGTGGCAGCGCTTCCTCCGCTACGACCCGGACGATCCCGTCTGGCCGAACCGCGATCGCTTCGTGCTCTCGAACGGGCACGCGTCCATGCTCCTCTATGCGCTGCTCCACCTGTCGGGCGTGAAGGCGGTCGACGCCGACTACGAGACGCTCGGCGAGCCCGCCGTGAAGCTCGACGACATCGAGCGCTTCCGCCAGCTCGGCAGCAAGTGCCCGGGGCACCCCGAGTACCGCTGGACGAGCGGCGTCGAGTCGACGACCGGCCCCCTCGGCCAGGGGGTCGCGACGAGCGTCGGCATGGCCGCGGCCGCCCGCTGGCTCGCCCGCCACTACAACCGCCCCGGCCTCACGCTGTTCGACTACGACGTGTACGCGCTGTGCGGGGACGGAGATCTCATGGAGGGGATCTCCGGAGAGGCGGCGTCGCTCGCGGGACACCTGCGGCTGCCGAACCTCTGCTGGATCTACGACAACAACCGGATCACCATCGAGGGCCGGACCGAGCTGGCCTTCAGTGAGGACGTGGCGTGCCGGTTCGTCGCGCTCGGCTGGAACGTGACCCGGGTCGGGGACGCGAACGATCTCGACGCGCTCTCGCGGGCGCTCGAGGGGTTCCGGGCGACGGGGGATCGGCCGACGCTCGTCGTCGTCGACACGCACATCGCCTGGGGCTCGCCCGGGAAGCAGGACACGCCAGAGGCTCACGGCGAGCCGCTCGGCGAGGACGAGGTGCGCGCGACGAAGCGCCGCTACGGTTGGCCGGAGGACGCCCACTTCCTCGTCCCCGAGGGTGTGCGCGAGGCCTTCCGGGACGGAATCGCCGCGCGGGGCGCCAGGCTGCGCGCCGAGTGGCAGCGGCTCTTCTCCGCGTATCGCGAGCATCACGCGGAGCTCGCGGACGAGATCGAGCGGATGCAGCGCCGAGAGCTCCCCGACGGCTGGGACCGGGATCTCCCCGCGTTCGCGCCGGACGCTAAGGGGATCGCGACGCGCGAGGCGTCGGGGAAGGTGGCGAACGCCCTCGCCAGGAACGTGCCCTGGCTCCTCGGGGGCGCCGCCGATCTCGCTCCATCGACCCGGACACGGCTCACGATCGAAGGCGCGGGCGACCTCGAAGCGAACGACCCGGGAGGCCGCAACCTGCACTTCGGCATCCGCGAGAACGCGATGGGTGCCTTCACGAACGGCCTCTCGCTCTCGAAGCTCCGGCCGTTCGAGGCGACGTTCCTCGTGTTCAGCGACTACATGCGGCCGGCGCTGCGGCTCTCCGCGCTCATGGAGCTGCCGATCATCGCGATCTTCACCCACGACTCCATCGGCCTCGGCGAGGACGGCCCGACGCACCAGCCGGTCGAGCACCTCGCCTCGCTCCGCGCCATCCCGGGCCTCGTGACCATCCGTCCCGCCGACGCGAACGAGGTGGTCGAGGCCTGGCGCGTCGTGATGCGGCGGCGGCACGGCCCCGCCGCGATCGTGCTCACGCGCCAGAACGTCCCGGTGCTCGATCGCAGCCGCTACGCGCCCGCGTCCGGGCTCGCGCGCGGCGCCTACGTCCTAGCCGACGCTCCGGACGGCCGTCCCGAGCTCCTGCTCGTCGCGACCGGCAGCGAGGTGCACCTCGCGGTCGCCGCCCACGAGGCGCTCGCCGCGGAGGGCGTCCGCGTCCGCGTGGTGAGCATGCCGTCCTGGGAGCTCTTCGAGCAGCAGCCGGCGGACTACCGCGCGAGCGTGCTGCCTCCGCAGGTGAAGGCCCGCCTCGCCGTGGAGCAGGCCTCGACGCTCGGGTGGGATCGCTACGTGGGGAGCGGCGGCGCTGTGATCGGGATGCACACGTTCGGCGCCTCGGCACCGCTCAGGGAGCTGCAGCGGAAGTTCGGGTTCACGCCCGACGCGATCGTGTCGACGGCGCGCGCGCTCCTCGGACGAGGGGAGGGCTAGCGTTGCGCGTCGCGATCGCCGCCGATCACGCCGGCGTCGTTCTGAAGGAGGCGCTCGTCGCCGCCCTCGCCGGGTGGGGACACGACGTCCTCGATCTGGCCCCGGGCGCGCCGGTGCCGGGAGACGATTACCCGGACCACGCCCTGCGTCTGGGCGACGCGGTCCGGTCCGGGCGTGCCGAGCGCGGCGTGCTCGTGTGCGGGAGCGGGGTCGGAGTCGCGATCGCCGCCAACAAGCTCCCCGGGATCTACGCCGGCCTCTGCCACGACACCTACTCGGCGCACCAGGGCGTCGAGCACGACGCCATGAACGTTCTCGCCCTCGGGGCGCGCGTCGTCGGGGAGGCGCTCGCGCGGGAGATCGTACGGGCGTTCCTCGACGCCCGGCCCTCCGGCGAGGAGCGGCATCGCCGGCGCATCGCGAAGACGCGCGCCCTCGAGGCGCGCGCGCTGCAAGGAGGCACACCATGATCGACGCGATCCGTGAGCTGGCCCGGCACGGCCAGAGCGTCTGGTACGACGGCCTGAAGCGAGACCTCATCCGCAGCGGGTCGCTCGCACGGCTCATCGAGGACGGGGTGCGCGGCCTCACCACGAACCCGTCCATCTACGAGAAGGCGATCGGAGGGACGAGCGACTACGACGCCGACATCGCGGCGCTCGCTGCGCGCGCCCTCGACGCGAAGACGATCTACGAGGCGCTGGCGGTCCAGGACCTGCGCGCGGCGGCCGACCTCCTGCGCCCGGTCTGGGACGCGACGGACGGGCGCGACGGCTTCGTGAGCCTCGAGGTGTCGCCGTTCCTCGCAGGGGACACGCGAGGATCCATCGAGGAGGGGCGCCGCCTGTGGAGGGCGCTCGCGCGACCCAACGTCTTCATCAAGATTCCGGGCACGCCCGAGGGCATGCCCGCCATCGAGGCGCTGGCCGCCGAGGGCGTCAACGTGAACGTGACGCTCCTGTTCTCGCGCGCGGCGTACCGTCGGGCGGCGGAGGCCTGGACGGCGGGGCTCGAGGTGCGCGCCGGGAGAGGCGAGGCGCTCTCGCGGGCCGCGAGCGTGGCGAGCTTCTTCGTCTCGCGGATCGACACGCTCGTCGACCGCCGGCTCGACGAGGCGGCGCAGCGCGCCCACGATCCCGGCGAGCGCGCCCGCATCGAGGCGCTCCGCGGCGCGGCCGGCATCGCCAACGCGAAGCTCGCCTACCAGGACTTCAAGGCCCTCGTCGCGACCGGGCGCTGGGCCGCGCTCGAGGCCCGCGGCGCCCGGCCACAGCGCGTGCTCTTCGCGAGCACGAGCGTGAAGGACCCCCGCTACCCGGAGCTCCTGTACGTCGAGTCGCTCGTCGGTGCGGACACGGTGAACACGATGCCGCCGGCCACGCTGGAAGCGCTCCGCCGCGGCGCCTCGGTTCGCGCCACGCTGGAGGAGGACCTCGAGGGAGCGCGCGCCCAGCTCGCCGCGATCGAGGCGCTCGGGATCTCGATGGACGCGGTCACGGACGAGGTCCTCGCGGAGGGGGTGCAGAAGTTCGCGGAGCCCTTCCAGAAGCTCCTCGCCACGGTCGACGCGCGGCGCGCCCAGCTCGGCGCGTCGCCGGCTCGATGAGGGAGGCGGCGTGATGCAGCTCGGAATGGTGGGGCTCGGACGGATGGGCGCGAACATGGCGCGCCGGCTCCTGCGCGCCGGACATCGCGTCGTCGCGTACGATCGCGATCTCCGCGATGCGCCGGCAGTTCGGCGGCCACGCGGAGGCGCGAGCGGAGCCCGAGGAGTGACGCGATGACCGATCTCGTAGGCGCGCCCGGCGCGCCCGCCCTGGTGCGCGCGCCGGAGCGGGCGCCGCTCGCGAGGCCGGCCGACGCCGCGGCGCTCGTGATCTTCGGGGGCGTCGGCGACCTCGCCCGCCGCAAGCTCTTTCTGGCACTGTGCAACCTGCGCTCGAGCGGGCTCCTTCCCCGCGACTTCGCGGTGATTGGCTTCGGTCGGAAGGCCCTCGACGACGCCGCCTATCGGGAGGAGATCCGCGCGAGCGTGGACCGGTTCACCCCGTGCGCTCCGCCGGCCGAGGCCTGGGCCGACTTCGTCGATCGCCTCTACTTCGTGCGTGGCGAGTTCGGCGACGAGGGCGCCTTCCGCCGGCTGGGCGCGCGGCTCGCCGAGGTCGCCTCGCGCCACCGCACCGGCGGGAACGTCCTCTTCTACCTCGCGACGCCGTCTACCGCGTTCGCGCCGATCGTCCGGCAGCTGGGAGCGGCTGGGCTCGCCCGGCGCGAGGAGGGCTGGCGCCGCGTCGTCGTGGAGAAGCCGTTCGGGCGCGATCTCGAGTCCGCGAGAGCGCTCGATGCGGAGCTGCACCGCGTGCTGCGAGAGGACCAGATCTTCCGCATCGACCACTATCTGGGCAAGGAAACCGTTCAGAACATCCTCGCCTTCCGCTTCGCGAACGGAGTGTTCGAGCCGATCTGGAACCGCCGCTACGTCGACCACGTGCAGATCACCGTGGCCGAATCGCTCGGGGTCGAGGGGCGCGGCCCGACCTACGAGACGGCGGGCGCGCTCCGGGACGTCATCCAGAACCACGTCCTCCAGCTCCTCACGCTCGTCGCCATGGAGCCGCTGTCGAGCCTGGGCGCCGAGGCGGTGCACAACGAGAAGGTGAAGGTGCTCCAGGCAATCCGGCCGATGTCGCCCGAGGAGATCCTGCGCGACACCGTCCGGGGACAGTACGGCGAGGGGATGGTCGGCGACGCCCGCGTACCCGCCTACCGCTCGGAGCCGAACGTCGACCCGCGATCGACGACCGAGACCTACGCGGCGGTGCGGCTCGACCTCGACAGCTGGAGGTGGGCCGGCGTCCCCTTCTATCTCCGGACGGGGAAGCGGCTCGCGCGCCGCTGGACCGAGATCGTCGTCGAGTTCCGGCGCCCCCCGCTCATGCTCTTCCAGCAGTCGGGCGTCGGTGAGATCGAGCCGAACCGGCTCCACATCCACATCCAGCCGGACGAGGCGATCTCCTTCGAGATCAAGGCGAAGGCCCCCGGCGCGGCCATCCGGCTCGAGGACGTGCGCCTCTCCTTCGACTACAAGAGCATCGGCGCGGAGTGCGAGGCCACCGGCTACGAGCGGCTCCTCTACGACGCGCTCACGGGCGACTCCACCCTCTTCTACCGGACGGATATGGTCGAGGCCGCGTGGCGGATCGTGACGCCGATCCTCGACGTCTGGTCGAGTCTCCCCGCGCGCGACCTCCCGGATTATCGCGCCGGATCGTGGGGACCGCGGGCGGCGGACGATCTCCTGCGACGCGACGGACGCCGCTGGATCACCGAGTGAGGG
>DATIDF010000045.1:0-2315 GCA_035456445.1 Anaeromyxobacter sp.
GACCATCAACGCGACCGCGGTGATCGCGCTCGCGATGTACGTGGCGGTCGGCGAGAAGCAGGGCGTGCCGCGCGCGAAGCTCGGCGGCACGCTCCAGAACGACATGCTGAAGGAGTACATCGCGCAGAAGGAGTGGATGATTCCGCCCGCTCCCGCGGTGAAGGTGAACTGCGACGTCGTCGAGTTCTGCGCGAACGAGATGCCGCGCTGGAACCCGGTGTCGATCTCCGGCTACCACATCCGCGAGGCCGGGGCGACCGCGGTCCAGGAGCTCGCGTTCACGCTCGCCGACGGCATCGAGTACGTGCAGGAGTGCGTGGATCGCGGGCTCGACGTGGACACGTTCGCGCAGCGGCTCAGCTTCTTCTGGGACGTCCACAACGACTTCTTCGAGGAGGTCGCGAAGTTCCGCGCGGCGCGCCGGATCTGGGCGCGCACGATGAGGGAGCGGTTCGGCGCGAAGAAGAAGGAGTCGCTCCTGCTCCGCACCCACGCCCAGACCGCGGGCGTATCGCTCACCGCCCAGCAGCCGTACAACAACGTGGTCCGGACGGCCCTCCAGGCGTTCGCGGCCGTGCTCGGCGGCACCCAGTCGCTCCACACGAACTCGCTCGACGAGACCTACGCGCTCCCGACCGAGGAGGCGGTCACCATCGCGCTCAGGACGCAGCAGATCATCGCCTACGAGTCGGGCGCCGATCGCGCCGTGGACCCGCTCGCCGGGAGCTACTACGTCGAGTGGCTCACGGACGAGATGGAGAAGCGCGCGCTCGAGCACATCCGGCGCATCGATGAGATGGGCGGCATGCTGCGCGCGGTGGAGGAGGGCTACCCGCAGCGTGAGATCGCCGAGAGCGCGTACCGGTACCAGCGCGACATCGAGGCCCACCATCGGATCGTCGTCGGTGTGAACGCGTTCAAGTCCGAGGAGCAGGAACCGATCCCGATCCTCAAGATCGACGAGAACGTCGCGCGGAGCCAGGTGGAACGGCTCCGGATGGTGAAGGCCGCTCGCGATCCGGCGAGGGCCACGGAGACGCTCGCGGCGGTCGAGCGTGCGGCGACGGAGGGCGCGAACGTCGTCCCGGCCGTGATCGACGCGGTGAAGGCGTACGCGACGCTCGGGGAGATCTCCGACGTGTTCCGCAAGGTCCACGGGGTCTACCGGGAGGACGGCAGGTTCTAGCGCCCCCCCGGCGGCCATCGAGCAAAGGAGTCCATCCCCCGCAGGAGCGCAGGTGGCGAAACGCCGCGGAGTTGGGGTACACCACCGGAGCGCTGGATCTCGATCTCACGGAGAAGGCATGAGCCCCGCGAAAGAGCGTCCCCTCCGCATCGTCGTCGCGAAGCCTGGCCTCGACGGCCACGATCGCGGCGCCAAGATCATCGCCCGCGCCCTGCGCGACGCCGGCTTCGAGGTCATCTACACGGGTCTCCACCAGACGCCCGAGATGATCGTCGCGGCCGCGATCCAGGAGGACGCGGACGCGATCGGCCTGTCCATCATGTCCGGGGCCCACATGACGCTCTTCCCGGCGGTCGTGGAGCTGCTCGCGGAGAAGGACGCGAAGGACGTGGTCGTGTTCGGAGGCGGGATCATCCCGCAGGACGACGTACCCAGGCTGAAGGAGAAGGGCGTCGCGGAGGTGTTCCTCCCCGGCTCCCCGACGCAGGGCATCATCGACTGGATCCGCGCGAACATCCGTCCGCGCGTCGCGGCGTAGCCGCTCAGTCGTTCCGCCCACCGTGAGCTCGTGCTTCGACGGGCTCAGCACGAGCGGCCTTCACGGGCCCCGCGCGAGCAGGGTGTCTCTCAGCCGCCGGATCCGATCATCGGCAAGAGCCCCGATCCGCCCGGGCGCATCTCGTGCTTCTCGCCCTTCGCGAGGAGCGCGGTCCTGACGGCCGCGGCGATCTCCTCGTCGGACGCGCCCGCGCGGATGAGCTCGCGAAGCGGCGCGCGATCGCGGCCGCCGAGACACGCGCGGAGCGAGCCATCGGCGCCGACCCGTACGCGGTTGCAGCCGTCGCAGAAGTTCTCGGTCATCGCGCCGATGAAGCCGACGAGGCCGCCGACCGGCGCGCCGTCCGCGAGCGAGGTGCCGCGCATGTGGTACGCGGGGCCCCAGCCGCGCGAGGCATCCGGCTCGAGCCGGATCCCCTGCGCCTCGAGGAGCCGCTTCACCTCGGCGGTCGGCACCGGTTCGCCCGGGCCGAACGGCATGAGCTCGATGAACCGGGCGGTCGCGCCGAAGCGCCACGCGAACCGAGCGAGGTTCCCGAGCTCGTCCTCGTTCTCGCCCCGGACCACGACG
>DATIDF010000046.1:0-2446 GCA_035456445.1 Anaeromyxobacter sp.
TCGCCCCGGCGAGGAAGATGAACCGGGCTGCGCCTTCTGTGGACCGCACGAAGGCGACGGCCACCATCCCGGCGGAGGTGCGGCGGGAGGTGTGTTGTACCCCTTCGGGTGAATTCACTATCGCGGGGATAGTGCGAGTGCTCCGTGTTTCGAGCTGCCGCCGCCCCGCGCTCTGTGCCCCATCCGCGCGGCGCTGCGGGGAGAACCAAAGCACCGGCGCATCGCCTCGGCAGCCCTCGTTCGAGCCGAGCGGGTCGCGCTCGGGTCGCTCGCGGTCGAAGGTTAGGGAGCGGCTCGCCCTAGAACGCCGCCCGGACGCCGACCGCTAGGCTGAGCGCGTCGGTCGGGCCGAGCGCGCGCGGGTTCGTGATCCAGAACCCGAGCATGGCGTCGAGCGCGACGAGCTCGGCGTACACGCCGATCTCGTCGAGCCCCCACTGCCGCCGCCCGACGCTCGCCCCGACGGCGAGGGCGCTTCGCAACGCGGTCGCGGCCGAGTAGTAGCCGTGGGGGTAGTGGTCCGGGAGGCGGAGGAAGTACTCGTGACCGAACGTGTACGTGAGCTGCAAGGCGGCCGTGAGCGGGCGCAGGGACCACCCGGAGCCCGGCTGCAGCCTCCACGGCGCGAGCGTGAGCTTCCCCGTGAGCGACACGATCGAGTCGCCACCGATCGACGCCGGGACCCACCCGAAGAACAGGTCGCCCTCGAGGCGGCTTCCGAGCCAGCTCCAGCCGACCCCAGGCGAGAGGAACCCGACGTTCCCCGCGAGCTGCAGCTTCGCCTGATCGGGCAGGGCCCAGTGGCGTCTGCGCTCGACGCGGTCCTCGCCGGCCGCGCCGCCCGGCGCGGCGAGCGCGACGGCGACGGCGATGGCTGCGGCGGCCCGGGGCATCAGAACGTCACCCGATCCACGTCGAAGCCGCCGTCGTCCCGCTCCGACACGAGCAGGTACTCGCGGTCGTTCACGTGCGCGGCGAGGTAGTACGCGACACCGTCCTGGACTCCGCTCCCGTACCTGTGCTCGTGGGCGTGGAAGGATGCGACGACGCCGCCGTCGCGAAGGAGCGCGCGGAACCCGTCGCGCAGGCGCGGGTCGAAGTCCGTGCTCTCCGGCTCGACGTGGGCGAAGACGAACGCGCGGTCGTGATCCGGTGACGGCGCGAGGTTCACGGCGAGCGTCGCGAGATCGGGGACCGTGCCGTCGTACGCCTCCTCGATCGAGCACGTGTCGAGGAAGACGAAGCGGGTGCGCCCCCAGGTGAAGGCGAAGTCCTGCGGCCCGAACATGCGCTCGTAGATCTCCTCTCCATTTCCCAGGTGGTCGTGGTTGCCGATGACGACGACGTACGGCACGGGCAGGCGCCGGAAGAGGTCGTTCATCCACTCGTACTCCGGGGCGAGCCCGAGCTCGGTCAAGTCTCCGAGCTGCACCACGAAGGCGATGTCGCCGCGGCGAGAGAGCGCCTCCACCGCGCGCTCCGCCTCGTCGAACGCGGTCTGCGTGTCACCGACGACGGCGAACCGCAGGCGCCCGGGCGCGGGCTCGGCCACGAGCCGAGCGATGTTCTTCCAGTTCACGTCCCGGTGCCGCTCCTCCGAGGGCAGGACGTGGGGGCTGTACTCCAGGCAGGCGGCGATGAGCACCGCCGCGGTGCCGACGACGGCCCGCATTCGTGAACGATGAGGGCGGCGAAGGAGGCTTGCACGGCGCGGACGGGTATCCAGCCGGACAGCCGTGACCCGTCGCGAACGCCCGCCGTCCACGCGCGGGCCTGGCGGAGGGCGCCGCTGCTTGACGCCCCTCGGTCCCGAGGCTAGACGATGTGAGCGTGTCCGCCCTCGCCTGCCATCGCCCGCGCCCGCAGCTCGCGCCAGAGATCCGGCGCGGCGCCGGGGCGCGCGCCCGCGAGACGGCCTGCCTCCTCGCCCGCGCCTCGCGCTCCCCGCAGTAGCCGAGGGCGAGGCGCACCCCGACCACACTGTCGCGCCGCGGCGCTCGCCGTGGCGCAGGCCGTTCACCCACGGAGCGCGCTCGCCGACGCGCGAGGGCGCCTCGAAAGGAACCATCATGGCCGTCCGCAAGCCCATCCACATCACCACCGCCGAGCTCGAGCGCCTGCGCGCGCTCGTCGACCAGAACCTCGCGAGCCGGGACTCCGAAGCCGCGGAGCGGCTGGACGACGAGCTCGATCGGGCGATCCCGGTGCAGGTGGCGCGCCCCGATCTCGTCACCATGGGTGCGCGCGTGGCGTTCGTGGACGAGTCGAGCGGCGTTCGCCGCGAGGTCACGCTCGTCTACCCGCGCGAGGCGGACGCCCCGGCGGGGCGTGTCTCGGTGCTCGCCCCGATCGGCTCCGCGCTGCTCGGACTCTCGGTCGGGGACGAGATCGACTGGCCGCTGCCGGACGGCCGGGTCGCGCGGCTCCGCATCCTCTCGGTCGCGCA
>DATIDF010000047.1:0-18623 GCA_035456445.1 Anaeromyxobacter sp.
TCCTCGCGGCAGCCCCGGCCCTCGCGGCAGCCCCGGCCCTCGCGGCAGCCCCGGCCCTCGCGGCAGCCCCGGCCCTCGCAGCAGCCCCGGCCCTCGCAGCGGCCCGGGCGTTCGCAGCGGTCCCGGTCCTCGCAGCGCACCTGGTCCTCGCACGGACATGGGCGCTCGCAGCCGCCCGGACGCCCGCGGCGGTCCGGGACCTCGCCCCGGCCAGCGCCGCGCCGGTCCACCCGGCTCGCGGCCGGGCAGCGGCAAGCCTCGCGGCGGCGGGCCCGGCTCGCGCGGCCGCGGGAGGCCGCCACGGCGCGGATGACCGGTCGGACTACCCCTTCGGCTTCGGCGCGGGCTTGCCCTTCTCGAAGACGACGCCGTCGCCGAACTTGGCGACGATCTGCTTCTTCGTCTTCAGGCCGGTCATGTCGATGACGAAGTTCGGGACGCGGCGGGCGCGACGATCGGCAGCCCAGCGGGTGATCTCGCCGCGGGGGCGCGACGAGGCGCCGTTCACCGAGCGGCGACGCCGGCCGCGGCCGCCTTTGCGTGCGACCTCCGCCTCGAGCTCGCTCTCGAGCTTCGCGGCGGCCATCTCGGCGACTGCGCGCGCGATCGCGGCGGAGGCGCGCTTCACGACGGGCTCCATCGCTGCGCGTACGGCCGCGTCGAGCGTGGTATGGGCGGGCGGGCGGGGCATCGGACGTCTCCTATCGCGAGCGATTGCGCAGTTTGGACACGGCGCAAAATGGACTTTTGCCGGGCAGTATAGACCGGCGGCCATGCGTCCAATCCTTTTTTCTGCTAGCTTCCGCGGCGCCACCGGCCCTCTGGCGAAACGGTAGACGCGCTCGACTCAAAATCGAGTGGGGTGATCCCCCGTCCCGGTTCGAGTCCGGGGAGGGCCATTCGCCGGGGCCGCGCGCCCGCGTTTTCCCTTGCCGCAAGGGCGCGGGCGCGTGTATCGGTACCCCCGCACCATCACGCCCGCGGGCGCAGGCCGGGAACGCCATGTACAACCTCCTCATCAGCCTGGTGATCGGGCTCGCCGTCGGCGCCGCCATTGCGCTCGGGACGAGCTTCGGCTGGGCCGCCGCCGTGTTCCCTGCCCTCCTCGCGGCGACGATCGCGTACTTCGTCCTCGCGCGCCGGACCTGGAAGCAGCTCGAGGCGGTGTTCGAGGCGATGCAGGCGGACGTCCGCGCGCAGAAGCTCGACAAGGCGGTGCAGACGCTCCAGGGCGGCTTCCGGCTCGCGCCTTGGCAGTTCCTGGTCGCCTCGCAGCTCCACTCGAACATCGGGATCCTCCTCTTCATCCGGCAGGATCTCGACGCCGCCCTCCCCCACCTCGAGAAGAGCTTCTCGCGCAACTGGATCGCGCGCGGGATGCTCGGCGTCCTCCGCTACAAGCGGCGCGACCTCGACGGGATGAAGCGCGTGTTCGAGGACGCGGTGAAGTCGAGCAAGAAGGAGGGCGTGCTCTGGTCCGCGTACGCCTGGATCCTCGAGGAGCTGAACCGCCACGAGGACGCGATCGGCGTCCTCGGTCGCGCCGTGCATGCGAACCCGTCGGACGAGAAGCTGAAGGGTTCGCTCCAGCTCCTGCAGAACGGCAAGAAGCTCAAGCTCGGGAAGGTCTACGGCGAGCAGTGGTTCCAGTTCATGCTCGAGCGTCCGCCGCCGCAGTTCGTCGGCGGCCCGGGCTTCCGCGGCGGCAAGCGCGCCATCTACGGGCGAGGTTGAGGTGAGGCTCCCGACCGGGAGCGTCAGACCGCTCAGGTCCCTCCGAAGCCGACCGAGACGCGCCCGGCCGTGTCCACCACGAGCGGCACGCGCCGATCCCCGCCGGAGAGCGCGAGGAACCGCGTCATCGCCGCGGCGTCCTTCTTGACGTTGAAGTAGGTGAACTCCACACCTCGGTCGCCGAAATCCTCACGGGCGGCGTTGGTGTAGGGTCAACCGTCCTTGCCGTAGATCTCCACGACCCGAGCCATCTCGCGTCCTCCCGACGTACAAAATATTCCGGACTGCTCCCGGGCGTGGGCGGGAATTCTTTCCGGCCCGCCGCAGCACCGCTGAGGGGCCGCTTCCGCGCGAGCCCGGACGTCCCAGGATCGCGCGAGCTTCCGGGCGCGGTGCCGGCGTGACGCCGCGGCATCGGCCTTGCTCTATCTGGGCGGGTGACCTCTCGCGCCGCGTTCACGTTCCCCGGGACCGCCCACCTCTCGCCGCGCGGGCGCCGCGCGCTCAAGATCGCCGTGGCAGCCCTCCTGGGGATCCCGTGGATTCCCCTCGCGGCGGCGCTGTACGCTTGGGTTCACTGATGGCGGCAGGCCCTGGAGGCCGCGCCGATCGGGCGAGCGCGCGCCGGGGGGCGGGGCGCTACCCGCTCTTTTGCCGTAGCGGCGTGGCCTGCCGTTCGGCTCCGCCCCCACTAGATTTGGACGACCCGAACGGACGGATGCCCGCCTCGACGCCACAGGACCCGAGACCCGCCAATGGCGCGGAGACCGCGCGCGACCCGCTCGCGTCGCTGCTCGCGGTGATCGACTCGGTGTCGGCGCTCCCTGCGGAGGAGCGCGCGCAAAGGCTCCGGGAGGCGCTCCCGAGCGCCCTCGCGGATGTCGCCGACGCGAACCGGCGGCTCCGCGAGACGGCGCATCGGCGCGACGCGCTGCTCGCCTCCGCGGCGGCGGAGCTCCGCACCGCCGCGGATCTGTTCGCCGCTGATGCCGCCAACGGCGAGGCGCACCGCGGGGAGATCTCGCGGCTGCGTCGCGTCGCGGACGACCTCGACCGCACGGTGCGCGCGGCGCCGGAAGCGCGCCCCGCTCGCCGCCGGACGCGTCCGGCCGGTGCGCGGCCGCGGCTGCTCGTGGTCGACGACGAGGCGGACGCGCGCGAGGTCCTCACCGAGGTGCTCGAGCCCGAGTACGAAGTCCTGCTCGCCGAGGACGGCGAGGCGGCCGTCGAGCTGGCGCACGAGGAGCACCCGGACGTCGTGCTGATGGACCTCTTCATGCCGCGACTCGACGGGCTCCAGGCGCTCGAGCGGCTCCGCTCCGACGCCACGACGAGCGACATCCCGGTCATCTTCGTGTCCGGCCACGGCGACGACGCGGTCAAGGTCCGCAGCCTCGATCTCGGCGCCGTCGACTACCTGCAGAAGCCCTTCTCCGAGCGCGAGCTGCGCGCGCGCGTCGAGCGAACGCTCCGGCTCGTGCGCAGCCAGATCGCGCTCCGCGAGCTCGCGCAGACCGACGCGCTCACGGGCCTCGCGAACCTGCGCGCGTTCCGCGCGCGCGTCGAGGAGGAGGTGAAGCGGGCCCGCCGTTACCACACCCCGCTCACCTGCGTCATGGCGGACATGGACCAGCTGAAGCCGATCAACGACGAGCTCGGCCACGCCGCCGGCGACCGGGCCATCGCGGCGGTCGCGGCGGTGATCCGCGAGGAGCTCCGCGAGACCGACTTCGGCGCCCGGTACGGCGGTGACGAGTTCGTGATCCTCCTGCCCCACACGGCCGCCGAGGAGGGCCGCGTGTTCGCCGAGCGCGCCCTGGCCCGCCTCCGGGAGACGGAGCTCGAGATCGGCGGGCGGCGCATCCACGTCGGCGCGTCGTTCGGGGTGGCCTGCCTGTGCGACGATCTGCGAGATGACGCGGCGGAGGCGCTCGTGGGCGCAGCGGACGCTGCGCTGTACGCGGCGAAGCGCGAGGGGCGCAGCCGCGTTGCCGTGGCGGAGCTGCCCGAGCCCGCACCGGCGCCCCCCGTCGCCACGGACGCGGCGGCGCAATCCGCCTCGGCGCATTGACGCGGGCCCCGATGGCGCGGGGCTTCCCGGACGGTCAGGCCTTCACGCCGCTCGCCGGCGCCTCGGCGTCCGGCTCGCTGGCCCGCGTGCGCGCCTCTGCGGCGTAGCGGTTCAGCTTGTTGTAGAGCGTCTTCTCGCTGATGCCGAGGATCTCCGCGGTGCGGGCCTTGTTCCCGCTGTTCTTCTGCAGCGACGCGAGGATGTACTCCTTCTCGACCTTGTCGAGCGGGATCCCGAGCGGCACGCGCAGGGTCGCGGCCTCCGGACGGGAGGTCTGCATGTCGGGCGGGAGGTGCTCCTCCCCGATCACCTCTCCGTCGACGAGGATCATCGCGCGCTCGACGGTGTTGCGCAGCTCGCGGATGTTCCCCGGCCAGGCGTACCCCTGCAAGATTCCGAGCGCGCCCGGGGACACGCCCTGGACGTGCTTCCCCGTCTCGCCGTTGAACTTCTCGATGAAGTGGTGGGCGAGGAGCGGGATGTCCTCGCGCCGTTCCTTGAGCGGAGGGAGCTGGATCGTGAAGACATGGAGCCGGAAGTAGAGGTCCTCGCGGAAGCGACCCTTCCGGATCTCCTCCTTCAGATCGCGGTTGGTGGCGCAGAGGACTCGAACGTCCACCTCGACCTCCGACCGCCCTCCGAGCCGGCGGAACCTCCGCTCCTCGAGCACGCGGAGGAACTTCGCCTGCAGCTCGAGCGGCAGCTCGCCGATCTCGTCGAGGAAGAGGGTGCCGTTGTGGGCGAGCTCGAAGTTCCCGAGCCGCCGCTGCTCCGCGCCGGTGAACGCGCCGCGCTCGTAGCCGAACAGCTCCGACTCGATGAGGGTCGCAGGGATCGCGCCGCAGTTCACCGCGACGAACGGCTTTTCCTTGCGCGGGGAGAGGTTGTGGATCGCGCGCGCGACGATCTCCTTGCCGGTCCCGCTCTCGCCGCTGATGACGACGCTGGCGTTCGAGGGTGCGACCTTCTTCACGAGCTCGAAGACCCGGTGCATCGCGGGACCCGAGCCGATCATGTCGGTGCCGGGCGCGAGGGCGGCGAGGCGCCGCCGGAGCAGCTGCACCTCGCGCATCGTCTCCTTCTTCTCGAGGGCGCGCTCGAGCACGAGCCGCAGGCGCGGCACCTCGAGCGGCTTCTCGATGAAGTCGTAGGCGCCCTCCTTGATCGCCTGCACTGCCGTCTGGATCGTCCCGCGGCCGGTGAGCAGCACGACGGGACACTCCGGCAGCTCGGCGCGCAGCGCCCGGAGCAGCCAGAGCCCGTCCATGTTGGGCATGACGAGATCGGTGAGGATCACGTCGGGGTGACCCTCGATGGCCCGCCGGAGCGCCTCGGTGCCGTCGCTCGCGGTCTGGACGTCGTAGCCCCACCGCTGCGTCAGCTCCGCGAGGGCGTCGCGGCTGTCGGCCTCGTCGTCGACGATGAGGACGCGGTATTTCATTCGCGATCGTTCCTCGGCAGCCGCAGGGTGAGTCGCTCGAGCGCGTCCTCGCGCGCGATGGTCAGGGCACCGCCGAGCGCCTCGGCGGCATCGGCGGCGACCTCCGCGTAATACCGGAGCTCGGGGTCCGGCTCTCCAGTGCCGTGCTCGATCGTGACTCGCACGCTCGCCCCGTCCAGCTCCACGCGGAGGGACATGCGCCCGCCCTCCGGCGTCTCCACGAGCGCACGCGAGACGAGCCCCAGGACGAGCCGGGACACGCGGCCCGGATCGCAGCGCGTTCGCGCAGCGCCCGCCGCCGCGTCCACGTGGAACTCGATGCGGCGCCGTCGCGCGTCGTGGCCGAAGAGGCTCGCGATGTCGGCAGCGAGCGCGCCGACGTCGGTGTAGCCGAGCGGCGCGGACGGATCGGTCACGTCCAGGAAGCGGCGCACCACCTCGTTGACCCGGACGATCTGGTCGCGAAGCGCGCCGAGGTGCGTCGCCGAGGCGGCGCCCGCGTCGCCGGCCGAGGAGAGCTTGTCCGCGAGCAGCGCGAGCTGCAGCGCCATGGCGTTCAGGGGGTTCTTGATGTCGTGGGCGACGCCCGCCGCGAGCCGCGTGAGCCCCTGGGAGCGCATGGCGTGCTCGAGGCACTCGGAGTCGCGGGGCCCGCGCGCCAGCAGCAGCGCCCCCTCCCCGCTCGGGACCCGGTGCAGCTCCAGCGGCTCGCCGTCCGACCCATCGATCTGCGCGACGGCGGGGCCCTCCCCCGCGAGGAGCGCGCGCAGCGCCGGTGCCCGCTCGGCGCGCTCGCGCAGCGCTCCCGCGAGGTCGGCGTCCGGCGCGATCCCGAGCTGCGCCACGAAGCCGGGATCGGCGGAGACGATCGCGCCGGTGCGGTCGACGAATGCAGCGCCTCTCGCGAATGGGTGCATGATGAGAACCTGGGGTCGCGCCCTGAGATGCGTCGCGACCTTCCTTTTTTCAAGCCCGCCCGGATGATACCGGTAAAGTTGGGAGGCCTCGTGCGCGCGACCCCGTCCGCCCCATCCGTCGCCGTCGTCGGGCTCGTCCTCGCCGCCTGCGCGACCGGCGCCGGCGGAGCATCCCGCGGTGAGGCGCCCCTCGCGTCGGCGCCGCCCGCAGCAGTCTCTCCCTCCCTGCCGTCGCGCGGCGGCGCTGTCGCTCCGGTCGAGGCCACGGAGCCGCCGGTTCGCACCCTTGCGCAGGCGACCCTCGGCGCGGTCGGCGACGTCCTCATGCATGACGCGGTGAAGCAGAGCGCCGCGACGCACGGGCGAGGCGCCGCCGATGCCGGTTACTCCTGGCTCTACGCGCCCTTGGCGGACCTCCTCGCCGAGCCCGACGTCATGTTCGCGAACCTCGAGACGCCCGTCGCGCCTCGCGCGGCCCAGGGGACGCGACCGTACGTGTTCAACGCCCCGCCCGACGCCGTCACCGCGCTCCAGCGCGCAGGGGTCGATCTGGTCTCCGTCGCGAACAACCACATGTTCGACCAGGGCCGCCCCGGGTTCGAGGAGACGATCCAGCGGCTTGACGCGCTGCGTCTGCGCTACGTCGGCGCGGGTCCGTCCGGGCACGCCGCCGGTCCCGTCACGGTCGACGCGGGCGGGCTGCGGATCGCCTTCCTCGGGTACGCGCACTTCTTCAACCAGGACGGAAACGCCTGCCCTTCCGCGAAGCCCTGCCTGCAGGCGTCCCAGCTCGATCGCGCCGCCGCCGTCGAGGCCGTCCGGAGCGCCGCAGCGGAGGCGGACGCCGTGGTGGTCTCGCTGCACTGGGGTGACGAGTACGCGCAGCAGCCTCGCGCCGAGGACGTCGACCTCGCCCGCCGGCTCGCGGACGCGGGCGCGCTCGTCGTGCTCGGCCACCACCCGCACGTGCTACAGCCGGTCGAGCTCTACCGGCGCGCCGACGGACGGACGGCGATCATCGCCTACTCGCTCGGGAACTTCGTCTCGAACCAGTCGCGCAACTACGTGCCGGGAGTGACGCCTGCGCCGGTCGCCGCGACGCGTGATGGCGCGCTCCTGCGCGTGTCTCTCGCCCGCCGCGATTACGGCCGCGGCGTCGCGCGCGTCGAGGTCGCGGGCGCGGACTTCCTGCCGCTCTGGACGGAGAACGACACCGTCGAGATCGATCGGCGCAGCGAGCCGGGGCGAAGGCCCGCGATCCGCGTCGTCGCGGTCGATCGTGCGCTCGCGCAGGTCCGCGCGGAGCTCGCGGCATTCCCCGATCCGGTCCCCGCGGATCGGGCGGAGGCCTGGGCCCGGCTCCGCCAGCGCGAGCAGCTCCTCGTCGCGCGGCGCGCCGCGGCCGCCGCGGTGATCGGCGAGGACCTCCTGAGGACCCTCACCCCGGCAGAGCTCGCCCCGTCCCCCCCGCTCACGCCCGCCGGCACCGCTACTCGCGCGACGCGGTGACCGTCCTCGCGTGCCCGGTGTCGGCCGGCTGAACGTC
Organism: Anaeromyxobacter sp.; assembly: GCA_035456445.1. Taxonomy (GTDB): domain Bacteria; phylum Myxococcota; class Myxococcia; order Myxococcales; family Anaeromyxobacteraceae; genus Anaeromyxobacter. The sequence goes on from DATIDF010000047.1 coordinate 7,710, forward strand.
GGGCCGCGCCGGCACCTTCAGCTCGACGAGCTCGATCCCGAGCCGCTGTGCGTATTCGAAGATCCGCTCGTCGCGGTAGAACTCGCCGAACACGATCCGGCGGCAGCCGGCGTTCGCGATCAGCTTGAAGCAGGGCCAGCAGGGGGACGCGGTCGTATAGATGGTCGCGCCCTCGATGGCGACGCCGTTCTTCGCCGCCTGGATGATCGCGTTCGCCTCGGCGTGCACGGTCGCGACGCAGTGCCCGTCCTCCATCATGTGTCCCGCCTCGGTGCAGTGCGGGAGCCCACGGATCGAGCCGTTGTACCCGGTCGAGAGGATCGTCTTGTCGCGCACGAGGACCGCGCCGACGTGCTTTCGATCGCAGGTCGCGCGTGTCGCCACGACGCGCGCGACGTTCATGAAGTACTCGTCCCAGCTGACGCGATTGTCCATCCACCCTCCGTCCGAACGAAGGCGGGATCCTACTCCAGGGCCCCGACTTCTGGCGGTGGGACCGTTAACATCTCGCCATGCTCCCGACCGCCGCCGCGCTCGCCGCGCTCCTCGCCGCCGCCCCAGCCGTCGCCTGGGAGGCGCTGCCGCTCCCGCCGGTCGCCACGCCGGTGGGGCAGGTCCCCGACTCGCCCCTGTCGCCTTCCGCACCGGCCCGGGACACCGCGCGGACGAACCCTCCCCGCCCTGCCACGCAGCCCATCCCACGCGGCGCGGTGCTCGAGGAGGTCTCCGGCGTGCTCGAGGGCTTCGACCGGCAGGAGCACCGGCTCAGGGTCGGCACGGCGGCCGGGCCGGTGACGCTCTCGGTCGACCGGAACACGATGGTCTACACGCCGGCGGGGCTCGGGACGGTCGCGGACCTCGTCCCCGGATCGCAGCTCCGTGCCGGCCGGAACGCCGAGGCGCTCGCGTACTGGGTCCAGGTGCGGCGTCCGGCGAAGGAGGGCGAGCCCACGTCGACCCCTGGCCAGGGGACCGGCCCCGGCGGCGGCGCCGGGGCGCCGGCGGAGGGCGGAGCTGCCGGAGGCGCCGGGATGCCGCCCTCGGGAGTGGGGCCGGGCGGCGTAGGCCCCAGCACGGCGCCGGGGACGGGCACGCCGGAGCGGTGAGGTGAGGCCGGACGCGCCGCGCGGCGTCTGCTACAGCGGACCGGGCGCGGCAGGAAGCGCGACCGGCCGGGCGCGCGCCGCCACCTCGCGGGCATCCGCGGAGGTCGCGGAGCCGCCCGGGGCCTGGTCGCGCGCGGCCAGCTCCGCCGCGCCGTCCGGCACGAGGCGCGAGAGGCCGTTGCCGGCGAGGAAGCGGCGGATCTTCGCGGCCGGAGCCACGAACGTCTCGCCCGGCATGGGCACGTCGAACGCGTACTGGTCGGCGTCCTTGCCGAACTCCACGCGCGCCGTGCGGTAGCCCTCCACGAGGCCGATGAGCCGACCGCGCGGGACATCGAACACACCGCCGCCGGAGCTGCCATAGCCGATCGCGGCGTCGGTCTTGAGCGACCTCGCGCGCTGCGGCGTCGCGGCGTTCTCGAGGAACTCGTACTCGACCTGCGAGACGATGCCCGCCGCGACGGAGAGCCCCTTCCCGAAGGGGGCGCCGATGACGACGAGATCGTCGCCGAGCTCGAGGCCGTCGTCGGACGCGAGCTCCGTCACCGGCAGCTCCGCCCCGACCTCGAGCACGGCGATGTCCGTGTCCGGCAGCGAGCCCGTCGCGACCACGGTCGCGGCGACGCGGCGGTCCCGGCCGCTCGGGAGCACGTCGATCTTCACCGGCGCCGCCCAGGCCTTGCCGGGCGCGACCACGTGCGCGTTCGTGAGGACGTACGTTCGCTGGCCCTCGCGGGCGAAGGCGATCCCCGAGGCGCTGCGCACCACCTTCCCTGCGGCGGTGATCTGGATCCGCACCGCGCTCGGGAACACCTTGTGGACCGTCTCCGCGCGCGGGTTGCCGGCGCGCGCCGTGGACGTGAGCCCGAGCAGCGGAGAGGCGACGAAGAAGAGGCCGGCTACGACGGCTGCCCCGCCGAGGCTCGACAGAAGTCGGGTCTTGAGCACGTTCCGTCCAACGGGGGTCATCCCACTGGAATTCCCGGGTAGCCGCTCCTGCGCCCTTGGAGCGTAGGTGTGGGGAAGCGCCCGCCCCGCCGGACGAGGGGCGCGGACTCCACGCCGCCCCACCTCCGTAGTACCCTCCCCGCGGCATGGAGCAGGTCTCGCCCGACACGATCATCGGGATCGATCTCGGCACGACGAACTCGTGCGGCGCCGTCGCGTACGGCGACGCCCAGGTGAAGCTCATCCCCTACAAGGGGGGCGAGCACACCATCCCGTCGATCTTCGCGATCGACGACAAGGGCAACGAGCTCATCGGCCAGGAGGCGAAGCGCCAGTGGCAGCTCAACCCGCGCAACACCCTCTACGCCACGAAGCGGCTCATCGGCCGGGCCCCGCGCGACGAGGTCGTCGACACGATGCAGCGCTCGGTCCAGTACGCCGTCCACGCGGGCGAGCACCACGACGTCGAGGTCGACTGCCAGGGGCGGAGCTACTCGATCCAGCAGATCGCGTCGCGCATCCTCGCGAAGATCCGCGACGTCGCGTCCGACCATCTCGGGTTCAAGGTCCGCCGGGCCGTGGTGACCGTGCCCGCGTACTTCACCGATCGGCAGCGGCAGGCGGTCAAGGAGGCCGGCGCGCTCGTCGACCTCGAGGTCGTCCGGATCATCAACGAGCCGACCGCCGCGGCGCTCGCCTACGGCATCGGGAAGCGGCTCCACGAGCGCGTCCTCGTGTACGACCTCGGAGGCGGCACCTTCGACGTGTCGATCATCGAGATCCGGGACCGCGTGTTCGAGGTGAAAGCCACCGGCGGCGACATCTTCCTCGGCGGCATCGACTTCGACGACGCGATCATCCGCCACGTCCTCGATGACTTTCGCCAGAAGCACGGCATCGATCTCTCGTCCGATCCCGTGGCGATGCAGCGCATCAAGGACCTCGCCGAGCGCACGAAGATCGATCTGTCGGCCCGCACCGAGGCGCCCTTCTCGATCCCCTTCATCACGATGACGCCGCAGGGGCAGCCGCTCAACATGGACGTGCGGTTCGACCGCAAGCTCCTCGAGGCCCTCACCCAGCACCTCGTGGATCGCTCGCTCAAGATCGTGGGCGGCGTCATGGTCGACGCGGGGATCTCCGCGAAGGACATCGACGAGATCATGCTCGTGGGCGGCCAGACTCGGATGCCGATCATCCAGGAGCGGCTCACGCGGTTCTTCGGGAAGCCGCCTTCCAAGGGCGTTCACCCCGACGAGGCGGTGGGGATCGGCGCCGCGATATACGGCTGGTCGCTCCAGGAGAGCTCCGACCTGAAGCTGCAGCTGCTCGACGTGATCCCGATGGCCATCGGGATCGAGCAGGCGGGCGGCGCGATGCACGTCGTCTTCCCGCGCAACGCGGCGATCCCCAACGCACGGACCATCGCGGCCACGAACGCGGTCGATCGCCAGAGCGAGCTCGCGATGCGCATCTACCAGGGCGACCACGCCCGGTCGGCGGAGAACGAGCTCCTCGGAGAGTTCACCTTCAGTGGCGTCCGGCCTGGGCGCGCGGGCGACGTGCGGCTCGAGATCCTGTTCGAGGTGAACGTCGAGGGGATCCTCACCATGTCGGCGCGGGACCTCGACTCGGGGCGCGAGATGAAGACCACGGTTCGCGTCTCGACGCACTGAAGCTGCCTGGTCGCGGTGAAACAGCCGCGGCTCCGGACGACGCCGGAGCCGCACCTCGCGCGTGGACTCTCCGCCTCAGCGGTGCGGCGCCGCCGGGGCCGGCCGGCCCCCGCCATGCTGCTGCGGGCGCGCGGGGGCCTGCCCACCGCCGTTGCCGCCTTGGCCGCCGCCGCGCGAGGCGCCTCCCGGTGCACCGCCGGGCGCACGTGGCCGCTCCGACCCGGAGCCGCCGCGCCCCTCAGGGGCGCGCGCCGGCGCGCCGTCCCTCTGCTGCTCCACGCGCTGCGGCCGAGACCACCCGCGTGGCGCAGCCTGACCACCACCCTCGCTGCGCCGCGACGGCGCCGCGTCGGTTCTCTCGCCGCGCTGGACCGGCGAGGGGGTCGCGCGCTCGGTGCGGTTCCAGCCGGGGCCGGAGGTCTCGCCGCGGCGCGCGGGCGGGCCGAAGGCGTTTCCGCGCTCGTCACCCCGGCCCGGGACGCTCACCGGCGCGCCCCTGCCGCGATCCTCGGGCCGTCCGTACGCCTCGGCGCGGCCGCGGGGCGCGGGACGCGCGTCGGGACGGTACACGGAGATCTCGCCGTGGCCGGCGCGCGCCGCGGCGGGAGACGGCGCGGCGACGACGCGCGACGGGCGGAGCGGACGGCCCATCCGGGCCTCGATGGCGCGCGGGGCGGGCCCGCCCCAGGCTGGCGAGGCCGCGTGGACCGGACGGGCGCGGCCTGGGATCGGACGCGGCGCAGGGCGAGCCGGCGCGGGCGTCGTGCGATCCCAGTAATGGCGCGTGTAGCTTGGGGCGTACGCGACCGAGTAGACCGGCACGGAGACGAAGCTGACGCTCGGCACGAAGGTCCACCACGCGTCGTAGAACGGGTAGGACGTGACGTACACGGACAGTCCGGGGGCGAGCGGCGCCCAGCCGACGACGTCGCCGGACCAGCGCCACGAGACCCACGCGGGCGCCCACTGGTAGCCCGGGATCCAGACCCAGCCGTAGGCGCCGTCGAAGGCCCACCGCCCGTAGTGGTAAGCCGCCCAGCCCCAGGGCTCGTCCGAGACCCAGAACCAGCCCTCGCTCGTCCACTCCCACCGGCCGTAGTAGTAGGGTCGCCAGCCCGCGGCGACGTGGGGCCGCCACACGCGGCCGTACGCGCCGGCGGAGACCCACTCGCCGTGCGCGCCGAGCGGCGCGTAGAACGTGTCGAACGTGACGCCCCCGGAGACGCCGACGTCGACCGAGACGTCGTAGTCCGGCGGGCGCTCGTCCGCCCACTGGTCGTCGTAGCCCTCCTCCCAGTCCTGGGCGTGAGTCCAGAACGGGATGGAGGTCGCGATGAGCGCTGCGATGAGCGTGCGGCGGAGCATGGCGATCTCCTCGGGGGTGGTCGGCGGACTAGAAGGCGCGCCGGCGGCCCCTCATCCGGAAGGCCAAGCAATCGGGATGCCGGGTAAATTCCGCCTGTTCTCGGGCGCTTGACGCCTCGCCACGGGACCTCGGCGGCACAGTGTGCTGCGGCGTCACCCTGCGCGCGACCCCTTCGGCCGCACCCCGAAAAGCAGAACGCCCCGGCCGCACGGCCGGGGCGTCGGGGCGGTCGTCGAAGAGCCTCGAAGCCTAGGCGAGCTTCTTCTCCTTCTCGAACGACAGGAGCGGCGGCTCCTTGTTCAGGATCACGCCGTCCGTGATCTTGCACTCCTTCACGCCCTCCCGGTACGGGACGTCGTACATGATGTCGAGCATCGCCTGCTCGAGGATGGCGCGAAGCCCGCGTGCGCCGGACTTCCTCCGCATCGCCTCGCGGGCGGTGGCGCGCAGGGACTCCTTCGTAAAGGAGAGCTTCACCTTCTCGAGCTCGAAGAGCTTCACGTACTGCTTCGTGAGCGCGTTCTTCGGCTGGGTGAGGATCGTGACGAGATCCTCCTCGGAGAGATCGGCGAGCGTCGCGATGATGGGCAGGCGACCCACGAACTCCGGGATCATCCCGAACTTCACGAGGTCGGACGGCTCGACGCGCGCGAGGAGCTCGCCGAGGCTCGCCTCCTCCTTGCGCTCGATCTTCGCGCCGAACCCCAGCCCCTTCACGCCGGCGCGGCGCCGGATGACCTGCTCGAGCCCGCAGAACGCGCCGCCGACGATGAAGAGGATGTTCCCGGTATCGACCTGGATGTACTCCTGCTGGTTGTACTTCTTGCCGCCGCGCGGCGTGACGTTCGCGCGCGTGCCCTCGATGATCTTGAGCAGCGCCTGCTGCACGCCCTCCCCGCCGACGTCGCGGGTGGGCGACGGCGAGTCGCCCTTGCGCGCGATCTTGTCGATCTCGTCGATGTAGACGATGCCGCGCGCGGCCTTCTCCACGTCGTAGTCCGCCGCGTGGAGCAGGTTCTGGATGATGTTCTCGACGTCCTCGCCGACGTAGCCGGCCTCGGTGAGGCTCGTCGCGTCCGCGATGGTGAAGGGGACGTTCAGGAAACGGGCGAGCGACTGGGCGAGGAGCGTCTTGCCCGACCCGGTCGGCCCGATGAGGAGGATGTTCGACTTCTGAAGCTCGACGTCGTCCCCGCCCGGGCGCGCCTGCCCGGGCCGCTGCGGCCGTGCTGGCTTCTTGGAGTAGACGCGCTTGTAGTGGTTGTAGACGGCGACGGACAGGACCTTCTTCGCCTTGTCCTGACCGACCACGTAGTCGTCGAGGAAGCTCTTGATCTCCGCGGGCGTGGGCAGCGAGACGGCGGGGCGGCCCTCATCGCGCTCGGCCTCCTCCGCGATGATGTCGTTGCAGAGGCGGATGCACTCGTCGCAGATGTAGACCGTCGGTCCCGCGATGAGCTTGCGGACCTCCCGTTGCCCCTTACCGCAGAACGAGCACGACAGGTTGCCGTGGTGGTCTTTCCGGCTCACGCGATCCCTCGGTTCCACGATGTTATCACCAACCCCTGCCGGCCCTCGATATTCGGGGCACGGCTCGAATATAGCCAGGTGCCTCGCGCACCGCCCCGAGAACTCCTTCGGGGTTGCTTCGGAGCGCCGCGTCAGCGCTGGAGGAGCGCCGCCATCTCCCCGGCGAGGGCGCTGGCGCGCTCCGCGACCGGGCGGGGCACGGCCGCCTCCTCGCGGCATGCCTCCGCGAGGCGCCGTGCCAGAGCCGCGAGCCGCTCGAGCCGGTCCTCCTTCGGTCGCGCCGGGACGGGGGGCGGGGGGCCGAACTTCTCCGCGAGCTTGCGGTTCATCGCGGCGGGTGTCGGCGGGCGCTCGACGAGCACCTCGTCGCGCAGCTCGCGCCAGCCCGAGTCGGAGAGCCGTCCCGCGGCCTCCGCGCGCGAGAGCACCTCGACCACCTCGAAAGGCGGAGCGTGACCGTCGCCTCGCGGCCTCGCGAGCTCGGGCTCGTGCCGCTCCAGGAACCCGTAGCTCGCCGTCAGCTTCTCGGCAGTCGCGCTGCGGATGAACAGCTCCTTCGAGCAGTACCGCTCGAAGCTCGGATGTCCCCACTCGCGCCAGCGCTCCTTGCGCTTCACCTCGACGAGCAGACGGGCGAGCTCGATCCAGGCGGACTTGAAGCGGCGCGCCCCCTCGAGCACCTCGCGGCGGAAGGAGCCCTCCGGCAGGTCCTCCGCGCGGGCGGCGAGCTTCTCGGCCGTGCGCGTCGTCATTGGCCGATCCGGAACGCGAGGGACACCGTGGGCCGCTGGCCAGGGAACGTGTCGAAGTGCCAGCCGCCGAGCGCCTTCACGAGGCAGTCCTTGAGCGGGCCCGCGCGGAAGCGTGGCTCGTCTATCCAGAGCGCCGCGACGCGCCCGTCGTTGCCGATGGCGAACTCGATCGGAACGTCGCCGTGGAAGTCGGGAGAGCGCGTCGCCTCGTCGCGGAAGCAAGGCACGAGAGTGCGCTGCTCGCGCGAGACGATCGTCTGGATCTTGCGTTCGTCGAACTGCGCCGCCACGAGCTCGCCGCCGTCGACCGCACCGCCGGGGGCGCGGCGGGATGTGGCCGCGAGGCCGCCACCCTTCTCCGCGGACGCCCGACCGCGACCGTTTCCGGAGCTCGCCGCCGGCGCAGGAGGGTCCATCGGCACCTCGACCATGTCGTCCCCCTCCGCGGCGCGGTGGCCGAGGCCCACCCGCGCCGCCGAGGCGATGGAGATCCCCGCGCCGAAGTCCTCGAGCAGCGCGCTCGTCTCCGGCGGGCGGCGCGCGAGCAGGAGCCCGATCACTGCCGCGCCGCCGACGAGGAGCGCCACCGCGAGCCCCCACAGGATCGCCCGCAGACGGCCGCGGCGCGCCGCGAGCTGCCGCGCGCCGGTGACCTCGCGCTCGACGCGCTGCGCCGCCTCGGCCTGCTTCGCGTGCAGGAGAAAGACGGGGACCTCGCCCGCGGCGCGCCAGGCGCCGTCTCCCGAGGACACGGGGGTCGAGGCGTCGAGCTCCCCGCGGTACAGCAACGCGGCGAGCTCGCGCGAGTCGACCGGACCGAATACCTGACCGCCCTTGCGGAACAGCCACTCGCCGCCCTCGAGGCGGGGATCGTCGAGGAGGAGCGTCTCGTGTGTGCCGGGCGCCATCGGTGCGGGGTCGGATGAGGTGTGGGTGTGCGGCCGCGCGACACGTGGCGCAGCCGCGGCGGGCGTGGTGAACTTAGCACGAGGTGGAAAGGCGCTTCTACGCTCTGCGCGTCGCCTACGAAGGCGGCCGGTTTCGGGGGTTCCAGCGGCAGCCGGGCCTGCCCACGGTGCAGGACGCGCTCGAGGGCGCGCTCCTCGCGGCGGGCGTCCGCGCCCCGCTCGCCGTGGCGGCGCGGACCGACGCGGGGGTACACGCGCTCGATCAGGTGGTGAGCTTCTCGGCCCGCGCCGCGCTCGAGCCGGACGCGCTCCGCCGCGCGCTCAACGCCGCCTTGCCCGACGGAATCGTGGTGCTCGAGGCGCTGCGTGTCGGGCCGTCGTTCCACGCGCGGAACACAGCGCGCGGTCGCCGCTACGTATACCTCGTAGGTGCGCCGCCCCCGGAGCCGCTCGCGGGATACGCGTGGTCGCTCCCGGACCCGCGGGCCTTCCCGGAGCTTCGCGAGCCGCGGCTCGACGTCGAGGGGATGCGCGCGGCGCTCGCGCACGCGGTGGGGACCCACGACTTCACGGGCTTCGCGCGACCCGGCGAGCAGCGCGGCACGGTGCGCACCGTCACCCGGGCCGACGTGGTCTCCGCGAGCTGGGCGCCGCTCCACGCCCTCGTGTTCGAGGGGCACGGCTTCCTCCGCGCGATGATCCGAAACCTCGCCGGTACGGCGGTGACGGTCGGGCTCGGGCTGGCGCCGCCCGCGGTCGTCCGCGACCTCCTCCTCGCGCGCGGACGGTACCGCGGCGTGCGCGCGCCCGGCTGGGGGCTCACGCTCGCCGCGGTCGTCTATCCGGGCGGCTCCCTGCCACTGCCGCCCGGTACAGCTCCATGAAAACCCCGAACACGGGTGCGCGGGCACCGGTGGGGGCGCGCACCCGCCCACAGGGCGGGCGCGGCGGCTCGGCCGGGGGCGGGCCCGCGTCCTCGGGCTCCGCCGGCGAGGGCGTCACATCGTCCCCTGCTCGGGCGGGAGCTGCCCGTACTTCGCGAGCAGGTCGGCGACGGCTTCGCGGAGGTAGTCGGACTGACGGACGCGGGTCCGGCGCGCGAGGTTCCGGAGCTCCGTGGCGAACTGGGGCGGCAGGCGAACGAGCATGGGCTCGAGGCGGGAGGCGGGGTTCGACTCCGGGGCTGCGACGGGCATCTCGAAGGGCGTAGTCATCTGTAGGCTCCTTGCGACAGCGGAGTACGTTTGCCTACACGCTACCACCCGATAGCCTCCTCGCAAGAAAGCGCACGATCGGACGTTTTCTTGACAGGGCTGCCCCATAAGAGGGGCGACGCCCGGCGGCGGCTTTCTATCGATGCACCACGGGGAGCGTCACCCCCGCGAGCGCGTTCATCCGCCCGGACCGGAACGGCTCGAGGTCGAGCACCGCCAGCTTGAACCCCGCTGCCTTCACCGCCACCGCGATCTCGGCGCGCCGCTCGAACCCTCGCGCGAGCTCGTCCTCCCCGAGCTCCACCCGGCCGATGTCGCCGTGGTGCCGGACGCGGAGATCCCGGAAGCCAAGCGCGCGCAGCGCCGCCTCCGCACGCTCGACCTCGCCGAGCCGCTCGGGCGTGACGGGTGTGCCGTAAGGGATGCGCGAGGCGAGGCACGCCATCTGCGGCTTCGACCACGTCGGCAGCCCGTACGCCTCGCTCCAGGCGCGTACCTCGTCCTTGGTGAGGCCGGCCTCGGCGAGCGGCGAGCGGACGCGCCGCTCCTGGGCGGCGCGGTGGCCGGGGCGGTGGTCGCCGAGATCGTCGGCGTTGAAGCCGTCGAGCACGGCCGCGATGCCCTCCGCGCGCGCCGTCTCCTCGCAGATGCGGAAGAGCTCGCGCTTGCAGTAATAGCAGCGGTCCGACGCGTTCGCGACGTAGCCGGGATCCTCCTGCTCGCGGCTGTCCTTCTCGAGGTGGCGGACGCCGATGCGCGCCGCCAGCGCGCGCGCCTCCTCGCGCTCGGCCTGCGGCACCGAAGGCGAGTGCGCCGTCAGCGCGACCGCGCGATCGCCGAGCACCTCGCGCGCGACCGCGATGACGAACGTCGAGTCCACCCCGCCCGAGAAGGCGACCAGGGCGCTCTCGCAGCCGCGGAGCGAGTCCTTGAGGCGCGCGAGCTTCTGCCCAGACGCGAGGCGGAGGTCTTCGAGGGTGTTCGGCGACATGGCGCGGGACTCTTACCCGGTCCGCCCGCGTGGCGCAAAGCTCCCGGGCCCGCTGGTCGCGTGAGGACTTGCAGACGTCGCGAGACGCGCGATGCCGCCCCTCGACTTCGGTCCCGCTTCGCGGGACCTACGCTCGGGGTGAGCGGACCCGAGGCGGGGAACCGCAGCGACGCGCGCCGAGGCGCTCCTCTTCTGGGAGCCGCGCACAGCGGCGCCTGGCAGTGCGCCGCAGGCGCAAGGAGCGAGGACCCCCGCCGCAGGCAGGCAGCGCGCGTCGCAGCTCTCAGCGGCGGCGCTTCGCGGTCTTCGTCGCCCGTCCGGCGGCCTTCTTCGGCGCCTGGCGCGCGGCGGGTTTCGCGACGAGCTTCCGCCGGGCGCGTCCGCGTGCCGCCCGTGCAGGCTTGCCACGCCGCGGTCGCAGCC
>DATIDF010000048.1:0-26389 GCA_035456445.1 Anaeromyxobacter sp.
GTCGAGCGCGCCAGCGAGCACCCGCTCGCGGCGGCCATCGCGGCGCACGCAGCCGCGCAGGGCGCCGGGGCGCTGGACGCGACCACGTTCGAGTCGGTCACCGGTCGCGGCGCGCGCGGAGCGGTCGCCGGCCACCGCGTCCTCGTCGGGAACCGGGAGTTCCTCGCCGAGTCGGGCGTCGCGACCGGGCCGCTGGACGCGCCGGCCGCGGAGCTCGCATCGCGCGGCCGCACCACCGTCTTCGCAGCAGTGGACGGCGCGCTCGCAGCGATCATCGGCGTCGCCGATCCGATCCGGCCCACCTCGCGCGACGCGATCGCCCGGCTCCGGGGCATGGGGCTGGAGGTGGTGATGCTCACCGGCGACGCACGCGCGACGGCCGAGGCGGTGGCGCGCGAGGCGGGCGTGGAGCGGGTCGTGGCCGGCGTGCTGCCGGAGGGGAAGCTCGCGGAGATCGAGCGGCTCCAGCGGGAGGGGAAGGTCGTGGCGATGGTGGGCGACGGCATCAACGACGCGCCGGCGCTCGCGCGGGCGGAGGTCGGGATCGCGATGGGGAGCGGCACCGACGTCGCCGTGGAGGCGGCGGACGTGACGCTGATGCGCCCGGACCTGCGCGCGGTCGCCGATGCGATCGCGCTGTCGCGGCGCACGATGCGGACGATGCGGCAGAACCTCTTCTGGGCGTTCGCGTACAACGTCGTGGGAATCCCGGTCGCGGCCGGCGCGCTGTACCCGGCCGTCGGCCTGCTGCTCTCGCCCGTGCTCGCCGGCGCCGCGATGGCGGGGAGCAGCGTGAGCGTGGTCACGAACAGCCTCCGGTTGCGGCGGTTCCGGGGAGCGTCTGGAGGGTGAAGATGGCCAAGGGACGGAGCGAGCCAGCGGCCGCGTGCGCGTGCGGACGTGCCGACCACGTCGGGCCGGGCGGCAGGGCCGTCGCGGTCGATCCGGCCGCGACGGACTCGAACCTGAAGCGGCTTCGGCGGATCGAAGGCCAGGTGCGCGGACTCCAGAAGATGGTCGAGGAGGGACGCTACTGCGCCGACATCCTCACGCAGATCGCGTCGGTCCACGAGGCGCTCCGCGCCGTGGGACGCGAGCTCATGCGCAACCACCTCAAGCACTGCGCCACGACCGCGATCCGCGCCGGGGGCGAGGAGGCGGACGACATGTACGACGAGCTGCTCGACCTCATGTACCGGCAGGTCCGCTGAACATGGAGATCGAATGGCGGCTGCTGCTCCCGCTCCTCGCGGTGCTGGCGCTCACGATCCTCCTCACGGGTCCAGGTCTGTGGAGCGACAAGTGGGGGTACTGGTGGGTGAACAAGGCCAAGCGGCCCCGCGATCGGCACCGAGGCGCGAAGCGCAGGCAGTCCTGAAGGGCGAGGCCTCGGCCCATCGTCCCCTGCGTCGCGACCTTCCGCGCCGGGCGCGGCTGCTCGCGTCGGGCCGATTCGCGCATCGCTCACCAAGCTGGTGCGCACGGGTGCGGTAAGCGGCCGCACTACGCCGGTCGCGGGCACACGCGCTCGCGAGAGCCCTCAATCAGGGACTTCCGGGTTCCGGAGTCCGCCGTAGCTTCACCCGGTTTCCCTGCCCAAGGAGCTTCGATGCAGACGCGAGCCTCGCTCGATGTCGTCGTTCCGTTCATCCATCGACAGGTGTGCTCACTCCATGGCGCCGAGAGCGCCATTCTGAGATCGAGCGAGGCGGGCCTTCCGACGGATCCGATCGTCCGCGCTGCGCTGCGAGCGGGCGTGGACCACACGATCGACAGGCTCGAGTCCCTGAAGCGCGCGCTCGACGTCGCGCGGCGAAAGCTGGCGCACGGTGACGGCAGCGGTGCGCACGACATGGCGCGATGAGGTCCGCCCGCCTACGCTGAGCGGCGGAGGCGCGGGATGTCCGGCACGTTCAAGGACCACTTCTCGGGGGTCGCCGCGGGCTACCAGGCGTTTCGGCCCGGTTACCCGCCGGCGCTCTTCGATTGGCTCGCCGGCGTGACGTCGAGGCGCGAGCGGGCAGTCGACCTCGGCTGCGGCACCGGCCAGGCGTCGGTGGCGCTCGCGGAGCACTTCGAGGAGGTGATCGGCCTCGACCCGAGCGCGGAGCAGATCGCGCGCGCCGCGCCGCACCCGCGAGTGCGTTACGGCGTCGCGCCCGCCGAGGCGACGGGCCTCCCCGACGGGAGCGCGGATCTCGTGATCGCGGCGCAGGCGCTCCACTGGTTCGACCCCGCGCGCTTGCACCCGGAGCTTTCGCGAATCGCTCGACCGGGGGCGGTGTTCGCCGCGTTCACGTACGATCTCTGCCGGTTGGGCTCGCCGGTGGACGAGGTGGTGGAGCGCCTCTATCGCAACATCCTCGGGCCCTACTGGCCGCCGGAGCGCGCCCACGTGGACGCCGGGTACCGGACGCTGCCGTTCCCGTGGCCCGAGATCGTCGCGCCCTCCCTGGCGATCGTTGAGTCGTGGACCCTCGATCGGTTCCTCGGGTACCTGAGCACCTGGTCGGCGGTGAGCGTCTACCGCGGGAAGACGGGGGCCGATCCGCTCGCCCTCGTCACGAGCGAGCTGCGCTCGGCGTGGGGCCCGCCGGAACGCAAACGACGGGTGACGTGGAATCTCACCGTCCGCGCGGGACGGATCGGGTCCGCACCCCGATAGTCCTCGCTCGGCGAGCAAGGCGGCAAGTGTCCGATGACCGCCTGAAGAGGCCGTGATATTCACGCCACCGAGCCGCGCCGTGCGCCCCTGGCGCATGCGTGACGTGGCCAAGGAGGATCACAATGCGGAGGCTGGGCGCGGTGGCGCTCGCGACGCTCGTTGTCGGCGTGGCGTGTCAGAAGAAGGACGAAGGGAAGCAGCAGCAAGCGGCGGCCCCCGCCGCGCAGGCGGAGGCGCAGCCGATCGTCATCGGGAACGTGATGCCCCTCACCGGGGAGATCGCCACGTTCGGCCAGGGGGCCAACAACGGCGTGAAGCTCGCGATCGACGAGGCGAACGCCGCGGGCGGCGTGAAGGGACGCAAGATCACGCTCGCCGTCTACGACACGACGGGGAAGCCGGAGGAGGCGGCCATCGCCTCGACCCGGGCCATCACCGACAAGAAGGCGATCCTGCTCATCGGTGAGCTGGGATCGACGAGCACGCTCGCGCTCGCGCCCATCGCGGAGGCGAACAAGATCCCGGCGATCTCCCCGGCGTCCACGAACCCGAAGGTCACGAAGGACGGCGACAAGACGCGCCCATACATGTTCCGCGTCTGCTTCATCGATCCGTTCCAGGGCACGGTGATGGCGAAGTTCGCGCGCGAGAACCTGAAGGCCAAGCGCGCCGCGATCATCCGCGACGTCGGGAACGACTACTCGATGGGCCTCGCCGACTACTTCGCGAAGACCTTCAAGGAGCTCGGCGGCGAGATCGCGATCGACGTGAGCTACAAGGCGGGCGACCAGGACTTCAAGGCGCAGCTCACCAAGGTGAAGTTCGCGAAGCCCGAGGTCGTGTACGTGCCCGGCTACTACACCGACGTCGCGCTCATCGGCCGCCAGAGCCGCGAGCTCGGCCTGAAGATCCCGCTCGCCGGCGGCGACGGCTGGGACTCGGCAAAGCTGTACGAGATCGCTCAGGGCGCGCTCGACGGCGGCTTCTTCACGAACCACTACTCGATCGAGAACCCGTCGCCGGTGGTGCAGGAGTTCGCGAAGAAGTACGAGGCCGCCTATCAGGCGAAGCCCGACGCCTTCGGGGCGCTCGGCTACGACGCCGCGCTCCTCGCGGTGGACGCGATGAAGCGCGCGACCGACCTCACTCCGGCCGCGATCCGCGACGCGATCGAGCAGACCACCTCGCTGCAGGGTGTGACCGGCACGATCCGCCTCGATGCCGACCACAACCCGGTGAAGTCGGCCGTGATCATCGGGATCGAGAAGAACGCGCCGAAGTACGTGGCCACCGTGGAGCCGTAAGCGCCAAGCCTGCGCAGCTCCTCCGGGCCCGGTGCGGCGGCGTTCGCCGCTCGCCGGGCCCGGACCCTTTCACGAGTACCCGCTCCCGGGGTCCGCTCGCCCGGACGCGTCCGCGGTTCACTCCTTGATGAACGTGCCAGCGCGGAGCTCCCGCAGCGCCTCGGCGACCTCCTCCTGCGTGCTCATGACGAAGGGCCCCCAGCGAGCGTATGGCTCGTGCAGCGGCTGCGCCGAGAGGAGCAGGAAGCGCGCCGGCGCGTCGCCCGCGTGGACTCGGACCACGTCGCCGTCCGTCAGGATGACGAGGCGCGGCGACGGGACGGTCGCGGCACCCCGCGACGGTCCCGCACCACCCACCGCCACCTCTCCCTGGAAGACGTAGAGGAGCGCCGTGTGGCCGCGCGGCACGGGCTGCTCGAAGCTGCGCCCCGCCGGGAGCGCGACGTCGAGGTAGGTCGGACCCGCGAAGATCTCCCGCACGGCGCCGGTCACGTCGTCCACCTCGCCCGCCACCACGCGGATGCGCGCTCCGCCGGTGCGCAGGACCTCCGGGATCAGCTTCGCGGGGACGTCCTGGTAACGCGGCCTCGTCATCTTGAGCTTCGCAGGCAGGTTCACCCAGACCTGGAAGCCGTCGAGCCGGCGCGGTCCGACCTTCGGCATCTCCTCGTGGAGGATGCCGCTCCCCGCGGTCATCCACTGCACGTCGCCGGCGCCGATGACGCCCGAGTTCCCCATGCTGTCGCGGTGGGCGACGCTGCCGTCGAGCATGTACGTGATCGTCTCGATGCCGCGGTGCGGGTGCATCGGGAACCCCGCGATGTAATCGTTCGGGTCCTCCGAGCCGAAGTGGTCGAAGAGGAAGAACGGGTCGAGGTGATCGAGCCGCTGGGTGGCGATGCTGCGCTCGAGCCGCACGCCTGCGCCGTCGCTCACTGCGATGGGGGTCACCACGTCCTGCAGGCCGCGTTCCGTCATTGCGTTCTCCTGACGGTGATGAATAGCGCAGGAGGCCGGGCGCGCAACGGAAGCGGTCGGCACAAGACCGTTCCGCAAATCGAGACAATGACCCCCGCCTGTCGATCTCGACGCCTCGGCGCGCGCTCGGGAGGGCTTCGTCTCGGGCGCGCCCGACCGGATCGCGATGCGCAGGGGCAGCCGACTACCGTCAGGGGCGCCGTGGCGAACCGGGAGGCACGTCGCTATGGGCTCTGGCGCTCGCGCTCCCCTCGAGCGCCTTGCGGGAGAGACATCATGACCGTGCAGTGGAAGAAGGATGTCGACGCCGCCCTGGTCGAGGCTCGCTCGTCGGGACGCCACCTGCTGCTCGACTTCAACGCCGCGCCGCTTTGAGCGGGCTGCGCTCGGCTGGACGCCGAGGTCTACCCGGACGCGCGCGTCGCGTCGTTCATTCAGCAGCATTTCCTACCAGTGAAGGTGCACATCAAGGAGCAGCCCGAGACGTTCAAGCGCTTCGGGGTCCAGTGGACGCCCGTCCTCGTCGTCCTCGATCCGGACGGCCGCGAGCAGCACCAGTGGGAGGGCTTTCTCCCCGCTGACGAATACATCGGCCAGCTGGAGCTCGCGCTCGCGAAGTCCGCCTTCGCGAAGGAGGCCTGGCCCGAGGCGGAGCGCCTCTTCCGCGAGGTCGCCACGAAGCATGCGGACGCCGACTACGCGCCGCTCGCCGTGTATTACGCGGGCGTCTCGCGCTACAAGGCCGGCGACCAGGGAGCGCTCGCGGCGACCGGCCGCGAGCTGCAGGAGAGGTACCCGGGCTCGAGTTGGGCGAGGAAGTCGTCGGTGTGGCTGCCCGCCGAGCCGGGGAGCGACGCCACGCGCTGACGCTCATGGCCGGGGGGGCGCGCCGCGCCGCTCTACGCCCTCCTGCCTGCGTCTCCTACCGGCGTTCGACCTGGGATTCTGATGGCGCTCTTCGTGCGGGACGGGGCCTGCCAGAACCGGCCGACCCCGTCCCGTAACTCAGCTCGACGCCGTCTCAGGCCGCGGGGCCGACCTTCGCGGGCGCACCCACCGGCTCGAGCGAATGGGCCCCATGGCCGCCGCTCCCTGCGAAGACGCCGCCGGACCGGATCTGGAACTCGGGGTACGCCGAGTTCCCGTGCTCGCCCACGTCGAGGCCCTCCATCTCCTCGTCCGCGGACACGCGGATGCCGCCCGAGACGAGCTTGGTCACGTACCAGAAGCCGAGCGACAGCGTGAACACCACCCCGCCCACGAGCGCGACGCCGATGAGCTGCGGGCCGAGCTGCTCCATCCCGCCGCCCAGGAAGAGCCCCCGCTTCGCCACCGCCGCCGACGGCGCGACGGTGGGGTCTGCGAAGAGGCCCACCGCGATCGTGCCGAACACGCCGTTCGCGAGGTGCACTGCCGTGGCGCCGACGGGATCGTCGATGCGGATCCGGTCGAAGAACACGACCGCGGCGACGACGAGGACGCCGGCGACGAGGCCGATGATGAGCGCGCTCTTCACGCTCACGAACGCGCAGGGCGCGGTGATCGCGACGAGGCCGGCGAGGCAGCCGTTCAGCGTGAGGCCGAGATCGGGCTTCTTGAAGAACAGCCAGGCCGCGATCATCGACGAGATCGTCCCTGCCGCCGCGGCGACGTTCGTCGTGACCGCCACGTGAGCGATGGAGGCGCCGTCGGCGGCCATCGTCGAGCCGGGGTTGAACCCGAACCAGCCGAACCAGAGGACGAACACGCCGATGGCGGCGGACGTCATGTTGTGGCCGGGGATCACGTTGACCTTGCCGGCCGGCCCGTACTTCCCGAGGCGAGGGCCGAGGACGATGATGCCCGCGAGCGCCGCCCACCCGCCGATGGAATGAACGACGGTCGAGCCGGCGAAGTCGAGGAAGCCCTTGCTGGCGAGCCAGCCGCCGCCCCAGATGAGGTGGCCACCGAGCGGATAGATCACGCCGACGAGGAGCAGCGTGAAGAACAGGAAGGACTTGAACTTGATCCGCTCCGCGACGGCGCCGGACACGATGGTCGCGGCGGTCCCTGCGAACACGAGCTGGAAGAAGAACTTTGCCCAGAACGGAACGCCGGTCCAGTTCAACGCTGCGTAAACACCCTGGTACGCCTGGCCGATCGCCGGGCTGTTGTCGGCGCCCGACGCGAAGAAGAGCCCGCTCGTCCCGAAGAGCGGGTTCCCGTCGCCGAACATGAGGCCGAAGCCGAGGACCAGGAACGCGATCGACGAGACCGCGAACACGACGAAGTTCTTGAAGAGGATGTTGACCGTGTTCTTGGCGCGGCAGAAGCCTGACTCGACGAGGGCGAACCCGAGGTTCATGAAGAACACCAGGAACGCGGCGATCATCACCCAGATCGTGTCCAGCGCGATCTTCTGGCTGGCGATCGCGTCCGCCAGCTCCTGCGTGAAGGCGGGTGCCGCAGCTGCGGCCTGCGACTCGCCGGCGATCGCGGCGGGTGCGTAGACGAGCAGCGCCGCTGCGGCGGCGAGCTGTCCCAGGACGAGCAGAACGCGAAGTGTCTTCATCGTTGGATGTCTCCGAGGGCGACACCGCTCGACGCGGTCCCGCGAAAGGGGTCGTGGGAGGGTTTGCAGCCCCCGTGCCGGCGCGAGATCTCGCGGACGGGCGTGAGAAGCGGCCCGCACGGGCGCCCGGCGGGCGCGCGCTGCTGGTGGTCGAAGCAGCTGGCTGCCTGAAAGGGCGGCGCTGCGGCCAATCGTCGAGCAGCGCCCACCGCAGAAACCTGCCCGTGCAGCGTGAGCGTACCGCGATGGTGTACGCACGGTGCTTGCACCGCCGGTGCACCATCGCGCAGAGCTACTCGCTCGTCACGGCTACACCCTCAGCGGCGACCGAGGGGGCGAGCGGGATGGATCGAATCGGCTTTCCATCTCAGAGGTGAGCATGAAGAGGATCGAGGCAATCATCCGGCCGTCGAAGCTCGACGACCTGA
The DNA here is from genome assembly GCA_035456445.1 of Anaeromyxobacter sp. Lineage (GTDB taxonomy): Bacteria > Myxococcota > Myxococcia > Myxococcales > Anaeromyxobacteraceae > Anaeromyxobacter. The sequence goes on from DATIDF010000048.1 coordinate 7,927, forward strand.
AGAAGCTTCTCTCCCACCCGTGGATCGCCGCGCTCACCGTCTCCGAGGTGAAGGGCGTCGGGCGTCAGAAGGGGCACGCCGAGCTGTACCGGGGCGCCGAGTACGTCATCGATCTCGTCCCGAAGCTGAAGATCGAGATCGTGGTCCCGGATCCGCTGGTGCATCGCGTGCTGGCGGACCTGGAGCAGTGGCTGTGGACCGGCAAGATCGGGGACGGGAAGCTCTTCGTCACGCCGGTCGGCGACGTGGTGCGCGTCCGGACCGGCGAGCGAGGCGAGGCCGCGTTGTGACGGCGGACTGGGACCGCAGCGGCTGCGGGGGCGGCCGCCGACGCTCTCCATGAGGGCCGACCCGGCGTGACCCGGGCCGGCCCCGGACCTCAGGGGATCGACCGCGCCACCGGCGCCGAGCTGCGCGGCTCGGGTCGCACGCCGGGGACTGCGACGCGGACGCGATACAGGCTCGTGCGCCCCGTGAAGTAGAGGGTGCGCCCGTCGGCGTCGCCGAATGCCATGTTCGCCGGCCGCTCGCGAAGCGCGAGGGTTCCGAGGTGCTTCCCGTCGGGCGACAGGATCCGCACTCCGTCGGGGGCGGAGACGAACACGTGTCCCGCCCGGTCCACCTTCACGCCGTCGAGCGCCTCGTCGGCCGGCGCGGCCTCGGCCGCGTCGTGAAACACCTTCCCCTGGGAGAGCGTACCGTCCGGCGCCACGTCGTAGCGCATCACGATCTTCCGCTGCGTGTCCCAGTTCGCGACGTAGAGGAAGCGCTCGTCGGGCGAGAGCGCGATCCCGTTCGGCCCCGCGAGCTCGGTCGAGACCTGCGCCAGCTCACCGTTCCTGAGGCGGTAGACCGCCGGAGGCAGCTCGCGCCGCGGGTCGTCGTGGCCCTTCGGTAGCCCGAACGGCGGATCGGTGAAGAACAGCGTGCCGTCGGAGCGGTAGACGAGATCGTTCGGGCTGTTGAGCCGCCGGCCCCGGAACCGGTCGGCGAGCACCGTGACCGAGCCGTTGCGCTCGATGCGGCTGACACGCCGATTGCCGTGCTCGTTCACCGTCAGCCGGCCCTCGGCGTCGAGCGTGAGACCATTGGAGCCGGGCTGCCGGTACTCGCCGACGTCGACGCCTGCGTAGCCGCTCTTCGGCCGGTAGACCGAGACCTGCCCCTCGGGATCGTAGCGGTAGATGGTGTTCGCGTTCGGATCGCTGAAGAGCAGGTAGCCGTCGGGGTGCCACACGGGGCCCTCGGTGAACTGGAACCCCTGCGCGAGCTTCTCGACCTTCACGCCGGCGGGGAGCACGCCCTCGAGCGCCGGATCGAGCCGGACGACGCGCGCGAAGTCGCCGCGCTCGTCCGCGGTGGGCGGCGGCGACGGTCGGTGGAAGTCGAGCGTCGCCGACTTCACCCAGATGAAGTTGTCCGGGCTCGCCGAGATCGGGCCGTTCATCGCGAACACCGCGATCGAGAACCGCTGGCCGGGCCGCACGTCGCGGCCGAGGATGACGCGGTTCGGCGCGCCGAAGCCCGTGACGACCGTCCCGCCGGTCTGGCCGAGCGCGCGCGGCAGCCTCCCGTCGACCCAGACCTCGGCGTAGTCATCGACGACCACCTCGAACGCGAGGGTCGTTCCGGCCGGGTCGAAGCCGCCGATCCGCTCCGGGACGGTGACGTCCACGCGGTACCAGCCGAAGGAGAGCTTGCCGTGACCGCGGCGCGCGAGGAGTCCCTCGGGCTCGATCGCGATCCAGCCGCGCGCGTCGTCGAACTCGCGCTGACCGGGGCGCGGCGCGGTGTCCAGGGTCCTGACCTTCGGGCCGCTGGCCCGCAGGTCGGGGCCGGGATCGCGCGCGTCCACCTCCACGACGCGGGCCTCGCGCCAGCGCCAGCGCGCGTCGACGCGCTGCGCGCCTTCGGAGCTCATGAGGTCGACGATCGCGGCGGGGGTGCCCGCGGGGGGATCGACCGGCGCCGCGGCGGGCGCCGCCGCCACCGCGAGGGGAGCGCACAGGGCTGCGAGCAGGAGCGTTCTCATGGCGCGCCTCATCCCCGGACCTTGACGACGTAGTAGTCGAGCGGGCCCGCGACCTCGCGGAACCAGTGCGGGACGCCGCTCGGGATGACGATGACGTCGCCCTTCCGCAGTCGGCGGGTGTCGCCGCCGCGGATCCCGGCGCCTCGGATCTCCTCGGGGGCGATGGGCTTCCCGTCGACGACCTCGCCGCCGGTGACGAGCGTCGCCGAGCCCGCGAGCACGTGGATGACGTCGGTCTCGCCGGCGTGGACCTCGGCCACGCCCGGGGCGTCGCGGTGGCTCGCGTGGATCTTGTAGCTGCCGTTCTCGAGGAGCGGCGCGCCCTTCGCGAACGCGGCGGCGACCTTCTCCTGCTCGAAGTAGGTGACCGGCCCCGAGGCCTCGCGCTTTCCGGACGAGACCGCCGCGGCGCCGGCGAGCGCCACGCGCTCGTCGTCGTCGGCGCTCGCCGCGCCGGACACGCCGATCGCGCCGACGATCTGGCCGCCGATCTCGATCGGCACGCCGCCGATGAGCGGCGTGAACCCCTCGACGGTCACCATCGCGGTGCGCTTCTCGTTGATGAGCTGCTCGAAGAAGCGCGTGGGCTTCTTGAAGAGTGCGGAGGTGCGCGCCTTCCCGATCGAGATGGGACCGCCCGCCGCGAACGTGCCGTCGAGCCGCTCGAGCGCGACGACGTTGCCGCCCTCGTCGACGACCGCGATCGCGGCGGTGCCGCCCGTCTTCTTCGCGGCCTCCGCCGCGGCGGCGATCGCCGCGCGCGCGCCGGCGATGGTGATCCCTCTGCGCTCCGCCACCTGCGCGCGCGCCGTCCCGGCGGTGAGGGTCAGCGCCGCGAGCGCGGCGATCCAGGGCTTCGAGCTCATTTGCCTCTCTCCTCGTGTGTGGGGTCGGTGGGTTTCAGGGAGCGGCGAGCTGCAGGACGTGCCCGTCGGGATCCCGCGCGAGGAAGGCGCGGGTGAACCCGAGGTGCCCGTCCGGCAGCTTCACCGGCCCCGGGGAGACGAAGGCCGACCCCGCAGCGCGTAGCGCGCGTGCCGCCGTCTCCGTGTCGAGGACCGCGAGCGTCGTGTGCCAGTGGATGAGGTCGTTCGGGCGCGCGTCGGCCGGATACGGCCGACCGTCGCGCGGCGCGAGGTACTCGAGCAGCTCGACGCCGGGCCCGCTCGCCGCGCGCAGCGTCGTGATCCGCAGTCGTGCGCCGAAGACGGCGTTGAGGTGCTCCTGCTCCGTGCCCCAGTTCTCGCTCGTCCCCGCGACGGACAGGCCGAGGCCGTCGCGATAGAAACGCAGGCTCCTCTCGGTGTCGGCGACGACGATGGCGGTGTGGTCGATCCCGAGGAAGAGCTTGCCGGGCGCGGGCCGCTGCCAGCGTGGGTCGCCCTTGCCGGCCGGGAACTGGATGACCTCGAGGACGTGGCGATCCGGGTCGCGGAAGTAGAACGCGCGTATCCCGCCGGCGTTCCGGTTCCAGTCCGGCAGCCGTTGCGGCCCGGAGGACGCGTGCTCGGCGCGCGCGGCGCGCAGCCGTGCGTAGGCGCGGTCCATGTCGGCGACCACGATCGCGACGTGCTGGAACCAGCGGTCGTTGGAGCGCGCGTCCGCGGGGGCGGGCCGCCCGACGGGGGCGAGGTACTCGGTGATGTCGAGGCACTCGTCGCCGAGCTTCAGGCGCGCGGTGCGCGTGCGCAGCGCGAACACGCCCGCGAGGGCTTCCCAGGGCTCGCCGGCGACCTCGCGCTCGAGGACGCGCTCGAACGCGAGCACCTCCGTGTAGAACGCGATCGAGCGGTCGAGGTCCGACACCGTGAGGCCGACGCAGCCGACGGCGCTCACGAGCGGCGAGGGGTGCGGCCGCGGGACGGCCTCGATCCCGACGGCCTGGGGGCGGGCCGCCGCCGCGAGCGGCATGGCGGCATCGCTCGCGACCAGCGCGACGATCCACAGCGCGAGCAGGCCGAGGACGTGGGGGACCATGGCGAGACGGGCGCGACTCATGGGCGTTCTCCTCCGGCGGCTGGGCCCGCGCCGGGAGCGCGGGCGCGGGCCCGGCCAGTTCACTAGTGGTAGATGACGGTTAGTGGCCGCCGGGCATGCGGGCCTCGCGCGCGATCCGGGCCTGCATCTGGGGCGACATCCGGGTCGCGATCGGCGCATCGAACGAGGCCTCGCCGAGGAGCACCTCGGCGTACGCGCACCACATCTGCACCTTCGCGACGTCGGTCACGTAGGCGGGGAGGACCAGCCTCCGCTTCAGCGTCTGGTCCGGTTTCACGATGAGCCGGTCGAGCTGGAAGATCGTCCCCTTCGAGTCGACGATCTGCCAGTGCGGATCCGGCGCGTCCGGGACCTTGAAGTCGTCGGAGAGCACGAGGACGTGACGGCCGTCCTCGACGCGGTGCGTGACCGAGCCGCGGTCTGCTTTCACGCCCGCGAAGGGGCCGCTCTGGTGCTCGTGGCTCGAGGCGAACGCCGCGGGCGAGGCGACGAGCGCGGCGGCGAGGGCCGCGATGCGCGCGGCGCGGTGGACGGGGGCGGAGCGAACGATCGACATTGGTCTTTCTCCTCTGCTCGGGAAGGCCGGAGCGCGTCCGGCGCCAGCATCGGTGGGCCGGGCGCGGCTGGCGTTACGCGCACGGCCGCCGCGGAGCGTGAGACCGCCGACTTCGGGTGAGCCGCCGCGACCGGTGGCTGATCGGGCTTTGGCACCATCAGGACGAGAGCAGCCGCCGGGGCGAGGAGCGCGATGGCGCCCCCGCGCGGCGGCATCCCTCGCGTTCACGCCATGCGCGGCAAGCGAGGGAGCTCGACGGTGAACGTCGAGCCTTCCCCGAGCGCGCTCTGGAGGTGGATCCGGCCGCCATGCGCCTCGACGATCTGACGCGCGATGTACAGCCCGAGACCGAGCCCCAGCGCACCTCCCGCGGCGGCCGCGCGCTCGAATCGCTCGAAGATCCGCGCGTGATCCGCAGGAGAGATCCCAATCCCACGATCGGTGACGACGACCCGGGCCCGGTCCGCGTCACCCTCGACGCTGACGGTGATCGGCTTGCCCTCTCCGAACTTGGAGGCGTTGAGGAGCAGGTTGCCGATGACCTGCTCGACGCGGAGGGGATCCCATCGACCCGACACGGGCCCGCTCGTCTCCACCTTCACGTCCGACCCGGACCGCTCGAGCTCGTCCAGCAGGCTTCCGACCGCCTCGCGGGTGAGCTCGGCCAGATCCGTGTCCTCCAGCTTGAGCGGCAGCGCACCCTGACGCTGCATGTGCGTCACATCGAGGAGCTGTTCGATGAGCCGCGAGAGCTGACGCGTGTGCCGCTCGATCCGTCCCATCCGGTCGCGCATCGTGTTCAGGTCGTCGGCCGTGGTCCCCATCCGCTCGCGCATCGCGTTCATGCCCGCAGCCGTGGCTCCCATGCGCTCGCGCATCGCGGTCAGCTCGTTCACAGTGTCCGTGGCGGCGCGCCGCAGGATGCCGACCTGGAGCTGCACGATTCCGACCGGAGCGCGTAGCTCGTGCGACGCGATCGCGAGCACCTCGTCACGCTGCCGGATCTCCTCCTTGATCTTCTCGAGCTGGCGCGCGCGCTCCTCGATCTGCTTTCGCTCCGTGACGTCGCGGACAGCGGTGACGGTGAACGTCTCTGCCCCGATCTGCAGCGGAGCGAGGCTGATCTCGACGGAGAACTCCTTCCCGTCCTTTCGGAGCCCGCGGAGCTCGAGGCCCATCCCCATCGGGCGCACGCGGGGCTTCTCGCCGTACTCCTGGCGATGCAGCCGATGCTGCGGCCGGAACCGCGCCGGGATGAGGATCTCGACGGGTTTCCCGAGCAGCTCGGTCCGGTCGTAGCCGAAGAGCGCCTCGGCGGCGCGGTTCGCGTACCGCATCGACCCGTCGGGCCCGGTCACGAGGACCGCGTCCGGCATGAACTCGAGGGCATCGAGGTTCACGAGCAACCTCGCTCGCATCTCATAGGCAGAGCGGGGCGGCGGCGCAGCGTTCAACCGGCCGTGCGGTCGCCTCGGTCCGCGAAGGGTCCTGATGAACCGGGCGCCGACGCGCGGCAGCGCACGACCCGGAGCCACCCGCCGTGCGCCTCCGCGACCGGCGCGCGCTCCAACCGCCGACACCGAGGTCCTCGTGCGCTCCCGTGGGCGGCGCAGGCGTGTAACGGTCCCCGCGGCCGGACACACGACGGCGGGTTCACGGGCGATGCCCGCGGCTCACGAACCCTCGGAGGATCAGATGGAGAAGCGAAACCAGGCAGACGTCGAGGACCGCATCGCGACGATCGAGGCAGTCGGAACCGGCATCCTGCGCTACGGCGTGGTGTTCCTGCTGCTCGTGATCGGCGCGCTGAAGTTCGCCGAGTTCGAGGCGAAGGCGATCCAGCCGCTCGTCGCGAACAGCCCGTTCATGGGTTGGCTGTACTCGATCCTGAGCGTGCAGGGCGTCTCGAACCTCATCGGCTGCACCGAGATCGCGACCGCGATCCTCATCGCGCTGCGCCGCTTCTCGCCGATGGCGTCGGCGATCGGCAGCGCCATCGCGGTCGGCATCTTCTCGACCACGCTCTCGTTCCTCTTCACGACACCCGGCGGGCTCTCGCCGCAGGGCCCTGCGTTCGGGTTCCTCGTGAAGGACATCGTCCTCCTCGGCGCGGCGGTCTACACTGCGGGTGAGGCGCTGCGCGCGGCCCGCGCCCGCACCGCCACCACCGCCCCGAGCCTGTCGGGTCTCGCCAAGCCCGCCCACCACGCGGCGTCCTAGGTGCTGCTCGCTTGGGCTGGTCGGCCGGCCGCGCGCGAAGGCGCGTGGCCGGACCGGCTCGGGCCTTCTTCGGGCCTCGCAGAGCGTCGCTACGGCTGCCTTCGCTGCGGCTCCATCGCGAGGACTGCCTCGATGTCGTCCATCGGCACGGGCTTGCCGAGGTGCCGGTGGAAGCCGGCTTCCATGGCGCGGGCCTGGTCTTCCGGCAGGGCGTACCCCGTCACCGCGACGAGGACGCACGACGCGAGCGCCGGATCCGCGCGGAGCGCGCGCGCGACCTCGTATCCGTCCATCACCGGCAGGCCGATGTCGCAGAGGACCACGTCGGGTCGGAACCCGCGCGCCTTCTCGACGCCTTCCCGGCCATCGTGCGCGACCTCGACCTCGTGATCCCACGTGAGGAGCACGTCGCGCAGCGTCTCGGCCGCGTCGAGGTTGTCCTCGATGACGAGGACGCGGCGGCGACGCATCGTCACGGCGGTTCGGGGAGGGCCGCGGAGCGCGGGTCGCTCGGGGGCGACCGGCAACCGGATGAGGAACTCCGCACCGCGCCCTCGCCCGTCGCTTCGCGCCTCGACCGAGCCGCCGTGGAGCTCCACGAATCCCTTGACGAGGGAGAGCCCGACTCCGAGACCCCCGCGGCTCCGGTGGAGGCTGTCGTCGCCTTGCGTGAACGGGTCGAAGATCCTGCCGAGGATCTCGGGCACGATCCCCAGCCCATCGTCGCGCACGCGGACCAGCGCCGTACCGTGGGGCTCGCGGGTGACGGCGACCTCCACCCGCCCGCCGCGCTCCGTGAACTTCGCCGCGTTCTGGAGAAGGTTCCCCACCGCCTGTGAGATGCGCGTCGCGTCGGCGTCCAGCCAGACCGACAGGCTTCCGAGGTGCTGGACGAGCTCGACGCCACGGGCGGTGAAGAGCGCCTTGTAGTCCTCGACGGTGCGGTGCACGAGCTCGGCGAGATCGACGCGCCCCTTCTGCAGGTCGATCTTGCCCCGCGTGATGCGGGTCACGTCCAGGAGATCGTCCACGATCCGGCTGAGGTGGTCGATCTGGCGCTGGACGATCTGCTTCGCTCGGCGCGCCTGCTCGCCGCCGGGCTCGGCACGGTCCAGCAGCCACACCGCGTTCCGGATCGGCGCGAGCGGGTTCCTGAGCTCGTGAGAGAGGACGCCGAGGAACTCGGTCTTGCGTCGATCGGCCTCGCGGAGCGCCTCCTCCGCTCGCTTCCGCTCCGCCGCCAGCTCCTCCACCGCCCTTCGCGCGGCCACCTGACCCGTGACGTCGAGCAGCGACAGGAGCACGCGCTGCACCTGTCCGGCGGCGTCCTTCACGGGAACCAGGGACCAGTTCCAGTAGGTGACGCCGCGCTCGGGCTGGTCGGCAAACTCGAACGGCTTCTCCTCCACGTAGAAGGGCTCGCCCGTCGCGGCGACTCGCCGGAAGATGCGCTCGTTCTCCTCGTTCGGGAAGAACTCGAAGTGCCCGCGGCCGATCAGCTCCTCCCTTCGGTGCCCGCAGGCGCGCTCGTACGCGTCGTTCACCATCAGGAAGCGCATGTGCCTGTCGAGCAGCGCGAGCTGCACGTGCGTCGTGTTCAGGACCGCGCCCAGCTCGGTCGACCGGTCCCGATACCGCTGCTCGCTCTCGCGCAGGGCGTCCTCGAGCCGCTTGTGCTCCGTGACGTCCGAGAAGACCGTCGCGAAGCACCCTCTCGCCGGCGAGAACGCCGCCACGTGGTACCAGCGCCCGAGAATGGCCGAGAATTGCTGGAACTGGATCGACTCCCCCGTGAGCGCGACGCGCCCGTACCGCCCGATCCAGTCGGCGGCGTCGCGCTCGATCCCAGGGAGCACCTCCGTCACCCGCCGGCCCAGGATCGATTCGCGCCGGAGCCCGGTTTGCTTCTCGAAGGCGGCGTTGACCTCCAGGAACACGTAGTCGATCGGGCACCCTTCCGCGTCGAGGACCAACTCGTGGAACGCGAGGCCGTTGATCGTGTGCTCGAAGAGCGACCGATAGATGTCGAGCGCGGGGAGGGGCGCCGGTGCGTCTGCTCCTGGCCGCGCCGTCGCGCCTCCTTCGGCATCTGAGCGCTCGGCCATCGGTCGAGCAGGATACGCGTGTCGCGAGGCGCTGCGCGCCGGGGCGCACGCCCTGGTTGGGGCCGGCCGCCGACGTGGGCGAGGGCCGCCCGGCGGCGGTCCGCCTTCGAGGAAAGCGGCGCCGAGCGCCCGTAGCAAGCCTGCGCGCTGTAACGGCGCCGGGCGTGCCCGCACTCCTCGCGAGAAGGAGCACCGACATGACCGACCGTTCCTACGACGTCATCATCATCGGCAGCGGCGCCGGCGGCGGCACCCTCGCGCGGCGGCTCGCGCCCTCCGGCCGGCGGATCCTGCTGCTCGAGCGAGGCGGCTGGCTGCCCCGGGAGAAGGCGAACTGGGACTCGCGGGCGGTGAACCTCGAGGGGAGGTACCAGGCGAGGGAGACGTGGAAGGACGCGGACGGGAAGGACCTCCACCCGCACACGAACTACTGGGTCGGCGGCAACACGAAGATGTACGGGGCCGCGCTGTTCCGGCTGCGCCGGGAGGACTTCGGCGAGCTGCGTCACCACGGCGGCGTCTCGCCGGCGTGGCCCATCACGTACGACGAGCTCGAGCCGTACTATGCCGCGGCCGAGCGGCTCTATCACGTGCACGGCGCCCGCGGAGAGGATCCCACCGAGCCACCGGCGAGTGGCCCGTACCCGCATCCGCCGGTGAGCCACGAGCCGAGGCTCGCGCAGCTCTCCGAGGATCTCGCCGCGCTCGGGCTCAGGCCGTTCCACACGCCGCTCGGGATCCAGCTCGACGAGCGGTCGGCTCACGCGAGCCGCTGCATCCGCTGCAACACCTGCGACGGCTTCCCGTGCCTCGTGGGCGCGAAGTCCGACGCGCAGGTGTGCGGCGTCGAGCCTGCGCTCGCGTACCCGAACGTCGAGCTGCTCACCGGCGCGAAGGTGACCCGGCTCGAGACGAGCCCCTCCGGGCGCGAGGTGACGAAGGTCGTCGTCGAGCGCGACGGACAGCGCGAGGAGTACGCGTCGTCGATCGTCGTCGTCTCGTGCGGCGCGATCAACTCGGCCGCGCTGCTCCTGCGTTCGGCGAGCGACCGGCACCCCCACGGCCTGGCCAACGGCTCGGGCGTCGTCGGCCGGCACTACATGGGCCACGTGAACTCGGTGATGATGGCGATCTCGCGCTGCCCGAACCCCACCGTGTTCCAGAAGTCGCTGTCGGTGAACGACTTCTACTTCGGCGCCGAGGACTGGCCGCATCCGATGGGGCACATCTCGTTCGTCGGGAAGCTCGACCGCGACGCGCTCCGCGGCGGCGCGCCCCCGGTGGTGCCCGGGTTCTCGCTCGAGGTCATGGCGAACCACTCGCTCGACTTCTGGCTGACGTCCGAGGATCTGCCGGATCCCGAGAACCGGGTGACGCTCGACCGCGACGGGAACATCGTCCTCGCGTACAAGCCGAACAACGAGGAGGCGCACCGGCAGCTCGCCCGTCGCCTGCGGGAGGCCCTCTCGCGCCAGCGGAGCTGCCCCGTCCACGGCCGCGACTGTCACCAGGGCCTCTTCGCGCGGAACCTCTACGTGGGTCAGCGCATCCCGCTAGCCGGCGTGGCGCACCAGAACGGCACCATTCGCTTCGGCCGCGATCCAGCGACCTCCGCGCTCGACCCCGACTGCAAGACGCACGAGGTCGACAACCTCTACGTCGTCGACGCGAGCTTCTTTCCCTCGTCGGCCGCGGTGAACCCCGCGCTCACGATCATGGCGAACGCCCTGCGCGTCGGCGACCGCTTGCTCGAGCGCATGCGCTGAGGCAGGCCCGGCGAGCCCCGACGTAACGCTTCCTCGTCCCCCACGTACTGCGAACAGAGATGCCCCGCCCCGCACAGCCTTGGCTCATCCGGGCGACCCACTGGGCCAACCTCGTCCTCTTCACGGTCATGGCCGGGAGCGGGCTCCGGATCCTGATCGCCTATCCCTTCCTCGGCGCGAGGGGGGAGCTGTACGGCTGGTATCCGCTGCAGGGGGTTCCCCCGCCCGACGCTGTCACCATCGGCGGTTGGCTGGCGGGTGCACGCCACTGGCACTTCGCGTTCGCGTGGTTGTTCGCCGCGAACGCGCTCGTCTACGTCGCGTACCTGTTCGCGAGCGGGGAGTGGAGGCGGCGCCTCTTCTTCCCGCGCCGGGACGCGCGGAACGCCTGGGAGACCGTGCTCCACGATCTCCGCCTGCGCAAGGTCGCCCAGCCGCCGGTCGGCCTCTACAACGGCATGCAGCGGCTCGTTTACACGGGGGTCCTCGCGGCGGCGCCGCTCCTCGTCCTCTCGGGCCTCGCCATGTACAAGCCGGTCCAGCTGCCGCGCCTCACGGCGCTGCTCGGCGGATACGACGTGGCTCGCGCCATCCATCTGCTCGTGCTCGCGGCGCTCGCGCTGTTCACGGTGGTCCACGTCATCCAGGTGCTGCTGCACCCGCGGACGCTCGCCGACATGACGGTGGGCCGGGGCGAACGCCCGGCGGAGACGCCATCTGGCGAGGGCGAACGGCCGGCAGCGATCGCGTCCGGCGAGGACGCGCGATCGGGGGAGGTGCCATGACAGGTTCGACCCGGCGGCGGTTCCTCGTGACCGGGCTGCGCTCGGCCGGCCTCGTCGCGCTAGGAGGGCTCGCGTGCGATGGCAGCCGCCCGCACGCGGGGTTCCTCGGTGTCATGGAGCGCGCGAACGAGCGGTTCCAGCGCGCACTGTTCGATCCGAACCGGCTCGCCCCGGAGCTTGGCGAGGGAGAGGAGAGCGCCCCCGGAGCCTTCCCCGCGTACAGGATCTCGAGGACGTTCCCGGTCGCGCCTGCCGGCTGGGCGCTCGCCGTGCGCGGCCTCGTCGCGCGGCCGATGACCCTCACGCTCGCGGAGCTCCAGCGCCTGCCGCGCACGCGCACGCGGGTGCGCCACCACTGCGTCGAGGGGTGGACCGCGGTCGCCTCCTGGGACGGCGTCAGGCTCGCCGAGATCGCCCGGCTCGTCGGCGTCGACGAGCGGGCGCGGTACGTCGAGTTCCGGTCCTTCGACTCGGGGTACTGGTCTTCCTGGGACCTCGAGAGCGCGCTCCACCCCCAGACGATCCTCGCCTATGGGAGGAACGGCGCGCCGCTGCCGGTGGAGTATGGCGCTCCCCTGCGCCTCTACTCCGCCGTGAAGCTCGGCTACAAGATGGTGAAGTACCTCACCGAGGTGAGCTTCCTGCCGGCGCGGACCGGAGGTTACTGGGAAGACCAGGGCTACGAGTGGTTCGCGGGAGTGTGAGCTACGACTTCGTCCGCGGCCGGTGCGGCACCGGGCAGGAGAGGGCGCCGTGCTTCTCGTCCCATTGCTGGTGGTAGTCCTCCGCCACCCAGAACTGGCCGGCCGGGGCGATCTCCGTCGTGATCGGGTCCGCGAGCCGCTGCTGCTCCTCGGCTCGCGAGGCGAGGGCCGCCGCCTGCTGATCTGGACCGAAGGTGAAGATCGCGGATCGGTACTGGCTGCCGCGATCCGGGCCCTGGCGATCGCCGCTCGTCGGGTCGTGCGTCTTCCAGAAGAACGCGAGCAGCTCCGCGTAGCTGACCTTGCCGGGGTCGAACTCGACGAGGACCGCCTCGGCGTGGCCGGTGCGGTGGCTGGACACGTCCTCGTAGCTCGGGTTCTGCGTGCGGCCGCCGGTGTAGCCGACCGCGGTCGCCACGACGCCGGGCACCTTGCGCAAGCGCTCCTCAACCCCCCAGAAGCACCCCTGGGCGAAGATCGCGAGCTGGTTCTTCCCGGAGGGGGTGAGCGGGGTGCCGCGGCCGACATGACCGGGGTTCGTCCCGATGCTCGGATTGCCGATCATTCCATTTCCTCCGGTGGGTGCGGACGTTGCGAACATGCGAGCCGCGGCGACCGTGACGGCGAGCACGATGGGAAGCAGGGCGGTCTTCATGGGTTCGGCCTCCCGTCGTTCGCGGCCGATCGCCCGCCGCTCGCCTCGAACAGCGGCAACAGGCGGCCGTAGCCCTCGTCGGCCATCCGCTCGACCGGGATGAAGCGCAGCGCTGCGGAGTTCATGCAGTACCGGAGCCCGGTGGGCGGAGGGCCGTCCTCGAACACGTGACCCAGGTGCGAGTCGGCCAGCCTCGAGCGGACCTCGGTGCGCGAGAGGAGGAGCCCACGGTCGGTTCGGGTCGTGATGCTGGCCGGGTCGATGGGCTTCGTGAAGCTGGGCCAGCCCGTGCCGGAGTCGAACTTGTCGAGGGAGCTGAAGAGCGGCTCACCGGAGACGACGTCCACGTAGATGCCCGGCCGGTGCTCTTCCCAGTACGCATTGCGGAACGGCGCCTCCGTGCCCTCCTGCTGCGTGACCCGGTACTGCTCGGCGGTCAGCCGCTTGTGGAGCTCCTCGTCGGACGGCTTCCTGAAGGTCGACATCTCCGGTCCCTCGCGTCTGCTCGATTCCTGCGCCGGGCTACTTGCCGGTTCATCCGTGCGGGCCTGCGTCCGGCAGGCGAGGCTCGACAGCCCGAAGAAGACGATCGCGGCAGCCGCGTACATCACGTGCGTCATGTGCTTACTCCCGCCGTTTTCTCTGTTCTATCCATGACGAGCGTTCCTGAAACGTGACGAGCGTTCCTGGAACGCTACGAGTACGCGCGACCAGGGGCGCCGGTTACTCGACGGCGCCGTAACCTCGGGTCCTCGCCTTGCGTACTCGGAGAGAGGTAGACGAGGAGGCCCTCATGGAGGCCTACGTCGGGGGCGACGCGGAAGCGTTCGACCGCTTGTTCCGTTCCCTCGCGCCGTCGATTCACGCGTTCTTCGTACGATCGGTGGGGCGTGGCACCGCCGCGGAGGATCTCTTGCAGACCACGTTCCTGAAGCTGCACGCCGCTCGAAGAAGCTGGCGGCGAGGCGAGCGGCTCCGACCGTGGGTCTTCACCATCGCCGGACGGGTGCGCATCGACTGGCTGAGGCGACAGGGAAGCCCCGAGGAGGAGGCCGACGACGACGACTCGCTCGCGGACCCGGAGGGGCGGGGAGATCCAGCAGACGCGGTGCTCGCCCATGAGCGCGCCGAGCGGGTGCGGACCGCCCTCGAGAGCCTGGCCGAGCCGCAGCGCGTGGTGGTCCACCTGCACCGGTTCGAGGAGCTCGGCTTCGCGGAGATCGGCAGGGTGCTCGGCATCTCGGAGGGCGCGGCCAAGCTCAGGGCCTTTCGAGCCTACGGGCAGCTCCGCAGCGCGCTCGCCGACCTCGTCTCGGAGGAGCCGTCATGATCGACTGCGATCGCCTGCGGGCCGATGCGCCGGGCCTGGCCGCGCTCCGATCCGATGATCCAGAGCGCGTCGCCGCGTGGTCGCACGCGAACGGCTGCCCCGGGTGCGCCAGTGCGCTGCGCGAGGCGGAGCGGCTGCAGGCGCTCATCGCAGGCTGCGAGCCCGCGCCGCTTCCCGTGGGTGCGACCGAGCGGGCGTCTCGAGCCATCGTCGCGGAGCTTCGCCGCGAGGCCCGGCGGCGGGCGCTAGGGTCGATCGCCGCGATCTGCGCCTCCATGCTGCTGTTCGTGGCGTTCGCACGGAGCCGCTCCCGCTCGGGCGAGGACTGGGCCATGGCCGCCGTCCTCGGGACCGTGGCGATCGTCGTCGCCGCGTTCGCGCGCCGGAGACCGCTGCTCGTCGTCGGGTTGACCGTGCTGGCTGCGCTGGGGGCGGGCCTCGCCTCCGGGCAGACCCCGCTCGCCGGAACGCCCGGCGTGCACTGTCTCGCCACCGAGCTCGCATCGGCCGCGGTGGTCGTCGGAGCGGTGTGGCTCGCGGTCCGCGGGGGGACCACCTCGCCCGCGCGTTCGGCGATCGCCGCCGCGGCGGCGGCAGGGGCGCTGGCCGGCGATGCGGCGCTCCAGGTCACCTGCGGAGCGCAGCACGAGGTCCCGCACCTGCTCGCCTTCCACGTGGGGGGCGTTCTCCTGGCGGCGGCGGCCGCGAGCCTGCTCTGGCGCGCAGTGCAGCGCGTCGCCGCGCAGCCGATCGCACAAGCCCAGGGATCGCTCGACGAATGAGGCGGTGCCCGCTCACCCCAGCAGGATCGGCAGCAGCACCCCCGTGCCGAGCACGAAGACCCATAGCGCCGGCGCGGGCGTCCCCGTGGGCCGCCTCCGTCGCGCCTCGCGCGAAGCGATCCGAGGATCGAGGAGCAGCCACTCCGCGTGGCGCCGCTCGAGCGCCAGGAACGACGACGCGGTCGCAGCGCCGAAGGCGAGGTGGCCGACGAGGGCCGGGAGGAGCGCGCTCGCCGCCTCCGTCGTCCAGGTGAAGGCGCCGCCGGCGAGGATCGGCGCGAGCGTGAGCGGGTCGAGGTACCAGCGGATGAGCCCGTACAGGAGCCCCCACGCGATCGCCGCGCCGAGGTCAGGGGCCTCGTCGTGGAACAGCAGGCCGTAGGCTCCTCCGAGGAGCGCGGAGACGAGGAGGCTCCCGAGGAAGCCGGCGCCGCTTCCGGCCCGCAGCTCGCCGGCAGCGAGCAGCGCGAGGTTCAGGAGGAGCCCACCCGAGAGGCTCGCCGCGACGCCCCACTTCACCGAGTGGAAGAGGCTCGCCCCCGGGCCTTCCGGCTCGCGCCGGATCGGATCGGACCCCGTGAGGAGTCCGACCCAGAGCCGGTCGACCGCGGCGTAGAGGAGCCCGGCGAGGAGCCCGTACACGACGTGGCCCACGAGCGACCCGAACAGCGCCGCGCCCCGCGACCAGGACCAGTCGAGCGGCTGCCCGAGCCAGAGCGGCATCACCGTCAGCGGACCCACGAACCACCAGAACATCCCGTAGCCGAGCCCCCAGCCCATCCCGGAGCCGAAGCCGCGCAGGTCGCGCTGGAACAGCACGCCGAGGCTCATCCCGATGAGCACCGCGAACACGAGGTGGAGCGTCATGCCGACCGCTGCCGAGTCCGAGCCGACGAGCCCGGCGACGAGCGGGAAGAAGCCGGTCTGCGCCATCCACTTGCCGAACGCGAGGCCGCCCACGATCCCGGCGACCCCACCCACGACGAGCGCCCGCGGCCAGCTGAAGCGCGGGCGCTCCCCGCGGCGGGAGAGCCCGCCGAGCGTCCCGAGCGCGAGCCCGAGCGGACCGCCCAGGAGGACGAGCGACGCCACGAGATCCGGGAAGCGCGCCCGCGCGGCGTCGAGCATCCCCATGGACCTCGCGCCGCCTTCCAGCGCGGACGCCAGCCCGACCGGCACCACCAGCCAGAGCACGAAGCCGAAGCCCAGGCCCCAGGTCAGTCCCGCGCCCGGGTTCGTCGTACGGCCCCGGGCGAACGCCGCGAACACCACGCCCGCCGCGGCGCCGGTCGCCGAGCCAGCGAGTGAACCCGGAACGGCACGCTGGGCGAGGGCGCCGCCCACCGCGCCGACGGCGGCGGCGATCGCGAAGGGGATGGCGTGGGAGAGACGCATGGTTCACCTCTCCGCGGAGACGGACGGCTCGCCGGCCTCGGCGGTCTGGACGATGTCGCGAGGGAAGAAGAGCTCGATCACCCAGTCCGAGAAGACGCGCACCTTCCGATCGAGGCCAGGCAGCTTGGACAGGTAGATGGCGCGCCAGAGGAGCCACGCGAGCAGGCCCGAGAAGCGCACGCTCCGCCGGCGAGCGAACGGGATCGTGAGCTCGGCGCAGGCCGTCTGGTAGCCGATCACGCAGAGCGCGCCGAGGGAGTCGAAGTGGAACGGTCGGGGAGCCTTGCCCCGGAGCGCGGCGAAGACGTTCCGGCCGAGCAGACGGCCCTCGCGGAGCGCGTACTGCGCGGTGGGTGGGCAGGGCTTCCCGGTGCGCGCGTCGGTGACCGCGGCGCAGTCGCCACCCGCCCAGACCCCGGCGTGATCGGGGACGGCGAGCGTCACGTCCACGATCACGGCGCCGCGCCGGTCGCGGGCCACCGGCAAGGTCGCGACGAGCGGGTTCGGTCGCGCGCCCGCCGTCCACACCAGCGTCTCGGCGTCGATCGTCTCGGGCGGGTCGATCACCACCGCGCCGGGCCGCGCGTCCTTCACGCGCGCGCCGAGCCTGAACTCCACTCCGCGCTCGCGCAGCCGGGCCTCGGCGTACGCTCCGAGCGTGGCGGAGAGCTCGGGGAGGATGTGCTGCCCGGCGTGCACGAGCACGACCCGCACGTCGCCGGGAGCGAGCTCGGGGAAGTCGGCCAGCATGCCGCGCGCGAAGTCGTTCAGCGCACCCGCGAGCTCGACGCCCGCGAACCCCCCGCCGGCGACGACGAAGGTGAGGAGCGCGCGCCGGCGGCCAGGATCCTGCTCGCGCTCGGCGCGCTCGAAGGCGTCGATGACGCGGTTCCGCACCTGCATCGCCTCGCGAAGCGACTTGAAGCCGATCGCGCTCGCCTCGATGGAGGCGCTGCCGAAGAAGTTCGTGACGGCGCCGAGGGTGAGGACGAGGTGGTCGTACGGGAGCGTCCGGGCGGGCTCGCCGCGGGCGGCGTCGAGGACCACCGCCCGCGACGCGAGGTCGACGCGGGACACGGCCCCCCTGATCACCGCGGTGCGGCGGAGGCTCGTGCGGAGCGGGGTCGAGATGTGCGTCGGCTCGAGCGAGGAGCCGGCCACCTCGGCGAGCATCGGCGTGAAGAGGAGCGCGTTCACGTCGGAAACGAGGGTCAGCTGGACCGACTTGTCCGCGCCGAGCAGCCGCTCCAGCTCCTGCGCGCAGGTGACACCGGCAAACCCGCCGCCGAGGATGACGACGCGGCGTGGCGCGGGGACGGGGGACGGCGCCGGCGCGGGCGGTGGCCCGAGGGCGCGGTCCGCCGCCGTGGCGAGGAGTCGCGCGAGCGCGCCGAGCGCCGCGCCGAAGAGGACGAACGCGACGAGCGCGGGGAGGAGGGCGCGCATCTCTCCCGCGGTCCAGCGCGGCGCGTTTCCGCCGAGGAGCGGCAGGACGACCACCGGGAACAGCGCCCAGAGGGGAACGCCGAGCGAGGCGCCCGCCATGAGCGAGTCCGAGACCGCGCGGTCGGCGCGGAACAGGAACGGGAAGACGAGGCCAGTCAGCGCGCCGATCGCGAGCGCACGCGCCGCGCCGAGCGCGGGGAAGAGCGCGAGAGAGGCGAGGAGGCCGGAGGCGAGGCCGATCGCGAGGAGGCGGGTCCTTCGACTTCGCTCCGCGGCTGACGCCGCGTCCCTCGACTTCGCGCCGCCTACGGCGGCGCTACGCTCGGGATGACCGGCCACTTGGTCCGTCGGGGTCGGGGTCGCGGTCGGGGTCGAGGTCGGGGTCGAGGTCGGGGTCGGGGTCGGGGGTCGGGTCGAGGTCGGCTTCCCTGACAGTGAAAGGAGCCGCCAGATGAACCACGACCACCGCTTCCCCCTTCCTGCTTCGAACCGTCCCTCCGTTGCTGCCGCGGCGCGGGGCGCTGAATCCGCCGTCTCCTCCTCGGCCTCCTCCGTCCCCTCTTCGCCCATCCTCCCTCACCACCGGCTCATCGCGTACGGCGTGGCGCGGGAGCTGCTGCTCGCGGTGTCCGCGCGTCGCATCCGGGACGCCAAGCTCCGGGACGAGGCGGTGCGCTCCGCGAAGTCCG
>DATIDF010000049.1:0-8009 GCA_035456445.1 Anaeromyxobacter sp.
TCTCAAGGCACCTGCGCGTGCTGCGTGCCCGGCCGCCGGAGTCGCCAGACCTCGAGCATCCCGGTGGGCGAGGAGCGGTACACCGCCTCGTAGCTCGATTGCAGGTCCCGGGTCATGCGCGCGACGCACGGCGTGGCGAGCGCCTCGGGGGTGAGCCCGTACACGAGCACGTAGTCGACCTTCGCCTCCTCGGCGGCGCGAAGGTCGATGCAGGGCGGTTCCCCCTCCATTCGCGCCAGCGACCCGGCGAGCAGCAGGAACGGGTTGTTCGCGTCCGGGAAGCGCACCGGACAGTGATCGGTGAACGCCTGGCTGTTCTTGAGGTCCACGCCACCGTTCCTCGCCACGATCCAGCCGGTGGCGTGCAGGAGCGGCTTCACGCGGTAGCCCAGGTTCCGGCCGTTCTCGTCGCGCGGGCCGTGGGGCGAGACCGCGATGGGCAGGAGCACGCGGTCCGGGGAGAGCGCGCTCGCGGCTGCGACGTACTCCTCGACGTGGGCGGAGAGCCTGCGCTGCTTCTCGAAGCGGATCCCGGTCGCCACGACCGCGATGCCGGCGAGGGCCAGCGCGACGCGGCGCACCGCGATCGCGGGCGCCGCGCCCGTCGCGATCCACGCGGTCACGGAGATGAGCGCGAGGAGCGCGAGCCGGTCGGACACGTGCGCGCCAGCGGCGACGACCTCCGGGACGGCGAAGTACAGGATCGCGAAGGCGATCGCGGCGAGGAGCCACCCGTCGTGCGGCCGCAGCGCGCGCGCCGTGGTGGCGCGCACGAGCGCGAGGTGCACCGCCCCGACGAACAGCACGAGCGACACCGCGCAGGCGAGCGGGATCTCGCGCCGGTCGATCGAGACGAGCGCGTACGCGGTCGCAAGCTTCGCCGCGAGCTCGAGGATCGGGAGGCGCGACGAGGCGCGGTCCGCGTGGGCGAGCATCCAGATGCCGAGCAACAAGGCCCCCGGCAGCGCCGCGAGGGCCGCGGCCGACGCGCGCAGGGCGTAGCCGCGGAGCACGACGCGGCGGCGCCCGGGGTGCCCGCGGGCGCGAGACAGCGCGAGCGCGAAACGCCAGGAGAGGAGGACGCCGATCGCGACGCAGGCCCCCGCGAACGCGACGGAGTGCGCGAGGAAGAGGAGCACCGACAGCACCGCGAGCACGAGCCAGCGCGCCGGGCCGAGCCGGCCCCGCGTCCGCAGCCAGAATCCGACCGCGAGGAGCGCGAGGGCGAGCCCGTAGCAGAAGTTCCAGAAGCCCATCTGGAACGGGAACGCGTGCACGAACGGGAACGCGGCGAGCGCAGCCCACCAGCCGTCGCGCCCGGGCGGCAGGAGCGCGCGGAAGCCCAGTGGGAAGAGCACCGTGTAGCCGGTGAGGACGAGCTTCTCTCCCGTGAGCGGCCCCACCCATTGCAGGAGGCCGGCGAGGATCGCCTGCGTCAGCCAGTTCGGCTGCGCGCCCCAGTTCGCGACGTACCAGTGCTGGAGAAGGGGCGAGCCCCGATAGCCGAGGAGCGCGAGCACGTTCTCGACATGGAGCGGGCCGTCCTGCGTCGGGAAGTAGCGCACGAGCCAGATCGGCAGGACGTGCAGCACGACGAGGCCCACGAAGATGGCCGGGGCGATCCACGCCCCCGGGCGTCGCATTTCGAGCGCCGGCCGCGGCGCGCTCTCCCCGGCAGGGCTCCACGCGAAGCGCAGGCTGCCGAGGTAGTTCACGCCGAATGCGATCGCGATGCCCACCCCCTGCGCCAGGGAACGGAGCGATCCGAGCTCGTCGCGGACGAGCGTCCGCTCGAGCGCCACCGCCACGAGCGCGAACGTGGCGAGCTGCACGACTCCGCCGGCGAGGGTCACGGCGTGGTAGCGCCACACCCGGCGCAGCACGCCCGCGCCGGGCGCGCGCCGATCACGAAACGTGAACGCATCGTTCAGCAGGAAGTTCGTGACGATGCTGGTCTCGATGGCCAGGGCGGAGGCGACGACCTCGTGGATCCCGAGCACCCCCGCGAAAAGGTGAAGCGCCGCGAGGTTCACGATCACCCCGGAGAGCCCAACCAGGGCGAACCGGGCGACACGGCCCTTCATCGGGGATTTACCCTCCCGTGGAACGCTGTGAGCACCGCTCCCGAAGGGCATTCCCGTAACGGGGCGTCACGCCCAACGAGGGTTTCTCGGCCGCAGCGCGAGCGTGCGCGCTCGATTGACGCAGCCGCGGCGTCCGCTAGACGGCCGAGCGAAGCGAAGCCCCGCCGGGGCGCCGCCGCGTTCGCGGCGAAGCCGCCCGCGGTGGCGCACGGGACCCGGCGAGCGGGGGTCGGGGCCCCGACGAGCTCTGCTCGGCGGGGCGGGGGCGCAGCCCCCGCTAGATCATCCGCTCGCTCACGAGCGGCGGTCGGGCTCGCAGAGCGACAGCACGATCGCGAGCACGTCATCGACGTCGAACGGGGCCGCCTCGCGGCCGCGCCTCGAGCCACCCTCCGCCGACATCGTGATCACCGGCACGTCGGCGAAGCGCGGATCGGAGCGGACCGCAGCGACGAACGCCTCGCCCCCGCTGTCGGGCTGGCGCAGATCGACGAGCACGACGGCGGGGGCGGCGCCGTCCTCGAGCCGGGCGATCCCGTCCGCGCCGTCGCTCGCGACGATCACCTCCGCGCCCCCACCGGCGAGCGCCTGTGCGAGCGCCGCGCGGACCGCCGCGTCTTGCTCGATGAGGAGGACTCGCCGGGTCGAGGACATGCGGCGAGCCTACCGCGTGCGCGCGCGGGGCACGGTCTCACGACCGCGGGACGACGTCGGAGCGCAGGTGCGCGCGGCCCCAGCGCACCGAGTCTCGCCCGTTCGCTCCGAGGCCGGTGAAGAGCGAGCCGCGCTAGTTCAGGTAGCCGCCGCGAGGCCGCTCGCGCGTGATGCCGAGCAGGTCGAGACCCTGACGTGTCAGGAGGTATCGCACCGTCCCGGCGCCGCGCTCCGTGTCGAGCTTCGCCTCGAAGGCGGGACCTGTGATCCCGCCGAGCTGCAGCGTCCGCTTGAGGTTGACGACGCGACCGTTCACGAGGTCGCCCGCGACCTGCGAGACGGAGTCGTCGCGCCGGTACAGGTCGACCGCCGTCTCGTGGAGCGTCGCAGCGAGCGACTGCGAGAGCGGGATCGACGAGAAGAGGACGGAGATGAGGGTCCAGGCCTGTGGAGCGTCCGCGGACATCGACCGGATTGTACTCGCGCCGAGCCCGCGGCGCGATCCGGGTGGAGCGGCTCGCGAGTGCCCCCGCGGCGGGGCCCCGCGGCGCGCTCCCCAGCCGGCGAGGGCGGGGGCGCCACGGTGTAGGCTGCTGCTCGTGAACCTCCTCCTGCTCGAGCCCTCCGAGATCACCGCCGACGGCACTGCCCGCCTCGCGGGGCGCCGCGCGCTGCACGCCCGCCAGGTCCTGCGCGTCGCCGTGGGCGACAGCATCCAGGCCGGCGTCCTGGGCGGCCGGATGGGAGGAGCAGACGTACTCGCCGCCTCCGAGCACGAGGTCGTCATCTCCCCCCGGCTCGATCGCGACCCGCCGCCACCGGCGCCCGTCACGCTCCTCGCCGCGGTGCCGCGCCCGAAGATCCTCCGGCGCGTGCTGCAGGCGGTGGCGTCGATGGGTGTGAAGCGGCTCGTGCTCCTCGGCAGCTATCGCGTCGAGAAGAGCTACTTCGGCTCGCCGTTCCTGGAGGCGGGCGCCATCCGCGCCGAGCTCGTCCTCGGCCTCGAGCAGGGGCGCGACACGATCCTCCCGGAGGTCTCGCTCCGGCGCTTCTTCAAGCCGTTCGTCGAGGACGAGCTGGAGGCCACCTTCCCCGAGCGCGCGCGTCTCCTCGCGCACCCTGCCGGGAGCAGCCCGCTCGAGTCGCTCGCCTCCCCTGCCGAGCGGGCCTGTCTCGCGATCGGGCCGGAGGGCGGTTGGACGCCCTACGAGGCCGACGCGCTCCGCACCCGCGGCTTCACGCCGTTCTCGCTAGGCCCGCGCGTGCTCCGGGTGGATGCGGCGGTGCCGTACGCCATCGGCCAGGTGGAGCTGTGGCTCCGCGCGACGCGGCGTCTTTCACCGCTCTCCCGCTGAAGTGGGAGCTCGCGTCCGGGCATGTGATACCCCATGACGGCTGGGCCGCGCCCGACCCCTGGTGTATCTCTACTCGACCGTCTCCCGCAGCCGCTCCGCGCGCCCGTGCCGGCGCTCACGAGGTCTCGAAAAAATGAACGTTCCCGAGCTCTCCCCGCCCGCCCGCCTTCTCCTCGGCCCAGGCCCGAGCCCCGTCCACCCGCGCGTGCTCCGCGCGATGTCGACGCCGCTCCTCGGTCACCTCGACCCCAAGTTCCTCGAGATCATGAACGAGGTCCAGGTGCAGCTCCGCGCGGTGCTCCGCACGCAGAACCCCTTCACCATCGCGATCTCCGGCACCGGGTCGGCCGGCATGGAGGCCGCGCTGGTGAACGTCGTGGAGCCGGGCGACACGGTGGTCGTCGTCGCGGCGGGTGTGTTCGGCAACCGCATGGCCGACATCGTGGGCCGCTGCGGCGCGAAGCTCGTGAAGATCGAGATCCCGTGGGGAGAGACGTGCGACTTCGGCCTGATCGAGGACGCGCTGAAGAAGGAGAAGGTGAAGGCGGTCGCCATCGTGCACGCCGAGACTTCCACCGGCGCGCACCAGCCGCTCGAGGGGCTCGGCAAGCTCTGCCATGCGCACGGCGCGCTCCTCGTCGCGGACACCGTCACCTCGCTGGGCGGCGTGCCGGTCGAGGTGGACGCCTGGGAGATCGACGCCTGCTACTCCGGCACGCAGAAGTGCCTCTCGTGCCCGCCGGGGCTCGCGCCGCTCACGCTCTCCCCGCGCGCGCTCGACGCCGTCCGCGCGCGCAAGACGAAGGTGCAGAGCTGGTACCTCGACGCGTCGATGATCGCGGACTACTGGGCGGAGGGGAAGCGCGCCTACCACCACACCGCGCCGATCAGCATGGTCTATGCGCTGCGCGAGGCGCTGCGGATCGTCCACGAGGAGGGGCTCGACGCTCGGTTCGCGCGCCACCGGCGCCACTCTGCCGCGCTCGTGGCCGGCCTCGCCGCCCTGGGCTGCGCCCCGCAGGCGCAGGAGGGCCACCGGCTCCCGACGCTGAACTGCGTCAAGGTCCCGGCAGGCGTGGAGGAGGCCGCGGTCCGCAAGGCGCTCCTCGCCGAGCACGACATCGAGATCGGCGGCGGCCTGGGCCCGCTCGCGGGCAAGGTCTGGCGCATCGGGCTCATGGGTGAGGGCGCACGGCAGGAGAGCGTGCTCGTCGTGCTCGCCGCCCTCGAGCAGGCGCTCGCGAAGCAGGGCAAGGCACCGAAGCCCGGTACGTCGACGTCGGCTGCGCTCGAGGTGTACGCGCGCGGTTAGCTTCCCGCTGGGGCGACCCCCCCGCCCCTACTCGGCTCCCTCGAGTGGGGGCTGTATTCTTCACGACGCTCAGGCGACCGTATCTCCGTGGGGCCGGCTCCTAGGACGGGGGGCGGCCCCCTGCAACACGGGCGAGCCAGCTTGCCCCCGCGGCATAGCCTGCCTGGCGATGTCGCTCGTCGTGGGGACAGACCCCGCCAAGGCACCGCATCAACAGCTATTTCTCTCGCACGCCGGAGTGACATGAGAGCGTCCGGGGCAGCGAGCGCGCGCTCGGTCCCTGGACCCTCCCGCGTCGCCCGTACGCCTCTCCACCGAGCCCCTACAGGCTCGCCCCGCCGGGTAAGCTTCCAGGGACCGCCTGCCCTACATAGGTTCGCCAGCGAGTAGGGACGGGAGGCATCGAGATGCAAGTCGGTGATGACGGCGTCGGCCTCGTGGCAGAGTTCAAGCGGCGCAAGGGACCGGC
Source organism: Anaeromyxobacter sp. (assembly GCA_035456445.1). Taxonomy (GTDB): domain Bacteria; phylum Myxococcota; class Myxococcia; order Myxococcales; family Anaeromyxobacteraceae; genus Anaeromyxobacter. Next base: position 5,875 of record DATIDF010000049.1, read on the forward strand.
CTGGCGGCGCCTCGCCGACATCGCCATGGAAGCCTCGCAGCGGCGTACCGCGGCGCGGGAAGCGCTCCGGCGCCCGAAGCCGCTGCCGGACATCAAGCTCTCCCGCTCTCGGCTCGACGTCGCGCTCGAGGCGCGCCTTGCGGTCCGCTCAGGTGTCCGCCTCGAGGACTTCCTGCGCAACCGGCTCGCGAAGTACGCGGCGCGGCTGCCCGTCGCCCTCGAGGAGCTGCCGGTCGTGATCGACATCGACGGGGGCGAGCCGGTCGTGAAGAGCCGCGCGGCGGCGCTGCCGGTGACGCCGTCCACGTACGCCGCCTCCTACGCGCCGTCGTACGCGCAGCAGTCCCGTGTGGACGACCAGTCCCGCTGGATGAAGTCGCTCATCGAGCGCGAGGGGCCGTTCGCTGCCCAGGAGATCCGGGAAGCCCTGGCCGCGCTCGCGGCGCTCGACCAGCGCATCGCCAGCGCTCGCGAGCGGGCCGAAGCGCTCGCGCGCACGCTGGCGGACGACCTCGCCGCGGGCAAGGTGCCCGCGCCCGCCGCAGTGGACGCGACGCCCGAGCAGCTCGGGCGGCCGCCCGTCCCGACCCCCACGCCGGCGACGGTGCTGCGGGGCTTCGTCCTCTCGCTCGTCGTCGCGGAGGCCTTCTTCTTCTCCGGTCCGATCCTCGCCACGCAGGGGGTGGACCCGGCGCGCATCGTGGAGGCACTGAGCGCGTCGCCCGTCCCTGTGGGGATGGCGCTCGTCTTCGCGCTGGGCGCCGCCGCCTCCGTGTTCGCCTTCGCCAAGGTGTCTCTGGAGCGCGCCGCCCAGCTCGACGGCGCGAGCGCGCGCGCCCGGCGCCTCGGGGGCACCGCGGCGATCGCTGCCGCCCTCCTCGCAGGCGGCGTCGCCGCCGCGGCGACCCAGACGAGCCGGCTCGCCCACGTGGCGCTCCTCGCGGTCGTGCCGTTCGCTGGCGCCCTCCTCCTCCGCGCCGCCGCGCGGCTCCAGACGGCCCGCGACGCCGCGCTCGAGGCGGCGCTCGCGTGGGATCGCGCTCTCGCCGTGGACGTCTCGGAGCGGGCGCGGCGGATGGAGATCGTCGAGCAGGCCCGCGCCGAGGTGGCACGGCTCGAGGCCGAGCGCGCCGACTCGCGCCACCGGGTCCGCGCGCTCGAGCAGCGCGCGGTGAGCGCGGACCGCGCCGCCGCCGAGCGCACCCGCCTCGAGGCGCACCGTCTCGAGCGCCTCGCCGAGTCGCTCGCGGGCGCGCTCGAGCTCGATCGCTACGCCTTCCTGCGGCTCGCGACCGAGGCGACGCACGACGCGCTCGCCCGCCCGGTCCGCAGGCTCGAGCGCTCCTCCGAGCGGCTCGGGATCGCGGGGTAGACCGCGGCTATCGCGCCTCGACGCGCGCGCCCTCCTCGATCGCGTCCGTCGGGTGCAGCACGACGCGGTCGCCCGGCGCGAGCCCCGAGGCGATCGCCACCTCCGCCTCGCCCTGCTCGGCGGTCGTCACCTCCCGCAGTCGTGCCCGTCCGCCGAGGACGACGAACGCGGCCCAGCGGTCGCCCGTGCGGAACAGCGCCGAGGCCGGGATCTTCAGGGCGTCCTCGCGCGCCGCGACGACGATCCGCGCCTCGACCGAGAAGCCGTCTCCGAGGCGATCCCAGCCCGGTCCGACCGGATCGACGAGCACGAGCACGCGCTGCTCCTCCACCCCGAGCGCCGAGACCTTGGTGAACGCCGCGGGCTCCACGCGCCGGACGGTGCCGGCGAGCATCCCCTCCCCGCCCCAGCGCACCACCTCGACCCGCGCGCCGGGCTCCACGCGGACCGCCTGCGTGGTGAGGAGCTCCACCTCGACCTCGAGCGCGCGGCTGTCGCCGAGCTCGAGGATCGGCGTTCCGGCGGCGATCGGCCCCTCGCTCTCGCGGAGCACCTCCAGCACCCGCCCCTCAGCCGGGGAACGCAGGGGGACGCGCTCGCCGCCTCGCGCGGCCGCCCCCGCGAGCGCGGCGCGCGCCACCTCCACCTCGCCCGCAGCCCGGTGCACGGCGTGCTCCGCCATGTCCGCCTCCCGCGCCCGCGCCTGCGCCGACGCCTCCGCGCTCTCGACGGCCGAGGCTGGCGCGGAGCCGCCGGACACGAG
>DATIDF010000050.1:0-25205 GCA_035456445.1 Anaeromyxobacter sp.
CGCTCGAGCGGCGCGTGGTCCTGGTCGACGCACGCGGACATCACGCTGCGGACGTCGAACGGCTTCTTGCGATCCGGGTTCTTCTCGGCGCTGAACACGTCGCCGACCGTCTCGAACCCGGCGCCGCCCGTCACGACCGCCTTCTCCGCCTCGACCACGCGCGGGTCCTTGCGCGCACGCGTCTCGACCTCGCGCGCGAACACCACCGCGGCGGCCGGCGCGCCGCCGATCACCGACGCGCGCGCCCCCTGGACGGCGACCACTTCCATGTTCTCGCGGAGCGCCTTCGAGAACACCACGAACGCGCCGCCGTGGTACCGCGACACGACGCAGAAGACGATGGGGCCCTGGAAGCTCACGACCGCCCGGCCGATCTCGGCGCCGTACTCGAGCTGGAGCCGCCGCATCGACTCGGGCGAGCCGTCGAAGCCGGACAGGTTCGCGAGCACGACCACCGGCCGGTTGCCGCTCGCGGAGGAGAGCGCCCGCGCGAGCTTCTTCGAGGATTGTGGGAAGAGCGTCCCGGCCGACCAGAGCTCTGGGCCGTCGGCGGGCACGAACTCGAGCCGCGGGAGCGGGCGCGACTCGATGCCGAGGAGGCAGACCGGGAAGCCGCCCAGGTGCGCGTCCCACACGACGGCGGTGTCGCCGCCGCGCAGGTCGCGCCAGCGCTCGAGCGGTGCGTGGTCCTGATCCACGCAGGCCGCCATCACGCGCCGGATGTCGAACGGCTTCTTGCGGTCCGGGTTCTTCTCCAGGCTGAACACGTCGCCGACCGTCTCGAACCCGGCGCCGCCCTCGGGCCCGTGCGGCGACGAGCGCACGTCGCGGTCCACGGGATCGGAGGTCTCGGCGCGCCGCGGGAACCGCTCGCCCGGGACCACGTACGTGTGCGCGTAGTGGCGCATGAGCACGTCGATCGCCTCGGCGACGCTCGCGGCGCGGTACTGCGCCTGCCCGTTCGGCCCCATGATCCGGTCGTACCCGCCGATGCCCAGGTTGTCCTCGGCGGAGACGCTGCCGGAGTACTCGAGGGCCTCCTTCCCGGTGAGCACCAGCGCCGAGCCAGGCGTCATGACGAGGATGCCGCGGGTATGCATGAGCATCGTCGCCTCGGCGTTCCAGTACGGCTGGGCGCCGACGTTGATGCCCACCACCACCACGTTGAGCTCTCCGCCGCGCTGGGTGAACTCGACGATCCGGCGCAGCACCCGGGAGATCCAGTCCATGTTCTCGGTGCCGCTCTCCATGGAGATCTTCGCGCCGGCCGAGACCGCGAACCACTCGAGCGGGACCCCGAGCCGCGCGGCGAGCGCGATCGCGGCCTCGATGCGCCGGCACTCGGGCTCGGCGAGCGAGCCCATCGCCCGGCTCGGATCGCCGAGCAGGGCGACGCGGAGCATGCCCTCTGGATGACGATCGGTGAAGTTGCGCACGGTGCCCACGACGACGTTCGCCGTGTTCCTGCCGGGCGGGCGCTGCACGGGGACGAGCGCGCCGCCGTCGTCGAGGTCGTGCTCCACGAACTCGCCGGGCGGCACCCCTGTCTGGGCGCTGCGCGGGGGCGCGAGCATCTTCACGATCTGGAACGGGTGGACGAGGCCGCGCCGCCGGAGCTGCACGACGCGCTGCTGGTACTCCGCCATCGGCTCGAGCGGCCGGTCCGTGGGCTCGTCCCAGCGGATCGAAACCCCGCCGCGATCGTCCGCGAAGAACCGGAGCAGGGTGCGCCGCGGCTTGCCCGTCGCCGGGTCGGGGATCCGGGCGTCGATGAGCACCATCTCGAGGCCGAGCCCCGCCGCCGCGGGCGCCATCCGCTCCGCGAGGCCGCGGATCTCCTCGGGCGTGAGCGGCAGCGGCGGACCCACCGTGAGGAGCACACGGTTCCACTCGAGCCGCTCTCCCGGCGCGCGGCGCGCCTGGAAGCGGCGCATGCCGGCCAGCGCCTCGTGGAGCATCCGCTCGACGTGGGGCATCTGCACGACGTGTCCGGACGCGTCGCGCACCGGCGCGATCTCGCGCACCTCCGCCACCGCGAAGAGCCGCTCGTCCTTCGGGTTCTCGCGCGCGACGCCGCGGTACAGGTACACGTCCTCCACCGAGGGGAGGCGCTCGAGCTCGAAGCGCGCGAGCCGCCCGAGCTGCATCCGCTTGAACAGCATCGGGTGGACGCCGCGGTGGATCCGGTCCTCGCGCCATGCGTCCGGACCTCCGCGGAAAGTGAAGTGCTCCTGGCTCGCCTGGCGCCCGAGGCCGCGGCCCGGGATCGCGAGGTGGAACGAGGCGCGCCGCAGCGGGCGCGTGAAGGCGGCCTGCGCGAGCGCGCCGCTCAGCCGCTCGGCGAGCGCGTCCGTGGACCCGACCGGCGCGTCGTGCCACACGTACAGCTCGACCGCGACCGCGCGATCCGCGGGGACCTCCGCAGCGAGCCGCGCGAGGCGCCGCACGGCCTGGTCGATCTCGCCGGGCAGCGCGAACGCGGCGACGGCCCGGATCCGCTGCCCGTCGAGCGTGTAGTCCGTCCACGCGCAGGCGAGCCCCTCGACGTCCCCGATCTCCACCGGCTCGAGCGCACGATCGCGGTAGTAGCGCCGGAGGAGCGTCTCGACGATCCGCGCCCGGAGCGGCGGCGCCGCCTCGGCCATGCGCGTGACGAGCAGCGTCGCGATCGACTGCGGGCACTGGACGATCCGCTCGACGAGCGCCTCGCGCTCGGCGCCCGCCGCGGACGCGAGGCGCGCGAGATCCCTCTCGGCCTGGGCGTACGTCTCGGCGCGCACCCGGTCGAGCCCGGGCTGATCGTGCCGCCGGTAGCGGACCTCGCGAGCGAGATCGGCGAGCGCGGGGAAGCGCTCCTGGCCCACCTCGGCCAGCCGGTCGAGCCGTGCCCGGGGCGCGAGCGCGGCAGGCGCATCGGGGGCTGCGAGCCAGCGCTCGAGGATGCCGAGCACCGGCGCGAGCTGAGCCTCCGCGCGCTCGTAGGCCTTCTGCATCCGGAGCAGCGCCACCTCGAGCGCGCGGCCCGGCACGTCGAGCGCGAGCCCGTAGTGGGACAGCGCCCGGCGGAGCGACTCGACGAAGGCCGCCCCGAGCCCCTCGCCCCGCGCCTCGGGCTCGTGCAGGTAGCGCCAGAGCTCCTCGAGCGGAGGCTTCGCAGAGGGGTCGGCACCCGGCGGGCGCGCGCGGTTGTAGAGCGCCTGCACGTCGGCGAAGGCAGCGACCACGGCGGACTCCGCCTGGAGCGTGGCCGCGTCGCCGTGCGGGGCGGCGTTCGCGAGCTCGCGCCAGCCCGCGGCGAGCTTGCGCGCCTCCGCGGCGCTCACGTCGAACCCGAGGACGAGCCGCTGCAGCTCTGCGAGCGCGGCGAGGTAGCGCGGGCCGACGTCGGCCGGCTCGGCCGGCTCCGGGGTGCCGAGCGAGAGCGGCGGGGCGGCCGGCTCGGCCGTGGCCTCGCCCTCGGGGTCGATCCGCACGAGCGGCGCGCCGGGATCGACCTGCGAGTTCGGGACGGCGAGCACCTCCCGCACGACGCCTGCGTACGGCGCGGGCACCGCCATCTCGACCTTCATGGACTCGATGCGCGCGACGGGCTCGCCCGCCGCGACGCGCTGGCCCGGCTCGACCGGGATCGCCACCACCACCGCCGGCATGGGCGAGGCGACGACGCCCGCGGGATCGCGCCGGACTACGTGCGGCACCCCGTCCACCTGCACGAGCAGGCGCAGCCCCTCGGTCGCGACGAGCAGCCGCGCGCGGCCGCCGCTCCACGCGAGGCGGCGCTCGCGCGCGCCGAGGCGCTCCACCCGCACCTCGAAGGGCGCGCCGCCCGCCGGCGCGACGCGGTAGGCGTCGGGGCCGACCTGACGGACGTCCAGCCGATGGCGGCGCCCGCCGTGGCGAAGCTCCACGCCGCGGCCCGACGAGGGACCCACGCGCGGCCGGCCGCGGCGCGCTTCGGCAACGAAGCGCGCCCGTTCGAGGTCGAGCTCTGCGTCGTACGCCTCGATCGCGGCGGCGACGAGCGCCACCTCCGGGCGCTGCGGCACCGCGGGCTCGCCGGCGGCGGCGAGCGCGTCGAGGAGCCCGGCGCCGGTGCGGCCGGCGCGGACCTCCGGGCGCGCCAGGAGCGCGCGCAGCCACGCGGTGGACGGGGCGGCGCCGCGCAGGAGGACGTCGCTCTGCGCGAGCGCCTGCGCGAGCCGCTCGAGCGCCCCGTCGCGGTCGTCCCCGCGCGCGATCACCGTTGCGATGACGGCGCCCGCCGGGGCGTCGTCGCCCTCCTCGAGCGCCGCGTCGGTGCGAATCCCGGGACCGGAGGCCAGCCGCAGCACCTCGACCCGTCCAGCCGGAGCGCCGGCCGCGACGATGCGGGCAGCGACGGCGTGGCCCCGCCGCGCGTCCGGCGGCGCGGGATCGAGCGAGGCCCCCGCCGCGAGGCGCAGCGCGAGCCGGAAGAGATCGACGCCGGACGCCTCCTCGACGGCGGGCGCCGAGGCGGCGACGGCGTCGATGCCGGCGAGCGCCACGCGCCCGGCGCCGTCGACGGCGAGCTCCACCGCGCACACACCGATCCAGCCGGCCTCGACGGCGACCCGCTCGCCGAGAGAGCGCGCGCGGTCCGCCACCTCCGGCGCGAGCCCGGCGGGCGGCGACTCGACGAGCGAGGCCGTCCCGGCGGCGCGGAGCGAGGTGTCGCCGAGCGCGATCGCGCGCGCCGCGCCGGAGCGATCGCGGGCGACGACGACCTCGATGCGCCGCGCGAGCCCGGTGGCCTCGCCCGGGGGAACCCCGACCCGCGCGGCGATCGCCGCGAGCGCGCCCGGCGCCGCGAGCCAGCGGAGCGCATCGGCGGGGGGGCCGACGTGGGTGACGCCCGCGCGCGCGCAGGCCTCCGCGAACGAGGCGCGCTCCGCGAGGGTCGCCGGGCCGAGCCAGGCGGAGTCGGCGCGGGCGGAACGGAGCGTCTCCTCGACATCCGCCCGTAGCTCGAACGCCTCGTCCGCCTCGCGCACGGCCGGAGAGCGACGCCGCTCCACCGCGTGCAGCGCCAGCGCCGCGGCGGCGCCACCACCCTCGCGCCCGAGCTCTCGCACCGCGCGCACCACGCGGCGCGCAGCCTCGCTGCCGTCTTGCACCGCGACACGACCCAGCCCTCTGCGCACGTCCACCTCGGCCTCCCCGGGCACCGGCGAGCAGCCGCCCTGGCGGGCGGCTGCGGCGATGCGGACGAGGATCTAGCCGGGAGCCGCGGTGCGGTACACCCGAAGCGGCGCCGCGCCCCGCTGGGCGCGGCTGGCTGCGCGCCCCGGCGCTGCTACTTGGCGGTGCGGGCGTGGGCCTTCGTGCGGGCCGGCACCGTCCAGAAGTAGACCGTCCTTTCGTCGACCTGCCGGACCACGCTCGGCTTCCAGTCGTCCATGTCGAAGGCATGTGACACGACGCGAGTGCCCGGCTTCAGCGCGAGGATCTTCGGGCGCAGGCGCAGGTTCAGATCGGGCAGCAGGTACAGCGTCACGACGGTCGCGTCCGAGAAGTCCATCTCGAAGAGATCACCCTCGCGGATCTCGACGCGGTCCTCGACGCCCGCCTTTCGCACGTTCTCGCGCGCCTCGGCGATCCGCTCCGGGTCTATGTCCACCCCGACTGCCTTCTTCGCGCCGCGCTTCGCGGCCTCGACGACGATGCGGCCGTCGCCGCAGCCGAGGTCGTACACGACGTCGCCGGGTCCGACCTTCGCGAGGTCGAGCATCGTCGCGACGACGCGCTCCGGCGTCGGGACGTAGATCACGTCCGGGTCCCGGTGCGGCTTCGTGAACTCCGACGTCGGCTGTTCCGCGGGCGCCTGCTGCGCGAGCGCGAGCGCGGGCGTCGCGGCGAGCGCGGCCGCGAGGGCCGCGAGGGTCGCGGCGCGTGCCGCCGCCGCAGCTGCGTCATCGATGAAGCGCCGCGCGGAGATCGGGTGCGTGAGCCCAGCCATGATTTCGCCTCCTTCACGCCGCGGCAGATGGGCGCGCCGGCGCCCTGCGCAGCGAGAACCACATGGGCGCGAGCCCCGTCGCGAGCACGGCCACGCCGGCGATCGCGCCGGGGCCCGCGTAGACGAGGCTCGACCAGAGCAGGAACGCGCACGTCGCGCAGAAGAGCGCGGGCGTCGCGGGGTAGAACGGGACGCGGAACGGGCGCGCGGCGGCGGGATCGCGGCGGCGAAGCACGAACAGCGAGACGCCGGTGAGCAGGAAGAACAGCCAGAACACCGGCGCGGTGTAGGCGACCATCGCCTCGAAGCCGCGCCGGGACGAGATCCCCAGCCCGACGAGCACGAGCGCGATGGCGCCCTGGAGGAGGATCGCGTTCACCGGCGAGGAGGCGCGCGCGCTCCAGCGGCCGAGCGGGCCGAACGGCGGGAAGTCGCGGCCGAACGCCCACACCATGCGCGACCCCATGAGCAGCGTGGCGTTCGCGGAGGTGATCACCGCGGCCATGACGATCGCGGCGATCGCGATCGCGCCCGCGGGGCCGAGGCCGCGCGCGAGGAGATCCGCCGCGACCGCGCTCGAGCCGCGCACGCCGTCCACCCCGAGGCCGCGCAGGTACGCGACGTTCGCGAGGACGTACAGGAGCGTCACGAGGAGCAGCGCCCCGACGAGCGCCGTCGCGATGGCCCGGCGCCCGCCGCGGAGCTCGGTCGAGACGTACGCCGCCTCGTTCCACCCACCGTACGCGAGCAGCACGAACACCATCGCGAGCCCGAACGCGGGCCGCGCCGGGGTGGGAGCGGCCGGCGGCGGCGCCGGGGGGAGCGAGAAGCCGGTCACGATCACCGCGACGAGGCCGAGGACGAGCGCGATCGTGAGGACGTTCTGCACGCCGCGCGCGACGCGGAGCCCCGCTGCGTTCACGAGCGTCAGCACCAACACCATCGCGGCGGCGAGGGGCCCGCTCGCCGCGGGCGCGCCGAGGAGATCGGCCGCGTAGTCACCGAACACGAAGCCGAGGAGCGCGACCGAGCCGGTGGGGATCACCGTGAGGCGCGCCCACGCGAACAGGAACGCGGTCGGCCGGCCCAGCGCGCGCGAGAGGAAGTGGTAGTCGCCACCCGCGTGCGGGTAGGTGGCGGCGAGCTCCGCGTAGCACATCGCCCCGGCGATCGAGACGACGCCGCCCGCGATCCAAGCGGCGACGATCGCCGCGACTCCCGGCGCGCTCGCCGCGACCGCGGAGGGCGCCCGGAAGATCCCCGCGCCGATGACGATCCCGAGGACGAGCGCGATGGCGTCGTGGAGCGCGAGCGACGGGCGCGGCGCGCCGTCGAGCTGGTGAGGCCGCGCGGACGTTCCCCCCGCCCCCATGCCCGCCCACGTTCGGCCCCCCGGCCGCGCGCGTCAACGCTCCGCATTCGCCGCGCGCGGGCGGGCGTCGCCCCGCCGGGCGAGCGGGCGGGGCGCGCCCGTCACCGCCGGAACCGGCTCAGTAGCGCACGGAGTAGAGGAACGTGGCGCCCGGGTAGCGCAACCAGCGCTCCGTGATGACGCGCAGCACGTCGCTCGAAGGTCCACCGCCGCGCACGTACTCGGCCTCGAGCGCCCGGGCGGCCGCGGCGTCGCCGCGCGCCTTGACCCCGAGCGCCACCTGCCCGAGCCTCGCCGCCGCCGCGGCGAAGGCGCCGAAGTCCACCTCCAGGCAACCCCGGTCCCGCCCGTTCGCGGCATTCTGGTCGGGTCGCCACACGAGGCCGCCCTCCTTCAGGAGGAAGCCGACCTGGATCGCGGAGAGGGCGCTGTACGGCTTCAGCTTGCCCTCGGCGTCGTACATGCCGCGGCTCACGTGGCCGAAGGCCCAGACCACGTCCCGCACGTGCGCGCGCGCGGCGAGGTCGCGGTCGAGGACCCCGCGCGCGGCGAGCCAGTCGGTGAGGTACAGCGCGCTCGTCTGCGCCTTCAGCTCCTCGAGCGTGCTCGCGAGCGGGCCGCCGAAGATCTGATCGTCGGTCCGGCCGTCCACGGCGTACTCGTGCGCGGGGCCCAGGTTGTGCGCCGCCTCGTGCAGCACCGTCCCCATGACCACCGCGTCGGAGTCCTCCGCGTAGCGGGCCATGGTCGCGGCGCACAGGAGCGACTCCGCCCGACGCCGCTGCACCTCCACGCTCTCCGGATCGCGGTAGAAGTTCGTCATCGCGACGGTGCGGCCGCGCCCCTCGCTCGCGACCGGTCCCCAGTTCGGGAGCGACTGGCCGATGGTCGCGCCGCGCGCCGCGCGGGCGTCGCCGGCGTTCAGGACGATCTGGATGAAGTCGGGAAGGTGGAACGACACCGTCCGTGCCGCGTACGGCGGGCCGGCGAGCGCCGCGAGCGCCTGCTCCATGTCGCCCTTCACGGGGTCGAGCCGGCGCTGCCACTCGAGCGACGCGCGGTCGATCCGGGCGAAGCTCAGCTGGAAGCCGGCCTTGAGGTTGCACGGCTCGAAGTACACCTCGTCCGGCGCGACGCGCAGGTAGAAGCGCGAGCTCTCCGCGTCCATGCGCGACCACGCCTCGTCGGCGTCCGGCCAGTCGCCGGTGCGGAACGCGCGCGCGGCAGCGGCGAGGTACGTCCGGAGCGCCGTCTCGGCGGGGCTCCGGAGCGCCGCGGCGGCGAGGTCGAGCTCGCGCGCGATCGCCTCCATGTCCTCGCGGTAGGCGGCCTCGTAGGGCACCGGCACGAGCGCACCCGCGGCGTCGCGCGCGACCACCGAGAACGGCCGCGTGAGCTCGACGCCGCGCGGGCCCTTCGCGAGCGCCTCGCAGAACCCGGCGGTCGACTGGAGATCCCGCGGGTAGAGGCCGGACACGCGCGGAGGAGCGGGCGCGATCGCGGTGCAGGCAGGATCCTTCTCCGTCGTGGGGGCGCTGCACCACGGGCCCTGGTTCAGGAAGAAGACGAGCCGCGAGAGGCCGTCGTCGGCCGGGATGCTCCTCTCCATCCCGAACGTCCCGAGCTGCCTCGCGTGGAGCCGCTCGATGACCCGCGCCGCCTCGAGCACGTGCCGCACGAGGGCGCGGTCCTCCTCCGGCGCGGAGGTGAAGTCGCTCTCGATGACCGTGAAGTAGCTCTGCGCGAGCTCCTTCGCGAGCGCCGCGTGGCGCGGGTCCGCCGGCGCCGTGGGCGAGGCGGCGCGCGCGCGGACGCGGGCGTAGGCCTCGAGGAACGCGGGCGTGAACCGCCCGTCCTTCACCCAGTGCTCGCGCGGGCGGGGATCCAGGCCCCACACCAGCGCGAGCTCGCCGGGGCCGAGCGCGCCGTCGCCGTCGCGATCCTCGCTCCAGAAGAACGGGTAGGCGAGCTCGAGCGAGGCGCGGTTCAGCGCCTCGCGCGGAACGTCGCCGGGCGCGGGCGCGGGTGCGGCAGGGGCGCCGCGGGTCGCGCAGCTGGAGAGGAGGAGGGCGAGGAGGGCGGCGTTCGCATTCTTCATGGAGGCGATCACAGGTCGAAGGACCCGACGAACAGCACGTCCGCGATACGCGTGCGCAGGTGCTCCAGGAGCTCGGCCGACGGCCGGTCGTCGAGCCCGATCGTGCACGACGCGGCCTGGTGCTGCTCGAAGATCGTGTTCTGCACCTCCTCGACGTTGATCCCGGCCTCGCGGATCGCGCCGAGGACGTTCGCGAGCACGCCGACCTTGTCGAGGTGGCGCACGACGAGCCGCGCGCGCGCAGGCGTCTTCCTCGCCACGTTCACGCAGCTCGGCACCTCGCCGGAGCGCACGAACGCCTCGACGATCCGCACCGTCTCACGCGCGATCGCGTCCTGCGCCTGCGCCGTCGACGCGCCGATGTGGTGCGTCCCGTAGACGTTCGGGAGCTTCGCGAGCTCGCTGTCGAAGTCGGCCTTGCCCTTCTCGGGCTCGCCCGCGAACACGTCGGTGCCGACGCGGAGCCGCCCCGCGCGCGCGAGCTCGAGGAGCGCCGCCTGGTCCACGATCTCGGCGCGCGCCGTGTTCACGAGCGCCGCGCCGGGCTTCATCGCGAGGAGCACCTCGCGCGACACCGCTCCGCGCGTCTCCTTCGAGAGCGGCAGGTGGAGGGAGAGGAAGTCCGCCTCGCGGGCGAGCGCGAGGAGGTCGGGCGCGCGCTCCACCCCGAGCGCCTTCGCCCTCGCGTCGTCCAGCGAGCGCGACCACGCGACGACCCGCATCCCGAGCGCCCGGGCTCGCGTGACGACCTCGCGGCCGATGGAGCCCACGCCGGCGACGCCGAGCGTGCGCCCGTGGATCCCCTGCGCCTCGGAGAAGGTCTTCTTGTCCCACTTCCCCGCGCGCAGGAGAGCGACGTTGTCCGGGAGGCGCCGGTCGAGCGCGATGACGAGCCCGATCGCGAGCTCCGCGACCGCGATGGAGTTCTGCCCGGGGCAGTTCGCGACGTAGACCCCGCGGCGCGAGGCCGCCGCGACGTCGATCGTGTTCACGCCCGCGCCGGCGCGGACGACGAGCGAGAGGGAGAGCGCGGACTCGAAGACGTCCGCCTGCACCTGCTTCGACCGGACGACGATGATCGACGCGTCGCGCGCAGCCGCGGCGAGGTCCTTCGCCGCCACGTCTGGGCGGTGATCGACCTCGAGCTCGAGCGCCTGAAAGTCGGCGAGCCGCTCGGTCGGGAACGCGTCGGCGACGAGGATCTTCATGGTGGTCTCCCAGGGCGGCGCGGCCGCGTCGTGAGCGCCCGCACCCGCAGGCTCTGTGTCGCGCCGTGAAGGGCGTAGCGGGCGTCCGAGCGGGGCGCCCGGGGAAATCGATTGGCGCTGGCAAGCCCCGAGAACCCCAGCGATTTCGAGCGAAATCGGCGCCCAACTGGAACTCGGTTCTTTGATCTGCGTCAGGGTGAGAGTGCACCCGATACGGTACGTGAAAGTCACCAACAGGGGGATGGTCTGCTACCTTCGCGTGTCCCACGCACGCGGGATGAGCAGCCCGCAGAGGGAGGCGAGCAGCCGATGCGATCCATCACTCCATTCGCGGACGCTGGTGTCCGGCCGACGGCAGAGCCGCGGCCGTTGGCGGGCCTGATCGACGCCCACGAAGACGCCACCTCCGCGCGCGTCCACCCCCTCGGCGCGCGGGATCCGATCCACGGCGCGATCTTCCCCGCCGACGTTCGTCCCGGCGACCCGATCATCGCGCGCGTGCGGACGGCCGGCGCGCCCGGGGAAGGCGCCCCGGCGCCGGTCTGGCGCATCTCGCCGCTCGGGGTCGAGTTCGTGCGCACCGCCGCGCTCGCCGCCGCGTCGCCGGGCGACGCGGTCGACGTGACGCTCCGGGTCGGCAAGAGCGAGAGCCGCTTCGAAGGCCTCCGCGTCGTGGCGACCCGGGGCGACCGCGGGCGCGAGCTCGTGGCGCTGCGCTGGTCCGATGCGTGCGACTCCGACGAGCGGGCCCCGGCCGGCGAGCGGCGCGATGCGGCGCGCTGGAGCTGCGGGCACGAGTACCTCCCGACCGGCGTTGCGGCGAACTCGGTGCGCTTCGACGAACACCTCCACTTCCGCATCCTCGACATCTCGCGGACCGGGATGCGGCTCGTGACCAGCCTCCGGAACAAGTACCTCATCCCGGGCGTCCGGCTCGAGGCGACCTGCGCGTTCCCGACCGTGGGAGAGGTGAAGATCTCGTTCCGCGTCGTGCGCGCGCACGTGACGGTCGAGGACGGGAACAAGTACCTGGCCGTCGGCGCCACCTGGTCAGTGCGCGATCGTCGCGTCAGGGACCGCGTCGCACAGTACCTGCTGCGGTTCGGCCCGGGGACGACGCTGCGCGCGCTCCGCGCCGACGCGTTCGAGCCGAGCACCGCGAGCGACGCGTTCGAGTACGGCTACGTGCGGACGGACGACGACTATCGCGACGTCCTCGCTCTGCGGCGCCTCGCCTACGTGGCCGCTGGGAAGGTCGGCCCGGATGCGCGGAACGAGGACATGGCGGACGCCTTCGACGAGAGGTCCCGGATCCTGATCGCGAGGCACCAGGGCAAGATCGTCGGCACGATGCGGCTCATGTTCCCTGCGACGGCAACCGATCCGCTCAAGCACGCGGAGTACCTCACGCTCCCCGCGAGCATGCCGCCCCTCGTCCAGCTCGTGGAGATTTCCAAGGCGTCCACGCACCCGGACTATCGCGGCGGCGATCTGTTCTACTCGATGACGGTGCGCGCGGCCGTGACCACGGTGCAGGCGGGGCGCAGGTACCTGTTCATGTCCTCCACCCAGCCGCTGGTGCCCATCTACCGCAAGCTCGGCGTCCGCAAGATGGGCGCGTCCTACGTACATCCGACGATGCACCTCGAGCACCACCTCCTGCTCGGCGACGCCCCCAGGATCATGATGGGGCAGGGGATGAACCCGATCTTCTGGAACGCCGTGAAGGGGCGCGACGTCTGGGACTACGCGTGTCTGTGCGGCATCGTGGAGCAAACCCTCGCGCACCGAGCACGCGTCCTCGTCTGGAGAATGTTCGCGCCGCTCGGGTTCGTCGCGAGCCGCTACCTCCGCTCCCTCCGCGCGCGCAGCCGACGGGCATGAACGAGCCCGATTTCCGCGTGGCCGCGCTGTTGGCGCTCGCCGCGGTCGCGTTCACCTTCCTGGGCGGCGTCCGGAAGGTCTTCCGGCGCCCGCCCGGCCCGCACCGGTACCGCGCCTCGCTGGTCTCCGGCCTCGTGCTCGCCAGCGAAGGCGCCGCGATCGCCACCCGTCCGGTCCCGGGATTGCGGATGGCTGCCGCCGCGGCGATCCTCGCCGCCTCGCTGGCGCTGTTCCTGTGGGCTGCCAGGGCGAACCGCGACCGGCCCCTGATGCTCGCCTTCGCGGCGACCGCGCCCGAGCACCTCCAGACGCGGGGCCCCTACGCGTTCGTCCGCCACCCGTTCTACACGAGCTACCTGCTCGCGTTCCTGGGCGGCCTGGTCGCAGCCGCGACCCCCTGGCTCGTCCCGGCCGTCGCGCTCGGCGCGTTGACCTACTGGCGCGCCGCCTCGCGCGAAGAGCGCAGCTTCGCGGAGAGCCCGCTGTGCGACACGCACCGGGAGTATGCCGCGCGGGTCGGGATGTTCGTGCCGCGCGTGTTCACCCTGCGCGGCGACCGCTGACCGCGCCCGCCGTCTCCTACGGCAGGCCGCCCCGAAGCGTGTCGATCCCGGCGAGCTCGCGCAGGCGGGAGGGGAACGCGGGCAGCTCCGGCGCCGCGTCCTCGTACAGGCGCAGGAACGCCTGCACGCACTCGGGATCGAGCTGCGAGCCGCTGCAGCGCAGGAGCTCCTCCACCGCGAGGCGGTGCTCCACGCCGGCACGGTACGGGCGGTCGCTCGTCATCGCGTCGTAGGTGTCGCAGACCGCGAGAATGCGCGAGAGGACGGGGATCTCGAGGCCCGCGATCCCTTCGGGATAGCCGGCGCCGTCGAAGCGCTCGTGGTGGTGGAGGATCGCGCGCGCGACGCCGTCGAGCTCCTTCACCGCGGAGACGATGCGCCAGCCCATCTGAGCGTGGCGCTTGAAGATCTCGTACTCCTCCGGCGTGACCTTGCCCGGCTTCGCGAGCACCGACTCGGGCGTGCCGATCTTGCCGACGTCGTGGAGGATGCCGGCGATGCGGATCGTCTCGCACTCCGCCTCGGAGAGCCCCAGCTCGCGCGCGACGCGCTCGGCGAGGAGCGACACGCGGCGGGAGTGTCCGTGCGTGTACGGGTCCTTCGCCTCGACGGCGAGCGCGAACGCCTCCATCGTCTCCAGGAAGACCTGCCGCTTCGAGAGCACGAGATCGAAGTTGAGCTTCGCGAGGTACTCGTTCTTCTCGGCGAGGTCGGCAGCGAGCTTGCGCTTCTCGAGGAGCGACCGGATGCGCGCGCGCAGCTCGGCGACGCTGAAGGGCTTCGCGAGGTACTCGTCTGCGCCCTCGCGAAGGTTCTCGATCTTGCTCGCCAGGTCGGCCTTGGCGGTCACGAGGATCACCGGCACGTGGCGGAGGCGCGCATCTCGGCGCAGGTCGCGAAGGAGATCGGTGCCGGAGCGGCCGGGCATCATCACGTCGCTCACCACGAGGGCGGGTGTCTCGAACGCGGCGGCGTGGAGCGCCTCCTCCGTGCGCTCGGCCACGCGCACCCGGAACTCGTCGGCGAGCTGCCGCGCGACGAACTCGAGCAGCTCGCGGTTGTCGTCCACCACGAGGACGAGCGGCTTCGTCTTCCCGAGCGTGCGCGTGGCCGGCGTGGGCGTGTGCCGGAACGGGCGCGCGGGCGGCCGGGCGCCCTCGAGGTGCAGCTCGACCGCGGCGGGCTGGGCCGGCCGCCGCCGATCGACCGGGACCGCCACGTGATCCTGGCGCCGGTCGATCCGCTCGGCGGGGTACGCGGCGCGATCCATCGGGAGCTCGAGCGTGAAGCAGGAGCCCTCGCCGACCCGGCTGCGCACGGTGACCGAGCCCATGTGGAACTCGGCGAGCTGGCGCACGAGCGCGAGGCCGATGCCGGTGCCGCCCCGTCCGCGCGACGCGGGGCGCTGCACCTGGTGGAACCGGTCGAACACGCGCTCGATCTGGTCGTCCGGGATCCCGATGCCGGTGTCCTCGACCGAGCAGACGAAGCGATCCCCGCGGACGCCGCAGCGCACCGTGACCGCCCCCGGGCGCGCCTCCGTCCCGTCCGTGAAGCGGATCGCGTTCGAGAGGAGGTTCAGCACGATCTTCTCGAGCTTGTCGCGGTCCACCGGGAACGGCGGCAGCGGCGCCGATTCCGTCGCGAGGGCGAGCACGACGTGCCGCTGCGCCGCGAGCGGCTTCCCGCTCTCCACGAGTGAGCCGATGAGCTCCAGGACGTCCACCTCCTCGAGGCGCAGGAACTCGTGCTTGGCGTCGAGCCGGGAGAGGTCGAGGAGCGTGTTGATGTGCCGCAAGAGCCGCTGCGCGTTGCGCAGCATGAGCTCGAGGTCGGCGCGCAGCTCGGGTGAGGAGGCCCTCGCCCCCGAGAGTAGCTCCTCGAGGGGCGCGAGGATGAGCATGAGCGGCGTCCGCAGCTCGTGCGAGACGTTGGTGAAGAAGTTGGTCTTCACGCGATCGAGCTCGATCTGCGTCTCGACGAGTCGCTTCTGCGCCTCGAGCTCGCGCTTCTCCATGAGGAAGGCGCGGACGTCGGCGAGCATCCGGCCGCGGAACAGCACCACCAGGCCGGCGGAGAGCGTCCCCGCGCTGAGCAGCTTCGCGGGCGGGATGGCCGTGAACTGCCACGCGAACGCCCACTGAGCGGCGAAGCAGACGGACAGCGTCCCGAGTGCGCCGACGACGGACTGCCGGAGCATGAGCACGCCGGCGAGCATCACCATGTACGCGTAGACGTAGGGGATCGACGGCAGCCACTCGACCGTCTTCGCCTGCATCGTGCTGATGACCACCACCGTCGTGAACAGCGGCACGCGCGCCAGCACGCCGCGCATCAGCCTCGGCACGAAGGTGATCGCGAGGAGGAGGGAGTAGAAGACGCCGCTGCCGAACCGGTAGAGAATCCACCGGGGCTCGGTCGCGAGCCCGAGGGGCGCGTCGACCAGGAAGTGATGCAGCACGTGCCCGAGGGCCGAGACGATCATCGCGACGCGCGTGGCGATGACGACCATCCGCGTCTCGTGCTCGCGCCATACCTGGAGCCAGGGTGTGCCGCGCAGCAGCAGCTCCGGGAGGAGCGCGGTGAGCAGGGCAGCGCGGTCGAGTCGCCGCCGAGGCGCGCTTCCCGGTGCTGTCGACTGCTCGCTCACGCGGCTCCTCGCGCCACCGGCGCCGCGCGCGGCGCACGTCGATCGCCGATGGTCGCGGTGAGTGTAATGGATCTCGCGGCCTCCGTAGAAGGCGCGGCACGCCTCGCGCGCGTCCCACGACGCGGAGTCATTCGGGCGCGCGGAGGTAGGACATCACCTCCTGGCGCACGCAGTCGGCGTGCAGCCACAGCGCGCGGTCGTCGCCCGGTAGCGGGAAGTCGACGACACGCACCACGTGCGCGAGCCGGGCATCGTCGGGCAGGAGCTCCGGGAGCAGGTTCGGCGCAGCGCGGAGCAGCGGCTCGTCGAGGCGGTGGCCGGGGTGGGTGGGATACAGTGCGACATAAAGCATCCCCGACTCCACGAGATCGTTGAAGAAGTGGGAGCCGAGCGACACGTCCGGGATGACGTCGCCGAGCCGCATGATCTCGCCGAGGGCCGCGACGCGGCGGATCTCCGCGAACGAGACAGGAACCCCGAGTGAAGGCGTGGTCGTCCCCCAGCGGCCGGGGCCGAGCAGGAGGACGCGCCGCGCGGCGTCGTCCGAGCGCGTCACCCGGCCGATGACGCGGGCGACCTCGTAGCGGTCCTGGGTGGGGAGCGTCGCGTAGGTGTCGGGGTCCACGAAGATGACGCGGTCCACGCGCGCGCTCGTGCTCTGGCCCACGATCGGGCCGCGGCTCGAGGCGACGATGGCCTCGTCCGGAAGCCCGTCGGGAGGGGGCGGCACGATCCCGCCCTCCTTCACCTGGAGCGGGCGGCACTGGACGAGGTTCAGCCGGAAGTCGCCCCCGGCGAGGAAGTTCGCGGTGAACTCCACGTCGACCGGGTACCGGTAAGCGTCCCGCAGCGCGGCGAGCAGCGAGCGCATCTCCTCGACGAGCGGCGTCGCCCAGAGGAGCTTCTCGAACGTGAGCACCCAGCCGCCGCCCGGGCCGCGCCGGCGGGTCGCGAACAGGTCGATGGGCAGCAGAGGGCTCTCCGCCACCACCTCGTCGATCGGCGCCGAGGTGAAGCGGTTCGCCTCGAGATCGAGCACGTCGACCCGGCGCTGGGCGTACTCCGTCGCCTCGTCGAGGCTCGTCTCGGGCCGGAGCTGCGGCGCGTTCAGCGCGATGATCCGGGTGTAGTCGTCGTCGGAGCGGTCCACCGCCCGCGTGCCCATCCCGAACACGAGCCGGACCACCCCGGCGTCGGGGTCGATCGCGTGGTTCCAGACGTACGGGTTGTACGACAGCGCGACCCCCGCCGCCTGCGGGTAGAAGAAGCGCCCGTGCACCGCGCCCGACACGCGCTGCACCAGGATCGCCATCTGCTCGTCGCGCTCGAGGAGCCCGCGATCGTCGCGATAGCGGAGCGCAGCCTCGCTCATGGCGCTCGCGTAGACGGTCCGCACGGCGGTGAGGAGCGCCTCGAGCCGATCCTCCGGCGCGCCCTGGTTCGGGCAGAATACGCTCTCGTACTTCCCCGTGAAGGCGTTCCCGAACCCGTCCTCGAGGAGGCTGCTCGAGCGCACGATGATGGGCGACTGCCCGTAGTAGTCGAGCATCGCGACGCACTGCTCGACGACGAACGGCGGGAAGGTGCCGGTGAGCAGGCGCGCACGCGCCTCGTCCGCGCCGTCGAGGAGCGAGGCGCGGCTCCGCTGGTCGCGCCGCGCGCGCCAGGCGCCATTCCGGACGAGGTACGTGTAGAACACGTCTGCGCCGATGAACCACGAGTCGTGCGGCTCGAAGCGGTTCCGCCAGGCCGGATCGGTGACTTCGAGCACGGCGCGCGCGACGAGCATGCCCGCGGCCTTGCCGCCCACGAGCCCCGTGCCGATCATGCGGCGCCGGATCGCGAGGAGGTCCCCGAGGTCGAGGTACCGCTCCGCCAGCGCGGCGAGCCGCTCGTCGCGGGTGAGCATCATCCGGACGAGCGAGCGGAACGCGGTGATCTCGTCGCCCCAGGGCCGCATGCCCGCCCGCACCGCCTCCTGGATCGCGCGCGCCTCGAGGAAGCGCCTGTCCCAGACGTCGAGGCGCGCGGCAGGGTCGAGCCTCCGCCCGTAGGTGTCCGCGAGCGCCTCCGCGAGCACGGCGCTCTCGGTGAGCGGCCGGAACGCGCCGTCCTCCCACGCATGCGGCAGGTACATCGTCGGGGAGTGGCGCCCGTCGACCTTGATCGGGTGGACGTAGCGCGTGCGCGCCCTGCGGAACACGTCCACGAGGAGCTGCGTCGTGCTCCGGATCGCCTGCACCGCCTCGAGCGAGTGTCCGTCGCGCAGCACCGCGAAGTAGGTGATCGTGTCGAGCTCGAAGAGGTACGGGCAGGTGACCCGGAAGAAGTTCCCGAGCATGAGGTCGCTGCACCAGTCGGCGGCGAGATCGGAGAGGCAATCGAAGACGTGACAGGCGCCGCGCCCGGCGCGCTCGACGGACGCGTGGATCGAGGCGGTGAAGCTCTCGAACCCGACGGACGGATCGAGAGCGTGCACCTCGACGCCGTCGTCGGTCACGAGCGCCGGGTGCCGGGCGAAGTGGTGGTAGACGATCCGCCGGCCGGCGGACCGCGCCGCGCGCACGAACGGGGTGACGAGCGGCGTGTAGTCGTCGATCGTCTCGACCTGCCAGACGACGTTGTCGCCTGGCCGCAGCCCCCGGATCACCTCGTCGAGGCCCGGGAGCCCGGTGCCGGGCGTGGGGGCCGTCATGGCGCGCTCCTCCTCGCGCTGCCGCCAGCGGCGCGCAAGTCCTTCAGGAAGCGGGAAGCCCGAACCCGACGCCGGGGGCTCGCGCGCCTCGCGCTGGAGCCCGCCGGGAGCTCGCGCGGCGGCCGCCGGGCGAGCCTACTTCGCCGGGTGGGCGGCCTTCCCGTCCTGCGACTTCACCTTGCCGGAGAGCTTCTGCATGATCGCGGGCATCTTGCTCTCGACGCGCTGCTGCGTCTGGATGGCGACCTTCTCCGACACCGCGGGCATCACCTGCAGCGACTTCTTGCCGGTCGGGGTGTTGTAGAACGCGAGGAGATCCTTGAGCTCCGCCTCGGTGTAGCCGGCGGAGAGCTCCTTCGCGTGCAGCTCGAGCAGCGCCTCGTACGGGAGCGCCGCGTCGAGCTCCGCCCGGACCTGCTTGCCGAAGTCGGCCGGGTACTCGAGCTTCGCGCCAGGGTGCGTCTGCATCTGACCCTGGACGTTCTTCGCGAGCACCGCGAGCCCCTCGTCCCAGGTCTTCTTCGGCATGAGGACGCGGGCGAGCTCCGCGGCGCTGGGCTTCATCTCGACGGCCGCCGGCTGGGGCGCGGGCTTCGCGGCGGGGGCGGGAGCGGCGGCCAGCGCCGGGGCCGCGAGGGAGGAGATGATGGCTGCGACGGCGAGGCGGCGGGTCAGAGACATTTTGGCTCCAGGGTGGGGCCGGCACGGTAGCACGGGACATGCCGCGTCGCGACCCGTCCGGTCCGCCGGGACGTGCGCACATCCGCACGGCCTCACCGACTCCGGCGCCTTTCCGGCGGGCGCAAGCTGCGTAGGATGCTGGCCGTCCCGCCGCTCGACGAAAATCCAGGAGCCCACGCATGAGCCTCGTCCGCACTGCCGCAGCCTCGCTCGCCGTCGCCGCCGCGCTCGCCTGGGCACGGCCCGCGGATGCCGCGTCGGCAGCGCTCGGCCTCGGGGCGGACTACCTGCTCGATCCGGAGGTCGGCGAGTTCCAGCTCACGCTCGCGGTCGCGACGCCGCTCGCGCGGCACGTCTCGGTGGGTGCGCGGTTCGGCGCGATGCTGCTCTCCGGGCCGTCTCGCGTGGGCGTGCCCATCGACGCGAAGCTGCGGGTGCGGGTGGATCGGCTCTACGTCGAGGGGCTCGCCGGGCCCTGGATCGTGTTCGACGACGACGACGCCCTGAAGCTGCACGCCGCGATCGGCTTCGGCCTCGTCTCTCGCTCGGTGTCGTTCGGGCTCGAGGTCGGCTACCTCGACCCGACCGCGATGATCGGCGTGCGGCTCGCATTCCCGCTCTGACGTGAAGGCGGCCGCGCCGCCGGTCAGCGCCCGCACAGCGCAGGGCGCGCGGCCTCGACGAGCGCGTCGACCCACTCGATGACGGCGCGCACCCTCGGCGCGCGCCGGAGATCGCCATGCACGAGCAGCCAGAGCTCGTGCTTCACCGGCTCCGGCCCCTCGAGCCGTGTCAGCGCCGGGTCGTCCTCCGCGACGAAGCAGGGGAGGACCGCGATCCCCACCCCGAGCCGAGCCGCCGCGTGCAGCGAGGCGGTGCTGTTGCACCGGAAGACGACGTGTCGCTCCGGGGCGACGCGCGCGAGCCAGCGCTCCTGCGGTGCCCCCGCGAGCGAGGCGTCGAAGGAGAGGAACGGATCACCCGCGAGATCTACGCTGCCGCGCCGCGCGGCGGGGGAGTCGCGCGCGGCGTAGAGGCCGTACGCGACGTCGGACAGCTTGCGCGTGACGAGCCCGCCGTCGCGGGGCCGCCCCATGCGCAGCGCGAGGTCGGCCTCGCGGCGGCTCAGGTCGAACGTGCGCTGGTCAGCGGCGATCTCGAGGAGGAGCCCCGGGTGGCGCTCGCGCAGCGCCGGGAGCGCGGGGACCAGCAGGTGGGCGGAGAGGTGCGTCGCGGTCGTGAGCCGCACGGTTCCGGCGAGCGCGTGATCCCTCGCGTCGACGTGGCGGGCGAGGGCGAGCACGTCCTCCTCGATCTGGGACGCGAGCGCTGCCAGCTCGTCACCGGCCGGGGTTCGCGTCCAGCCCTGCGGACCGCGCTCGAACAGCGCGAGCCCGAGCTCCTCCTCGAGCGCCGCCACCCGGCGCGCCACCGTGTTCCGGTCGACCGAGAGTCGCTGCGCGGCGCGGGACAGGCTGCCGGAGCGCGCGAGCTCGAGGAAGAACCGGAGGTTTCCCCAGTCCAGCTTGCCCGCGCGTTCCTGCGCGGGGACGGCGCTCGCCTGCGCGTTCTGCGGTGCCCTCGCCATCGATACCTCTTGTCGTGACCCGCGGCTCACGCGGCCACGAAAGGATCTCACGATGACGTCGCGCGCCGGAATCCGCCTTTCATCGCCCACCTGGGGCCCCATCGTCACGGCCCCCGCGGCGCGGCCGGCCAGCCCCTGGCGTCGCGCGGGCAGCGCGCTCGCGAGCGCCGTCACCCACGGCGCGGCGACCGCTCGACGCGCGACCGCCGGCGTCGGGCCCGACGCGATCGCGGGGCTGGCGCTGCTCGTCGGCTGGACGCTGCTCTGGATCCTCTTCCTCGTCGGCATCCTCGAGCCGGCCTCGTCGCTGCGGCTCGTGCGCTAGGAAGGACGGGCGACGGACGAAAGCGGGCGGGCCGGGATGTCTGCCGGCCCGCCCGCGTCCCCGAAGCGTCAGCGCTCCAAATCTTCCGGCAGATCGCCGGCGCTGCGCTTCTTGCCTTCCTCCTCGGCGCGGCGGTAGTCCTCCGGCCGCTCCGCGACCTCGCGCGCCGCGCGCTCGGCCTCCTCCTCCACGTGACCCTTGCGCAGGTGGTCCGTCACGCCCTCGCGATAGCGCCGGTCCGCCTCCCTGCTGCCCTCGCCCTCGATCTTCCGACCGGATCGACCCTTCTCGGCCATTTGAGCCCTCCCTGGCGTCGCTCTACGTTGCCGACGGGGGGTCCAGACGACAACGCGACAGGCCACGGAGAACGAGGCGCATGCGCCCGGGCGGGAGCTCGGGAGGTGAGCGCGGATTCGCTCGGAGCCCGCCGCTCGCCCGGTGCGCAGTGCCTCGCGGCGTGCGTCCTCGTGCTGCTCGCCGGGTGCCGGACCGCAGCGCCCCCGCTGCCCGACGTTCCCCCGGCACCGGTCGACGACCTCCCGCCGCGCGTTGCGCTCGTGCTCGGCGGCGGGGGTGCGCGCGGGTTCGCCCACGTCGGAGTGCTCCGCGTGCTCGAGGACGCGCGCGTGCCAGTCGAGCTCATCGTCGGGACGAGCGTCGGGAGCCTCGTCGGGGCGATCTACGCGGGGCAGCCGAACAGCTACGCCCTGGAGCGGATGGCGCGCGACCTCGATCGCGACGACTTCTTCGACTTCTCCCTCGCGCCGGCGCTCTTCGGGGAGGGACTCGCGACGGGGGAGCGGCTCGAGCGTTTCGTGCGCTCGCACCTGAACGCGAGCACCTTCGAGACGTTGCGCGTTCCCGTCGCGGCGGTCGCGACCGATCTCGACACGGGCGAGCGGGTGGTGCTCCGCACCGGGGACGTCGCCCGCGCGGTGCGCGCGTCGTGCGCGATCCCCGGCGTCCTCGAGCCGGTCCGGCACGAGGGGCGCCTCCTCGTCGACGGCGGCGTCGTCCGGAACCTGCCCGTGGACGTCGCGCGACAGCTCGGGGCAGACGTCGTGATCGCCGTGGACCTCGCGGCGCTCGAGCCGAAGGCGACGCCGGCCAACTTCGTCGAGGTGATCCTCCGAGTCGTGAACCTCTTCGCGCGGGCCGAAGCGGACGAGCTCCACGGGCTCGCGGACGTGACGCTCGTCCCGGCCGTCGGCGACGTTGGGTTCATCGACTTCGACCGGAAGGAAGCGGCGATCGCGGCGGGGGTGGACGCGGCGCGGGCGGCGCTGCCCCGCATCCGCGAGGTGCTCGCCGCCTGGCCGCGCGCGGCGCCGGTGTCCCGCGCCGCGGTTCCGGGTGGTTGACGCGCCGCCGCCGTCGTGCGAGTGGCTGGCGGGCATGCCCCGCCGCGCCACCGCCTGGCACGTCTACGTGCTCCGCTGCCGTGACGGCTCGCTGTACACCGGCGCGACGAACGACGTGGCGCGCCGGATCGCCCGCCACGCCGCCGGCGCGGGGGCGCGGTACACGCGCGCGCGCCTCCCGGTGGTGCTCGTGTACTCGGAACGCGCTGGGGATCGCTCGGCGGCGCTCAGGCGCGAGGCGGCCTTGAAGCGGCTCTCCCGCGCCGAGAAGCTCGCGCTGATCGTGAGGGCGGGCCGGCGCGGGCTCCGGGCGACGATGGGCCGCGTGACCTCGAGCACGTGAAGCTCATCGCGGACCGGATCGACGGTTCCTCGCGTGCCTCCGCGCCGCGCGCGAGGTCGCTGACGAGCGTCAGGACGTCGACACCATCGATCCCTCACCGGCATCGTCACCGAGGTCGAGAGGCACGGCCGGCTCGTCCGAGCGACGCTCGGGGAGTGAGCGCGGGCAGCACGAGCGCGCGCGCCCGCTCCGCGCGCTTTCGCGACAGCTCGACGCCAACCGCGTCGAGTCCGTGCGCGTTCGCGACGGCGAGCATCGATCCGAGCCCGCAGAACGGGTCCACCACGGTACGGCAGCGCGTGTGCGCGACGAGGAAGCGCGCTGCTGCCGCGCATGCCTCGAGCGGCATCGCCCGCGCCCAGGTCATCGCGCCCGCCACGGGCAGGACGTCGGGCGAAGCCTGGCCGGGGGTGAGCCGGAGCGCCCGGCTCACGCACAGGAGGTGCGCGTAGGCCGGCCGTCCGAACGTGGTGGTCCCCGGCGCGACGCGGCACACGACCTTGTGCCAGAGGAGGCCGCTCCCTGCGCGCTCCGCCGCGAGCTCCACGAGGAACGCCTTGTCCACCCAGCGGCCTTCCCGCTTCACGTCGGTCTGATAGAAGATCGCGACCGCCTCGTCCGCCACGGCCCGGCAGGCTCGCTCCGCGGCGTCCAGGAACCAGGGCCGCCAGCCGTCCTCTCCCAGCGCGGGCAGCTCGGAGAGGTCCGGCAGGGAGGTGACGACCGCGTGATCGGCGGGGAGCGCGGCCGCCGTGAGCCACGCGAGGCCGTCGCCGACGTGAACGGTGCGGCGGGCGGCGGGAGGGCTCGCGGTCGTCGGAGGCTCGGGCATGCGTGGCACGATAACCCGCCGCCACCCGTCGTCGTGGAGCGGTCCGGACCGAGGGGGACGCGGGGATCGATGACTTTCGCGCCTCGCGGGAGATACTGGCGGCATGGCCGTTCGCCTCACCCACGTCGTCGTCAAGGTCGCGGATCTCGAGCGCTCGATCGCCTTCTACCGCCGGTTCTGCGCGCTGGAGGTGGTCCGCGACGGGAGGCCGGGCGGGCACACCGTCTGGCTCGCGCCGGCGCCGCGGCCCGAGGGGCCGCCCGCGTTCGTGCTCGTGCTGTACCTCACGCGTGTCGACTTCCGGCTCGACCACCTCGGGTTCCAGTGCGACGCGCGCGCCGAGGTCGATCGCATCGCGGCGGAGGGCGAGCGGCTCGGCATCCTCGCCGAGCCGCCATTCGATGGCGGGGGCGACATCGGATACGTCACGATGATCCGCGATCCCGACGGCCACCTCGTCGAGTTCACCTTCGGGCAGCCGATCCGCGGGCTTTGACCTCCGGGCGCCCGCTCCGGGGGACGCCGCTCCGGGCGCGGGCTCTCGCGCGCGCCTGCCTCACTCGCCGGGCTTCGCTCGCTCGCGCCTTCGCCGGTGGAGCATCCACCAGCCCCACTCGTCGCTCCACCGGGGGAGATGGTCGGGAATCGGCCCAGCCAGCACGGGTCCGTGCGGCGGCGCGCAGTTGCGCGCGACGGCCATCCCGAGCACGCCCATAGCCGGAGGTGGCGGGATGGAGAAGCGCAGGGTGGGAAGGCAGGGGCTCGCCGTTTCCGCCATCGGCCTCGGCTGCATGGGGATGAGCGAGTTCTACGGGCCGGCGGACGAGACGGAGGCGGTCGCCACGATCCACCGCGCGCTGGAGCTCGGCATCGATCTGCTCGACACCGCGGACATGTACGGTCCGTTCAAGAACGAGGAGCTCGTCGGGCGGGCGATCCGCGATCGGCGCGATCGAGTGGTCATCGCGACGAAGTTCGGAAACGAGCGGCGCGCGGACGGGACCTGGGTCGGGGTGAACGGCAAGCCCGAGTACGTGCGGAGCGCCTGCGAGGCGTCGCTGCGCCGGCTCGGCGTCGACGTGATCGATCTCTACTACCAGCACCGCGTCGACCGGACGGTGCCCATCGAGGACACCGTCGGCGCGATGGCGGAGCTCGTGCGGGCGGGCAAGGTGCGCTGGCTCGGTCTCTCCGAGGCGGCGCCGGCGACGATCCGGCGCGCGCACGCGGTTCACCCCATCAGCGCGCTCCAGACCGAGTACTCGCTCTGGAGCCGCGATCCCGAGGACGAGATCCTGCCCACCGTGCGCGCGCTCGGCATCGGCTTCGTCGCCTACAGCCCGCTCGGCCGCGGCTTCCTCTCCGGCCGGTTCCGCTCGCTCGACGACCCGCCGGCGGACGACTTCCGCAGGAACAACCCGCGCTTCCAGGGCGAGAACTTCGCGAGGAACCTCGAGCTCGTCGACCACGTCCGCGAGCTCGCCGGCGCGCGCGGCGTGACGGCGTCGCAGCTCGCGCTCGCGTGGGTGCTCGCGCAGGGTGACGACATCGTGCCCATCCCCGGCACGAAGCGGCGTGCGTACCTCGACGAGAACCTGGGCGCGACGGCGGTCACGCTGACGGCGGCG
>DATIDF010000051.1:0-5024 GCA_035456445.1 Anaeromyxobacter sp.
GGGGTCGCGGTCCAGGCGTTCAGATAGTCCGTTCACCCTGAGCGTAGCGACGCCGCGTGGCGGCGTCGCGCAGTCGAAGGGCGAACGGCAACGGGGTCGTTCAAGCTGGGGGCGAGCAGGAGCCGCCGCTTGCGGACGCCCCGGGGTTCGCGGTCCTGCGGAAAAGCGAGCGCCGAGAGCGAATTACTCGCCGCAACGGTCGTGGCGGGGTTCTGGGGATGGCGCACGCCGGGAGGGACTCGGCGCCGGCCCGAATAGCCCCATCCCTATTCTCGATGGCGGCAGTGGCCTCGACGGTCTCGGCGCGCGATGGCGAAGGCGACCGCCCTCGTCACATCGTCGGCAGCACGATCGGCTTCCCCGTCGCGCCGTTCTCGCCGCGCCAGACCGGCGCTCCCCACACCTCTCGCACGCGCGCCTCGGTGAGGACGTCGCTGGGCCGGCCCTCGGCGACCACGCGGCTGGCGGAGAGGACCACGAGCCGATCGCAGGCGGCGGCGGCGAGGTTCAGGTCGTGCAGCACGGCGACGACGCACAGTCCGCCGCGGGCAGCGACCTGGGCCATCCGCATCACCGCGACCTGGTGTGCGAGATCGAGGAAGGCAGTGGGTTCGTCGAGGAGCAGGACGCGCGGCTCCTGGGCGAGCGCGCGCGCGAAGAAGACCCGACGCCGCTCGCCGCCCGAGAGCGCGTCGAGCCGCCGGTCGGCGAGGTGGAGGAGATCGCACGCCTCGAGCGCGCCCTGGACGGCGCCGTGATCGAGCCGCGTCGCCACGGCGAGCAGGCCCTGGCGCGGCGTGCGGCCCATCATCACCGCCTCGCGGACCGTGAAGGGCCAGCCCACGTGGGGCTCCTGCGGGACGAGCGCGCACGTCCGCGCGACCTCGCGGCGCGGCGCGGTGTGCGGATCGAGCCCGGCGAGCCTGACCGTGCCGGACGAGGGCGCGGCGAGCCCCGCGACGAGCCGGATGAGCGTCGACTTGCCGGCGCCGTTCGGCCCCAGGAGACCGACGAACTCGCCCGAGCGCGCGGAGAACGACACGTCGTCGAGCGCTGCGCGCGCGCCGTACGCGAACGAGGCGCCGCGCAGCTCGACGATGGGGCCGGGCGGGGCCGGCGAGGCGGGCGCGCTCACGCCGCCTCCGACGGGCGCTCGGTGCGGCGGAGCAGCCACAGGAAGAACGGCCCGCCGAGGAACGCGGTGACCGCGCCGACCGGCGGCTCGGTGCCGAGCGGCAGGAAAGCGAGGCGAGCGAGCGCGTCGGCGAGGACGAGGAAGGCGGCGCCGAAGAGCGCCGAGGCGGGGACGAGCAGGCGGTGGTCGGGGCCGATCACGCGCCGCAGGAGGTGCGGGACGATGAGGCCGACGAACCCGACCATGCCCGCGAGCGCCACCGCCGCGCCGGTCGCGGCGCTCGCTGCGAAGAACACGGCCGCGCGAGCGCGCCGGACGTCGACGCCGAGGGAAGCCGCCTCCTCGTCGCCCAGCGTGAGGACGTTGAGGCGCGCGGAGAGCGCGACGAGCGCCCCGACGGAGAGGGCGACGAGCACCGCCCCGACCGCGATCGTCCCGGGCGACTCGTAGCCGACGGCGCCGAGCAGCCAGTACAGGAGGCGGCTCGCCTGCTCGGGCGGGACGAGCATCTTCATGAGCGTGATGACCCCGGCCACGAAGGCGTTGAAGACGATGCCGACGAGGAGGGCCGCCTCCGGCACGAGCCGTCCGCCGACGCGGCCGAGCCCGAACACGAGCGCGGTCGAGGCGATCGCGCCGATCACCGCGCCCGCGGCGACGGGCGGCGCCGCGCCGAGCGCCTCGCCCGCGCCGCCGGCGACGCGCGCGAGCCACGCCGCGGCGACGAGCACGATGGAGCCCCCGAGCGCCGCGCCCCCGGAGACGCCGAGCACGAACGGCTCGGCGAGCGGGTTGCGGAGGAGCGCCTGGAGCGCGGTGCCCGCGGCGGCGAGGGCGCAGCCGACGAGCGCGGCCAGCACGGCGCGCGGGAGCCGCAGGCCGACGAGGATCGCCGCGTCGGGGTCTCGCCCCGCGAGCGCGGCGGAGAGGGAGATCGGCTGCGCGCCGAGCGCGCAGGAGGCGGCGATCGCGAGGGCGACCGCGACCAGCCCCGCGGCGAGCGCGAGGATGACCCGCATCGCGGGGGAGACCGTCATCGGCCCGCCTCCGGATGGATCCCGCGGAAGAGCGCGTCGAGGCCGCGGACCATGCGCGGCCCGGCCCGCAGGAGATCGTCGTTCGGCAGCCGGAAGACGTGGCCGCGGCGCACCGCCGGGATCGCGGCGAGGCGCGAGATCCCCTCCGCTGGCTCGCGCGCGGCGCCGTCCACGACGAGCTCCGGATCGTCAGCGACCGCCTTCTCGAGCGGGTAGACCGGCCACGGCCGCTCGCCCCGGACCACGTTCTCCGCGCCGACGATCGCGAGCAGCTCGTCCGGGAAGCTCTTCGGCCCGGCCACGACGAGCGGCTCGCGGCCGACGACGAAGAGCACCCGCTTCCTCTTCACGTCCCGCGCGCGGCGGCGCACGTCGTCCACCGCGGCCCGCAGCGCGATCGCGAGCTTCTCGCCGCCCGCGGGATCGCCGAGCGCGTCGCCGACGATGCGCGGCGTCGCGAGCACGTCGGCGACGCTCACGATCGGGAGGGCGAGGATGGGAAAGGGGCGCCGCGACGCGGCCGAGAGCTCGGCGATGCGCCGCACCGCGGCCACCGCGCCGCCGTCCGTCACCCAGAGCAGCAGATCGGGCGAGAGGGCGAGCACCGCCTCCGGGTTCGGGTCGAGGAACCCGCCCACGCGCGGGACGTCCTTCACCTCGGGCGAGTCGTCGAGGCGCGTCACGCCCACGAGCCGATCGGTGTGCCCCATCGCGACGACCACGTCGGTGAGGCTCGGCGCGAGCACCACGATCCGGCGGGGCGGCGCCTTCGGGCGCGGCCCCACCCAGATCGCGCCGCCCTCCGCCACGCCCTTGCCGGTCGGGCGCAAGGGGTCGTCCGCCGCCGCGCGCGACGGGGCGAGCGCGGCGAGGGCGAGGGCGAGGGCTGCGGCGCGGATCACTCGCTGCATGCGATGTCGGAGGCCCAGGCGAAGGAGCTCACCGGGTTCAGCGGACACACCTCCACGGCCGTTCCTGTGCCACGCGAAGAGGGATCGAACGGTAGCACCTTGCCCGAGCTCTGGTCGGTGACGTAGCCGCGCCCGCCGCAGAACGCCAGGTTCCCTGGCACGATCGCGGTCGCGTCGACGGCAGCGCCCACCGTGGGCGCGCCCGAGACGTCGACCGGGACGATCGTGCCCGGCGCCTCGGTCGCGAACGAGAACGAGCCGCAGGCGACCCACACCGTCGAGCCGAGCACGGCGAGGTCGCCCGCGTTCTTGCAGCCGGGGCCGAGGTCGACGATCGACGTGGCGTCGTTCGCGGCGGTGTCGATGACGAGCAGCCGCCCGTTGCCCGCCGGCGCGAAGTAGCCGGCGAAGCCGCCGCCGAAGTCCGCGAACTTCGCGTTCGAGAGCGTCACGAACACGCGGCTTCCGACAGTGGCCACCTGGTTCGGGAAAGGGTAGCCGGGTGCGTCGAAGCTGCCGGGGACCGCCAGGACGTCGATCGTGCCCGTCACCTCGCCGCAGCGCGCGCGGCAGCGGCCGTCGCGGCACTCGCGACCGGCGGCGCAGGCGCCTCCCGCGCCGCACGCGGGCGCCGCCAGCGCGGGCTTGGCGCACTCCGCGAGACCGGAGAGATCGACCTTCGCGATCGTCTGACCGGTCGGGGTCGTCTGGTCGCCCAGGGGTCCGTTCCCGTAGAGCGCGACGTACGCCGTGCTCCCCGCGACGGCGACGCCGTGGGGGTTCGGGGCGGCGCCCGGGAGAACGATCTCGTCGAGCACCTCGCCTGCGGCGTCGAGCACGACGAGCGTTCCGACGCCCGAGTTCGACGCGAGGACCGCGCCGGCATGCGCCGTGACGTACTGCAGGTCGTCTCCCGGCAGCACGGTGAGGCTCGTGGGGAGGCGGGCGTCGATGGGTACGATCCCGACGCCCGCGGGAAAGCCGTTCGCGGTGTAGAGCACGTCCGAGCCCATCGCAAGCGCGGTGGGGGCGCCGCGCGACAGCCGCGGCGCACCGGCCGGTGCGAGCTCGAGCGTCACCGGCCGCACGTCACCGGTCGCGTAGCAGGCGACGAAGACGTCCGCGCGGCAACCCCCGTCGCGGCACGACTCCCCCGCGCCGCAGGCGTTCCCGCAGGCGCCGCAATGAAGCCGGTCCGTCCCGAGCTCGACGCACGTCCGCGCGCAGGCGGTGAACCCCGAGGGGCACGCGTCCGTGCAGGCGGTGACGTCGCCCTGCGTGGTGCAGTAGTCGGCCGCGCCGCAGGCGGTCTCGCACGCGCCGCAGTGCTGGGGGTCGCGGGCGAGGTCCGTGCAGGCGCCGTCGCAGACGGCGACGCCGGGCGCGCAGTCGCAGGTGCCGGCGCTGCACGCCTCGAGCGCGCCGCAGGCGGTGCCGCACGCGCCGCAGTTCGCGGCGTCCGAGAGGAGCGACACGCAGCGGCCGCCGCAGTCGACCTCGCCCACCGGGCAGACGAGTTCCTTGTTACAGCCGGAGAGGAGCGCCATTACGAGCGCGAGCGCGAGGGAAGAGAGCGTTCTCATCGGGTCCTTTCACGTCGTGAGTGCTCGGCGCGAAGCGTGACCATCCACGTTCGGCCGGGGAGTGGGTTGCCGTAGCCGTCGGTGAGCGTCCGGTCGTCGCCGAGGTTCTCGACCTCGAGGTGGACCGCGACGACCGGCTGGCGCACGATCCGGATCGACGCGCCCGCGCCGAGGATCGTCGCGTCGGGGAGCCTCGCCTCGTTGCCCACGTCGAGGTACTGGTCGCGCACGTGCTCGACCTGCAGGTGCGCGCCGAGCGGCCCGGGCGAGATCGCGGCCCGCGCGTAGGCGCGATGGCGCGGCCTGCGTGGCAGGGCGTTCCCGAGCACCGCGACGCTGCCCCGCAGCACCTCGGTCG